>CAZNUC010000112.1:0-1060 GCA_964576165.1 uncultured Candidatus Planktophila sp. | reverse complement strand
ATCGAGACTCCTTACCGCAAGGTTGTTAAGGGTCGCGTAACAGATCAAGTTGATTACCTCACAGCTGATGAAGAAGATGAGCACATCATCGCTCAGGCAAATGCACCTTTGACTGAAGACAATCACTTCGCAGAAGCACGTGTACTTGTTCGTCGTCGTGGTGGAGAAGTTGAATACATTATCGCTGACGAAGTTGATTACATGGACGTCTCACCTCGTCAGATGGTTTCTGTTGCAACAGCAATGATTCCGTTCCTCGAGCATGATGATGCTAACCGTGCACTCATGGGTTCTAACATGATGCGTCAGTCAGTTCCATTGATGCGTGCAGAGGCTCCACTTATCGGTACCGGTATGGAGTTCCGCGCAGCAGTTGATGCTGGCGATGTCGTAACGGCAACTAAGCCAGGTGTCGTTACAGAGGTAGATGCTGACTCAGTCACAGTGATGGCAGATGACGGCACTTACCAGACATACTCTCTTGCAAAGTTCACGCGTTCTAACCAAGGAACTTCATATAACCAGAAGGTTGTTGTAAGCACCGGTCAGAAAGTTGAATTAGGTTCAGTAATTGCCGATGGCCCATGTACCGAAAACGGTGAGATGGCTCTTGGAAAGAACCTCTTGATTGCATTTATGTCATGGGAAGGTCACAACTACGAGGATGCGATTATTCTTTCGCAACGCCTTGTACAAGATGATGTGCTGACATCAATTCACATTGAAGAGTACGAAGTTGATGCTCGCGACACCAAGCTAGGTGCCGAAGAGATCACTCGCGATATCCCTAACGTTTCAGAGGAAGTTCTTGCAGATCTAGATGAGCGCGGAATTATTCGCGTTGGCGCCGATGTAGTTCCTGGCGACATCTTGGTCGGAAAGGTAACTCCTAAGGGAGAGACCGAGTTAACTCCTGAAGAGCGCTTGCTCCGTGCAATCTTTGGTGAGAAGGCTCGCGAAGTTCGCGATACCTCACTTAAGGTTCCACACGGTGAGTCAGGCAAAGTTATCGGCGTAAAGATCTTCGAATCTGAAGAAGGCTTCGAACTTCCAGCAGGCG
>CAZNUC010000111.1:0-1258 GCA_964576165.1 uncultured Candidatus Planktophila sp. | reverse complement strand
GCATCCATAACAGATGGCCCCATCTCGATACCTTCAGCATCAAGATTAAGTTCGCGTGCAAGACCAAAGAGCTCAACGAGTGTGCGGCCAGCGGAGGCGACAGCATCGCGTGGCTTCATTGAAGGCTTTGTCTCAACGTCAACAACGAGACGATCGAAGTCTGTGCGCTGCTCGACGCGAGTCGCTTCAACCTTGTATGTCACCTTCAGTACTGGTGAATAGATTGAGTCAACTGGAATGCGTCCGATTTCAGCTCCAGCTTGCTTGTTCTGAACAGCGGTGACATAGCCACGGCCGCGCTCGACAGTAAGTTCGATTTCAAGGTTTGCCTTGTCGTTCAGGGTTGCAATGTGAAGTGTTGGGTTATGTACCTCAACGCCTGCAGGGACTGCAATATCGGCACCTGTAACAGCGCCAGCACCTGACTTGCGAATATAGACAACGCTTGGCTCATCGTTATCACTTGAAAGCACCAAGTTCTTGATGTTCAAGACGATATCTGTGAGGTCTTCCTTGACGCCTTCAAGAGTGGTGAACTCGTGTAGGGCACCGGCGACGCGAATGCTTGTCACTGCTGCACCTGGAATAGATGAAAGCAATGTACGGCGCATTGAGTTGCCGAGTGTGTATCCAAAACCAGGCTCAAGCGGTTCAATGATGAAACGTGAGCGGTTCTCTGAGATTACTTCTTCACTGAGGGTGGGACGTTGTGCAATTAGCACTGCTGCTCCTCTTTCTTCTCGCGGAAATCCACTATTTGATTTCCTAGATTGGGGTCTTAAAAATTACTTGCTGTAAAGCTCAACAATGAGTTGTTCTTGAACTTGAGTATCGATCACTGCGCGGGCTGGGAGACCGTGGATGATGATTCTCATCTTCGAACCAACAACCTCCATCCATGCTGGAACTGACTTCTCGCCGAGTTCTGCACTTGCAACGATAAATGGTGTGAGATCAAGTGACTTTGGAAGAACATCAATGATGTCCATCGCAGAGACGCGGAATGAAGGAATGTTTACCTTCTTACCGTTGACCAAGAAGTGACCGTGGCGAACCATTTGGCGCGCCATGTCACGGCTCTTTGCAAAACCTGCGCGGAATACGACGTTATCAAGACGTGTCTCAAGAAGAATAAGTAGGTTCTCACCAGTCTTACCCTGCTTGCGGTTAGCCTCTTCGTAGTAACCACGGAACTGCTTTTCAAGAACACCGTAGATACGTGCGCACTTCTGCTTCTCACGCATCTGCAATAGGTATT
>CAZNUC010000110.1:0-1264 GCA_964576165.1 uncultured Candidatus Planktophila sp. | reverse complement strand
AGAATGAAAAGCTGAAACAGCTAGGTGCAATCGTCCACGAGGTCGATGACATGACTGCAGATGGACAAGTAACGAAAGAGGAGATCGCACATCTTCGTGAAAAGCTTAAGGAACTTGAGCAGCAAGTTTCCGGTAAACCAACTAGCCTCTGAGGTCCGCGTAAATTTAGCCGATCAAGTGCGAGGTTAAGATTTCGCAATCATCGCGACAAGTGCCTCTGAAAGTATTGGTAACGCTGCACTCCAGCTGATTCCAAAATTCTTCTCAAAAGCTTCTGGCCAGGTAAGTCCCGTAGCAACATCTTGCATGAGCTTCATGCTTATATCTGGCCCCTTGATTGCCACGAAAATCTGCTCAACTAGCGCGCCACCCGAATAGATTTTCCATTGATACTGCTGAGACCCCCAGAGTGAGGTGCTGGCTGGCTGTAGGAAATTCTCAAACCAATTCTTTGTGAAAGTTTCTCGATCATTGCCTTTGAAATCGCTCAATGCTCTAGACATCCATACCTTGTAACCCTCATATGAGTCAGAATTCATAGCTGATGCCTCGACAAAGAGTGCGCCGCCCTCGACTGTCCACCACGGCAGATATTGCTTTACACAACAGTATGTATTGACCTCTTTTGGTGTTCCCAGAAATTGAGTGAGCTGAAATGTGTGTGCAAACTCGTGGGCTTGCAACGGTCCTGAGGTATGAGCCTTATCAATTCTTGATGGATCATTCACGCTCATCAACAAAATTCCAGTGCCTTTGTAGTCGATCTCTGCCATCGCACCCCAACAAGTTAACGGTGTCTGGCACATGTTTACAGTTTCATTACCGCTAGGTCTATATCCATATCTTCCAAAAGTTGACTGGCCCCACGCCCGATCTTCATAAGAGAAATAGATTGCGACTACTTTCTTCGGCGAAGGTGCCCCTGAATACACCTTCGAGACAAGTTGTACCGCCCTGAGAGTGTTATGTTCAATCACAGGAGTATTTGGTCCAAACAACACCTCTACCTCGATTGATGACTCACTGGCATTTTTGATCTTTTCCGCACTTGTCGCCCATGCCCAATATGAAACACCGTCGATCTTTTCTAAGAGATCATTAAATGATGTTGGTCTAACTGGTGTAGTAAATGTTGGAGTCGGCGTCGGAGTCGGCGTCGCAGTAGGTGTTGCACTAGGCGTTGGAGTCGGCGTAGGCACCGGAACTTTCGCAGGTGCTGCCTTAATCACCACACCTTTGTTCCACACAAACTTCTTTCCCTGTT
>CAZNUC010000109.1:0-1587 GCA_964576165.1 uncultured Candidatus Planktophila sp. | reverse complement strand
CACCAGAGCTATTGCCACGTGATGAAGTTGCGCGCGCGATTAACTCTGAAGTTAAAGCCGGCCGCGGCACTGAACATGGCGGTGTATTCCTCGATGTTTCAAAGCGCATCCCGGCGGAAGTAATTAAGAAGCGCTTGCCTTCTATGTGGCATCAGTTCTATGAACTTGCCGGTGTAGATATCACCAAAGAAGCGATGGAAGTTGGCCCAACCTGTCACTACGTGATGGGCGGAGTTGAAGTTGAGCCAGATACAGCAGCCGCTGTTGGAGTTCCCGGACTCTTTGCCGCAGGTGAAGTTGCTGGCGGAATGCACGGATCAAACCGTCTTGGTGGAAACTCATTGTCAGATCTTTTGGTCTTTGGCCGTCGCGCTGGAATGGGAGCTGCCGCTTACGTTAAGTCAGCAACAGCAGTTGCTGTCAGTGAGGCGTCGGTAAAGGCTGCAGCTGATCGCATTCAGGCACCATTTACACGCGCAGGTGGCGAGAATGCATATTCACTTCACCAAGAACTACAAGAGGTAACTCATAATCTGGTGGGAATTATCCGCACAGGATCAGAGCTCAAGGATGCGATCGAAAAGATCGCCGATATTCGAAAGCGCAGCCAAAATGTGAGCGTTGCCGGAGATCGTAAATTCAACCCAGGTTTCCACTTGGCTTTCGATCTCGACAACATGTTGTTGGTGGCAGAAAGCACTGCAAAGTCGGCGATTGCTCGTGAGGAATCACGCGGCGGACATACTCGCGATGACTTCCCAGGTATGAACGATAAGTGGCGCCAGGTAAACCACATCTCTTCATATAACGGTAGCGAGGTTGTTGTGCGCGAACAGAAACTTCCTACGCTTCCTAAAGAACTCTTTGATCTCTTTGATATCCACGAGTTAGAGAAATACATGACACCGGAAGAAATTGCGAAAGGCGGTTCCAACTAATGGCGCGCAAAGTAAATCTTCGGATCTGGCGTGGAGACTCAAATAGCGGCGCACTTCAAAACGTTGAAGTAGAAGCCAACGAGGGCGAAGTAGTCCTGGATGTAATTCATCGCGTACAAGCAACTCAGATGGGTGACCTCGCAGTTCGTTGGAACTGTAAGGCCGGTAAATGTGGATCGTGTTCTATGGAGATCAACGGTAAGCCACGACTTGCCTGCATGACTCGTATGAGTTCATTTGAAGAAGGCGAAGAGATCACAGTGACGCCACTTCGCGCCTTCCCTGTCATTAAAGATCTTGTTGCAGATGTCTCCTTCAACTACAAAAAGGCGATGGAGATCCCTGCATATGAACACCCTGCAGATCTTGGCCCGGGCGAGGCTCGCATGGAACAGATCGATGTTGAGCGCAGCCAAGAGTTCCGCAAATGCATTGAATGTTTCCTTTGCCAAGATACATGTCACGTTATTCGTGATCATGAAGAGAATAAGAAATCATTTGCAGGTCCACGATTCTTTATCCGAATCGCAGAACTAGATATGCACCCACTAGATATGTTGAAGAACCGTAAGCGCACTGCTCAAGAAGAGCATGGTTTGGGAATGTGTAACATCACAAAATGCTGTACCGAAGTCTGCCCAGAGCACAT
>CAZNUC010000108.1:0-1640 GCA_964576165.1 uncultured Candidatus Planktophila sp. | reverse complement strand
ATATTTCAGATGAAGAGATTCGCAACAACCTTGCCCGCACATCTGTCATGGTTCTCTCATATTTAGCACAAGCAGCACGTGGAATTATCGCAGCACCAATTCCAGAGTCAGAGATCGATAAAGCGCACACTGTTGTTGAGCGCATGATGATTCGCTGGCGTGGAGAGCCTGACCCGCTGCACGTTCGCGCAATTGATGCGTACTTTGTCTCTGCTGCCGAGCACGGAATGAATGCATCAACATTTACCGCTCGCGTAATCGCATCAACTGGTGCAGATGTTGCCGCGGCACTCTCTGGTGCAATTGGTGCGATGTCAGGTCCACTACATGGTGGTGCACCTTCTCGCGTTCTTCACATGATTGAAGAAGTAGAAAAAACTGGTAATGCAGAGGCATACGTTAAGGGTCTGCTTGATCGCAAAGAACGTTTGATGGGATTTGGTCACCGTGTGTATCGCGCAGAAGATCCACGCGCTCGCACCTTGCGTCGCACTGCTAAAGAACTTAATGCACCACGTTATGAAGTTGCAGAAGCCCTTGAAAAAGCTGCGCTTAAAGAACTTCGTGAGCGCCAACCAGATCGCGTACTTGAAACAAATGTTGAGTTCTGGGCTGCAATCATTTTGGACTTTGCAGAAGTTCCAGCACCACTCTTTACATCGATGTTTACAGCAGCACGCACTGCGGGTTGGTCTGCACACATCCTCGAACAAAAGCGCACCGGTCGTTTAATCCGCCCATCAGCGCGCTATGTTGGTAAGGCACCTCGCAAGCCCGAAGATGTTCTGGGCTGGGATGGAACTGTCGAACAGCTCCATAGGTAGCGCTTTGGCAGGGCATGAAAATGCCCCTGTAAACGCTCACCTTTATAACGATTAGATAAATTGCGCTGAGGCGCGTTCTTTACGCCTATAAAAAGTTGATTACCCTCACTCGAGACGAAAGAATGGGCGCCTCGACGGTGGCGTGCGCCTTCGTCGACATCACTTGTGAATTGCACCCTCGCACTTCACGTGAATCCATGGAGGAAATTGATGACAAAGAAGCGTTATGGCGTAGCAGGCGTTCTCGCCGCTGCCGCACTCGCAGTTTCTAGCCTCGTTGCACCATCTGCATATGCAAATAATGAGATTGTTGTTTGGGCAGATGAGACACGCGGAAAAAATCTTGAGTCAGTCCTAAAGGTAAAGAGTGACTGGGTTTCTGGTTACAAGATTACCGTTAAGGCATTCTCAAACTTTGATGCGCTTAAGGACGCCTTTGATAAGGCAACAGATGCATCAGGTCCAGATATCGTAATGGGAGCAAATGACTGGGTTCCAACCGGAGCCAAGAGCGGAAAGCTTGCTCCAATTACATTGACAGCATCACAGAAGGCTCGCTTCACACCTGGCCAGCTCTTTGACCTTACATATAGAGGCAAGCTTTATGGAGTACCTGTAGATGTAAATAACGTTGCAATGATCTACAACACTGACATTGTAAAGACAGCTCCAAAGACATTTGGTGAAATGGTTGCCGTATATAAGGCAAACAAGGCATCAAAGGGCCTTAAGGCTGGTCTCTGCGTTGCAGGTGGCGGAATGTCATGGGGAGCTCACTCGATCTTCTCAGCACTCGGTGCCGATGCATACCAGTTC
>CAZNUC010000107.1:0-1662 GCA_964576165.1 uncultured Candidatus Planktophila sp. | reverse complement strand
TATCAGATGGCCCATGACTCGCTAGATACTTTTCATCAAATTCGATTCCCGCACCAGGAGTGTTATTAAGAACAATACATCCGTCCTCAATCTGCATCGGATTGATGAGTGGAGCTTCTCTGCCCATTTCAAAAACTTCCATCATGACATGGTGCTTCCACGTCGATGAGATGTGTGCGAAGCTATTTCCGACATCAGGGCCTGTAACAACAGGACGATCGAAAGCTGTAGCCATATCCGCCACGATTCCCCCGCCTGTAAATCCTGAAACGTGCGAAGCGATTTGGATGACATCTCCTGCTCCATGCTGAAATAGCGGGACGAACTGCTGTGGATCAGTGAAGTTCTCTCCAGTTGCAATCGGAGCACGAACACCATCAGAGACGCGTCGAAGTCCTTCGAAATCGCCCCTAGGAGTCGGTTCTTCAACCCAGAGAAAGTCAAAGTGTTTTTCTAGCCGTGCAATTCTTTGGATTGCTTGCTTTGGCGTCCAAAACTCGTTGGCATCAATAATTAACTGCGCGCGACCACCTTTGGAACTAAGTGCATCAATCATCACGCGAAGACGGCGCTCATCTTCATCGGCGTCACGTCCTACTTTGAGTTTTCCTGCAGTGACACCTTTGGCTGCGAGCTCGGCGTAGAACTTATACAGATCTTCATCGCTGAGAGGAGAGTCCAATCCACTCGCGTAGGCACGAACCGGTTTCCCGTCTCCGCCCAACTCTTTCCAAAGTGGCACTCCGTGGAGTTTGGCACGCACGTCCCAGAGCGCGCGATCTATCGCGGAAATTCCTGCTGCCATGGGGCCGTGATTACCTTGCTTGAAGGCACGATCTGTCATGCGATTCCACGTGCTGCGCACAGAACGAGGATCTGTACCAATTACGAGATCAGTGAGCATAGGAAGTGTTTGCGCAGCGTTACCCGCTCCAACAGAACAACCCGTCACTCCCTCATCTGTATGTACGAAGACAGCGAGTTCCGAACCTTCGTTCACGCCATCTGGAAGATTGACATCACCGATCGTTCGAAGCATTTTGTACGTATACGGTTTGAACGAAATTTCTGTAACTTTCATATAAACCACCCATCCCCAAGTTGGAGCAAAGATTACCTCGGTTACAAGAGAAAAAGAAGAGTCCCTAATAAGCTGCAGGAATTCGAAAGGGCCCCGATCTCTCGAGGCCCTCCCATGCATAAATGATCCAGCTCTTTTGACCATTACCAATAGATCGAGCCGTAACAGTTAAGACTGTGGTGGAGACGACGGGCTTTGAACCCGCTCCGACGGTTTGGTAAACCAACAGGCTGCCAATTACAACACGCCCCCAACACGGGAGCAAAGTTACGGCTTTGCAAACAATCGAAAATAATCGGTCTTGGAATCTGTGGATTAGAATTAAAAAAGGAAAAGCAAAAGGGACTTGGAATTCACCAAGTCCCGATTACTACCAAACCGTCGTGGTCAAAGTATTACATAGATCGAAGCTAATTGGCTAAAAGCAAAAGGGACTTGGTGATTAACCAAGTCCCGATTACTACCAAACAAGCGTGCTGGAATTATTGCACAAATCGATGTTACGCAGAGTAACAAAATCTAGAGAAGAGTTGCCCTATAAGCCGGAGTCGACATTGTTATGCGTGAGGGCACGCTCAAAA
>CAZNUC010000106.1:0-1896 GCA_964576165.1 uncultured Candidatus Planktophila sp. | reverse complement strand
GACCGTGAGTGATGTCATCACCTGCAACACCACCGGTGTGGAAGGTACGCATTGTGAGCTGTGTACCTGGTTCACCGATTGACTGCGCTGCGATAATTCCGACTGCTTCACCGACTGCAACAAGTTGTCCTGCTGCAAGTGAACGTCCGTAACATGCTGCGCACTGTCCGACCTTGCTATCGCATGTAAGTACTGAACGAATCTTTACTTCGTCCACACCTGCTGCGATAAGCGCATCGATATTGCGATCGCCTAGGTCAACGCCAGCCTTAGCAATTACTTCGCCGTTAACTTCAATATCTTCAGACAATGTACGTCCGTAGACAGAAGTTTCGACGTGGTCATGCTTTACAAGGTTTCCAGCTTGTTGACGCTCAGCAATTGGAAGTACAAGTCCACGATCTGTTCCGCAATCTTCTTCACGGATGATCACATCTTGTGCAACGTCGCAGAGACGACGTGTGAGGTAACCAGAGTCAGCGGTACGAAGCGCTGTATCTGCAAGACCCTTACGTGCACCGTGTGTAGAGATGAAGTACTCAAGAACTGACAAGCCTTCACGGAAGTTGGACTTAATTGGGCGAGGAATAATTTCACCCTTTGGGTTAGCAACAAGTCCGCGCATACCTGCGATCTGACGAATCTGCATCATGTTTCCACGAGCACCTGAGTAAACCATCATCCAGACTGGGTTGACCTTAGGGAAATTCTCTTCCATCTCTTTACCGACTTCAGCAGTTGCCTTAGTCCAGATTTCGATGAGCTCTTGGCGACGCTCGTCATCTGTGATGAGTCCCTTTTCGTATTGAGATTGAACCTTGTCAGCCTGTGTTTCATAGCTTTCGAGGATCTCCTTCTTACGTGGAGGTGTAACAACATCTTCGATACCGATTGTTGCACCGGCGCGTGTGGCCCAGTGGAATCCGAGTGACTTCAACTCATCAAGTGTGTGAGCAACCGTTACCTTTGGATAAAACTCAGCAAGCTTGTCGACGATCGCACCGAGTTGCTTCTTTGTTACATCAGTATCAACGAATGGGAAATCAGCAGGAAGTGCCTCGTTGAAGAGTGCGCGACCAAGAGTTGTTTCGAGAGTCTTTCCATCAACACGAATCTTGATCTTTGCCTGTAGTGAAACTGAACGCTGATCATGAGCCATGATCGCTTCAGGAATAGAACCGAATGCGCGGCCTTCGCCGAGTTCGCCTTCGCGCTCCATTGTTAAGTAGTAGAGACCAAGAACCATGTCCTGTGTAGGAGATGTAATTGGTCGACCGTTTGCAGGAGACAAGATGTTATTTGAAGACAACATCAAGATACGTGCTTCGGCCTGCGCCTCAGGTGAAAGTGGAAGGTGAACAGCCATCTGGTCACCGTCGAAGTCAGCGTTAAAGGCTGTACATACGAGTGGGTGAATCTGGATTGCTTTACCTTCTACGAGCTGTGGCTCAAATGCTTGGATACCAAGGCGGTGAAGCGTTGGTGCACGGTTAAGGAGCACTGGATGTTCTGCAATAACTTCTTCTAGAACATCCCATACAACTGGACGTGCGCGCTCGACCATACGCTTTGCAGATTTAATATTCTGCGCGTGGTTGAGATCAACAAGACGCTTCATTACAAACGGCTTGAAGAGTTCAAGAGCCATCTGCTTTGGAAGACCGCACTGGTGCAATTTAAGTTGTGGTCCAACAACAATTACTGAACGACCTGAGTAGTCAACGCGCTTACCGAGAAGGTTCTGGCGGAAGCGACCTTGCTTACCCTTGAGCATGTCAGAGAGTGATTTAAGTGCACGGTTACCAGGACCTGTTACTGGACGACCACGACGACCGTTGTCAAAGAGTGAGTCCACAGCTTCTTGCAACATACGCTTTTCGTTATTGACGATAATTT
>CAZNUC010000105.1:0-1937 GCA_964576165.1 uncultured Candidatus Planktophila sp. | reverse complement strand
CGCTTTGCCGCGGCCTACACCTACAAGTATTCGATCAGACCAGGAACCCCAGCGGGTGAAATGAGTAACCAAGTACCAGAGGCCGTGGTTGGTGAGCGCTACACACGCCTACATGAACACCAACAGAAGATTTCGCTCTCAGTCAATCAAGAAGCAATCGGCACTAGACATCAAATTATGGTGACTGAAGTTGAAGGTCGCAGAGATGCCGCACAATCACGTCTGACAGGGCGCTCTCAAGATTTTCGCCTTGTGCACTTTGATAATACAAGCTTGGCAAGACCGGGGGACTTTGTCGAAGTAGAAATTATGGAGGCTTCTGCTCACTACTTGATTGGTCGCGAATTAAGTCATACCCAAACTCGGGGTGGGGACGCACATGCGCGAAGAAATGAAGAGAGAGTAGAAAGTTCCGGTGTAACACTAGGAATGCCGACACGAAAAACTGATAACTAAGTGCGCACAATAATTATTTGTGGGGCCACTGCAACCGGCAAAAGTGATTTAGCAGTTGCTCTAGCGGCTGAGATTGGTGCAGAGATAGTTAATGCAGATTCAATGCAGGTGTATCAAGGAATGGATATTGGTACTGCCAAACTCACGATAAAAGAGCGTGGGGGTATTGCACATCATCTTTTAGATGTTCTCACGGTGCGCGAAGATTCGACCGTTGCCTGGTATCAAGAGCTGGCCCGCGCAAGCATCGATGAGATTCATAGCCGTGGACGCGATGTGATTATCGTGGGTGGAACCGGCCTGTATATCAAGGCGATTGTTGATGATTTGAATTTTCCGGATACAGACCCAGTTGTTCGTTCTCGACTTGAACTTGAAGCGATTGAGCAGGGGGCAGCAGCGCTCTTTGCACGGCTCGAGAAGTTAGATCCGGCGGCTGCGCTGGCAATCGATAGAGCTAATACACGACGAATCGTCCGCGCTCTGGAAGTTATTGAAATTACAGGAAAGCCATTTACCGCAAATCTTCCGCGCGAAGAGAGTTCACGATATCCAGATGCATTTCACTTTGGCCTCAGCCAAGATCGAGAAAGTCTCGATATTCGCGTCAGTGATCGTGTAGATGCAATGTGGGAGGCGGGTTTGGTCGACGAGGTTGAAAAGTTGGTAGGTGCAGGTTTGCGTGATGGAGTAACCGCGCAGAAAGCGCTCGGGTACTCCCAAGTGCTCCAGATGTTAGATGGAGCGTTGACATCAGATCAGGCAAAGGAAGAGACCAAGCGCGCGACGCGACAATATATTCGTCGCCAAGATACGTGGTTTTCGCGAGATGGACGACTTCATTGGCTTGGGCATTACGAAAATCGCCTCGAAAAAATTCTGGCACGGCTAAACTCATAACCTTATGACGATGTCAATTACTGCCACTTATGGTCACGGTACTGAGAACGATTTTATTCTCATCTTTGACCCTGTGCAGGAAATTTCACTTACTGAGGAGATCGTCAAAAATCTCTGCAATCGAAACTCTGGAATAGGCGCTGACGGCGTCATCAGAATTACACAACCGGATGGCAAATGGTTTATGGATTACCGAAACGCTGATGGCTCCTTGGCCGAGATGTGTGGCAACGGTATTCGCGTGATGGCTCGCTATCTTGTAGTCAATGGCCATCAAGGTGAGGGGCTCTTTCCGATCAACACTCGTGATGGGGCGAAATATCTTCGCGTTCCGATGGAGGGCGATATTTCAGTCAACATGGGGCAAGTAAGTGATGAAGGAGATATTGTCACGGTACTTCAAAACTCTCAGAGTTATTCTGCGCGCCATATCAGCGTTGGAAATCCCCACGCAGTGGCCTTTCTTGATGATCTGGATCAGGTGGGATCTTTATCATCAGCCCCGCAAGTCTCTCCTGCCGATGTCTTTCCAGAGGGTGTCAATATCGAATTTGTTGAAATCGCCTCACCTGAGACTCTGT
>CAZNUC010000104.1:0-2129 GCA_964576165.1 uncultured Candidatus Planktophila sp. | reverse complement strand
CCTAACTTGCTAGTTAATGGCAGCGCTGGAATCGCAGTGGGAATGGCGACAAATATCCCACCACATAACTTGCGTGAGATTTCACAGGCAGTCTTCTTAGCACTTGAAAATCCCGATATGCCATCTGATCAATTACTCAACGAGATGATCACTCTCGTTAAAGCGCCAGATTTTCCAACAAAGGCACTCATTGTTGGTCGCACAGGAATCGAAGAGGCCTACCGCACCGGTCGTGGCTCGATCACGATGCGCGCAGTTGTCTTAGTTGAAGAGATCAATAAGCGCACATGTCTTGTTGTGACAGAGCTTCCTTATCAAGTGAACCCAGATAACTTGGCACTAAAAATCGCAGAGCTTGTCAAAGATGGAAAGATCAAAGGAATTGCCGATGTTCGAGATGAAGGTAACGAACGTCTTGGACAACGCCTTGTCATTGTTCTACAAAATAGCGCTATTCCAAAAGTTGTTTTAAATAATCTTTACAAGCAAACTCAACTCCAAGATACATTCGGCGCCAACATGTTGGCACTTGTTGATGGTGTTCCACGCACGCTACGCCTTGATGAATTTATTAAGTATTACATCGAGCATCAAGTTGAAGTTATTGTTCGCCGCACAAAGTACCGTTTAACCGAGAAAGAGAAACGCGCTCATATTCTTAAAGGTTATCTCAAGGCACTTGATGCACTCGATGCAGTCATCGCTTTAATTAGAGCATCAACAACGCCGGAAGAAGCTCGTACCGGTTTGATGAAACTCCTTGACGTTGATGAAATCCAAGCAAATGCCATTCTCGATATGCAATTGCGCCGAATCGCAGCCCTTGAGCGCCAGAAGATTAATGACGAGTACGACGGTTTAATGCGCGATATTGTTGAACTTAACGCAATCCTTGCCTCTGAATCAAAACAACGCGAAATTATTAAGACAGAGCTTGCAGATCTTGTTGCTAAATATGGTGATGATCGACGCACCCAATTAATAGCAAGTGAAGGCGACTTCTCTGCCGAAGACCTCATCCCTGATCAAGATGTAGTTGTCACAATTACTCACGGTGGATATTCCAAGCGCACAAATGCTGATCTCTACAAATCACAACGCCGTGGTGGTCGCGGGGTAAAAGGCGCTGCCCTTAAACAAGATGACATTGTTGATCACTTCTTCGTTGCATCCACACACGATTGGTTACTCTTCTTTACCAATGAAGGTCGTGTATACCGTGCAAAGGTTCACGAACTCCCAGATGCTGGACGTGATGCGCGTGGACAACATGTTGCCAACCTCTTGGCTTTTAAACCTGAAGAGCGCATCGCTGAAGTAATCTGGTTTAAATCCTACGATGTTGTCCCTTATCTGGTACTTGCAACAAAGAACGGTTTAGTTAAAAAGACTGCACTCAAGGAGTTTGATTCACCACGTAGCGGAGGACTTATCGCAATCTCACTTAAACCTGGGGATGAAGTAGTTGCTGCCGCCCTTGTTGATAAAGATGATGAGATTTTATTGGTCTCAAAGAAGGCAATGTCACTGCGCTTCACATCAGATGATGAATCTCTGCGACCAATGGGTCGATCAACAAGTGGAGTCATTGGAATGAAATTCCGTGCAGGCGATCAATTACTCTCTATGTCGCGCATTAATTCAAGCAACTCACAATCTTTTGTATTTACAGCAACTGATGGTGGCTATGGCAAGAAGACCCCGATCGATGAGTATCGCTTACAAGGTCGTGGTGGTATTGGAATTAAAGCGGCGAAGATTGATGAAGGATCACGCGGCTCATTGGTAAGCGCTCTTGTAATTTCAGATAGCGATGAGGTCCTTGCGATTACATCCGGCGGAACAGTAATGCGCACACCGGCGGCAGAAGTCCGCCAGACCGGGCGTGATTCCATGGGGGTACGTTTGGTTAATCTCGATGAAGGGGTCAGCCTTCTCTCGGTAACTCGCAACGGGGAAGATGAGATTTCTGAGGAAAAGCAGTAGTCTTCACGCCTGTAGTTGTAGGGGCCGTTTTGGCGACTTGATCAATTTCAAGTAACCTTGCGTTTTCCGCATCGATCTACACGATCGCTTGCGGGCCTATAGCTCAGCCTGGTTAGAGCGCTTCCCTGATAAGGAAGAGGTCG
>CAZNUC010000103.1:0-2159 GCA_964576165.1 uncultured Candidatus Planktophila sp. | reverse complement strand
AATCAACTTGATCTGTTACGCGACCCTTAACAACCTTGCGGTAAGGAGTCTCGATAAATCCAAATGCAGTTACGCGACCATATGTTGCAAGCGAACCGATAAGACCAATGTTTGGTCCTTCAGGAGTTTCGATTGGACACATACGTCCGTAGTGAGATGGGTGAACGTCGCGCACTTCAAAGCCTGCGCGATCTCGTGAGAGACCACCAGGTCCGAGCGCTGATAGACGACGCTTATGTGTAAGTCCTGACAATGGGTTTGTCTGATCCATGAACTGTGACAACTGAGAAGTTCCGAAGAACTCCTTGATCGATGCAACAACCGGACGGATGTTGATCAGCGTCTGAGGTGTGATTGCCTCAACATCTTGAGTTGTCATACGTTCACGAACAACGCGCTCCATACGTGAGAGACCAATTCGAACCTGGTTCTGAATCAATTCACCAACTGTACGTAGGCGACGGTTACCGAAGTGATCGATATCGTCCTTTTCAACGCGAACTTCACGGCCGTAATCCATTGTGAGATCACCGCGGTGCAAGGCTACGAGGTAGCGAAGTGTGGCGACGATATCTGAGATGGTGAGGATGCTCTGTGAAAGTTCTAGTTCGAGACCGAGCTTCTTGTTCACCTTAAAGCGTCCGACCTTGGCCAAGTCATAACGCTTACCGTTGAAGTAGAGGTTCTCAATAAGGTTTTGTGCAGCTTCCTTTGTTGGTGGCTCACCAGGACGAAGCTTGCGGTAGATATCAAGAAGAGCATCATCTTGAGTTTTAACTGAATCCTTCTCAAGAGTTTGGCGCATTGATTCGAAATCACCGAACTCTTCAAGAATTTGCTCTTCCGTCCAACCAAGTGCCTTTAAGAACACTGTGACAGATTGCTTACGCTTGCGATCGATACGAACGCCAACGAAGTCTTTCTTATCAACTTCAAACTCCAACCAAGCGCCGCGGCTTGGGATGATCTTTGAAGAGAAAATATCTTTATCTGAAGTCTTCTCGATTGTACGTTCGAAGTAGACACCAGGTGAGCGAACAAGCTGCGAAACAACAACGCGCTCAGTACCGTTGATAACAAATGTTCCACGAGGAGTCATCACTGGGAAATCTCCCATGAAGACTGTCTGTGACTTGATTTCGCCGGTTTCGTTATTTGTAAACTCTGCAGTGACAAAGAGTGGTTGCGCGTATGTCATATCGCGCTCTTTGCAATCTGCTATTGAATATTTAGGTGGCTCAAAGCGGTGGTCGCGGAATGAGAGCGACATTGAACCTTGGAAGTCTTCGATTGGAGAAATCTCTTCAAAGATTTCTTCGAGACCTGATTTTGATGGAAGTTCACCACGATTTGTATTTGTGGTTTCGGCAAGACGCGCGCGCCAGGCTTCGTTACCCAACAACCAATCAACACTCTCAACTTGGAGTGCGAGTAGGTTAGGTACTTCTAGCGGTTCACGAATCTTGGCAAATGAGATACGGCGTGGAGCTACTGAGTTTTTCTTCGCGGCCAAGAGATGTCCTTTCAGACAAAGTTTTTTAGTTTGTCACCATTGATAACAAACCCGTAGGACGCACAACTATTAGGTCTCAGCCGCTATATGCCCTGACCATAGAAGATTTCTGCGAAGGGTCAGGATATCGCCCACCCCCCGACCATGTCCAACCGGGGTCTTATACCCCTAAATCTCTGACTTGTCATGGGATTTCTCAGCCTTCTGTGGGCAAAGCACGCTCGGCAGAAAGCCAAAACCCCGGCCAGAGATCTGACCGGGGTTGTGGCTTACTGAAACTACTTGATTGTGACCTTTGCGCCAGCTGCTTCGAGAGCTGCCTTTGCCTTGTCTACATCTTCCTTCTTGCCCTTTTCGATCAAGGTTGCAGGAGTTGCATCTACAAGATCCTTCGCTTCCTTCAAGCCGAGGCTTGAATTGATATTGCGAACTTCCTTGATGACAGCAATCTTCTGTGAACCTGCATCTTCAAGGATAAGTGTGAACTCATCCTGTCCTGAATCTGCTGCGCCGCCTGCTGCTGCGCCGCCTGCTGCTGCAACTGCTACGGGAGCTGCTGCTGTGACGTCGAATTCTGTTTCAAATGCCTTGACGAACTCTGAGAGTTCAACAAGTGACATTTCCTTGAACTGTGACATCAAATCTG
>CAZNUC010000102.1:0-2176 GCA_964576165.1 uncultured Candidatus Planktophila sp. | reverse complement strand
ATTGGGCGATTTTTGAGAAAACTGTAGCAATTAATTTATTTGGAACCATTTGGCTGACTCAAGCAGTCATTCCACATATGAAATCGAAAAAGTATGGGCGCATTGCTCACGTTGCATCGATTGCTGGCAAAGAGGGCAACCCTGGAATGCATGCTTACAACACATCTAAGGCAGGAATGATTGGTTTCGTTAAAGGCGTTGGCAAAGAGGTCGCAGCAGATGGAATCACCATCAACGCATTCGCACCTGCGGTGATTAGGACGCCATTTAATGCAGGCACTAGCGATGAAACGTTGAAATACATGTTGGCACGAATTCCTATGGGACGTGTTGGCGAGCCTGAAGAGGCTGCAGAGATGTTGGCCTTTATGGTCTCGAGGGCCTGCTCATTTACAACAGGATTTACCTTTGATGCTTCCGGGGGAAGAGCTACTTATTGACCAATCAATGCTCCACAAGGATTGAGTTGCCTATTACCATTTTGGAATGCGAATTAGGGGGACTATCGCTAAGGGACTTTTAGTTGCCCTGATCCTTACCCTGGTTCCAATCACAGCCTTCTCTGCCCAGAAAATTACCCCTGGTACCGCATGTAAAGTCTTAAATCAAAAAGTCAACTATTCAACAAAGACTTATACATGTATTAAAAGTGGAAAGAATCTGATTTGGAGTACTGGCAAATCTACAACCAAGAAAACAACGCCTACGGGTAATGCCACGCCGAGTTCGAAACCGTCAAGTACGCCCACTGTCGCTCCAGCAACTGCCGAAAGCTTCGAGTTTACGAATATCTGCGAAGCCGACCCTTTTGTTCCCGCCATTTGGAAAGAATTCCAAGACGCTGAACTGAAGTACAACGGTTGCCCACCACCATATAGGCATTTGAAAAAGGAGTTACCAGCCGAACTTCCCAAATCTAGTCAAACCGTATTCTCTGACTTGCTACCGATTACCGAATGCAAATTACAGTCATCTCGCGGATGGACAGGGAGTGGCCCTCTTGGTTCTCTCAAAGAAAAAAGCACTGTGATTCAGATTGTTCCTTTCTACATGAACGGAGATGTTCCGAAGCTAACTCCTGCCGAAGACTGGAAAAAATATCTGGACTTTGCATTGGATTCTTTAAAATTAATGGCTGACACTGAATTAAAGATAGAAATACGACTCCCAAGTCAATATATAAAAGTAGATGGTGATTTATCGAGTTTCCAGCTTGGTAGGTACACGGACTCCGCTAATCAGGCTTTTGCGGATAATCGATGGCGCTTGATCAATGAAGTGACTCCAGTTGCAGATCGAACCATTGATTTCTCAGATGTAGATACCATTTGGTTTTTAGCGCCGAGTAATGTGTCGAGAAATGTTTTTTCTCATCAAATTGCAGGTAGCCGGATTCTAAAAACAAATGAGAAACAGTTTTCAATTCATAACTCATACTTTATGTCCATTCCACCTTCTGATTTTCCTTCAAATGGACTTCAAGCGCGCGAGCCAATGGGCTTTCTTCATGAGTTAATGCACATCTTTAATACTCTTGACGACCACTATGAAGGAGCTGGTGAGTGGGGAAACATGTCTGGAGCGCGCATGGATTTCTTGATGTGGGATAAATGGTCCATGAGTTGGATTGCTGACTCACAAATTAGATGTGCCCCCACGACGACATCTTCGATACATTGGATAAAGCCCTCCACTATTCGAGGAAGCTATGAAAAATTAGTGATTATTCCTCTTACCAATCGAAAAGCGATAGCAATCGAATCAATTAGAAGTAACGGTTTTAATCTAAAGCTACCCAAATCAATGAACGGTGCGCTCGTCTACACAATTGATACCAACCTCTTAGACGATCGCTCCTCTTATGAAGATGGCATAACTGTTGTGTGCCCCTTTGGAGAACCCTGTATTGGAGGTAAGCCAGGTGCGGCACTTAAGGTTGGAGAATTCGCCTCTATCTTGGGCTATAAAGTCACAGTCATTGAATCTGGCGAATTCGGAGATATCGTGAAAGTAGAAAAGTCTTAGTCGGCAAGAGAAAACAGGAACACCACCGCGATTTGTCTAGTCAAGTTGCGGGAACGACATCGGTAGGGATTAATGGACTGGCCCAGCCTCTACATAACCCTTAACTTGCCGTCATCAATTCTTTCCAAATCACAGGTTTCCAATAACATTT
>CAZNUC010000101.1:0-2399 GCA_964576165.1 uncultured Candidatus Planktophila sp. | reverse complement strand
CGCGTGATGCTGCTCCATCCATCGTGTCGAGCTGCTCTACCAATGGGTGGTTTGCCGCGTTAAGAATCGCACGTCCTTCTTCGACGTTATTTCCATCAAGGCGAACAACAATTGGCTTTGTTGCAGTTGAGCCTAGTGTTTCAAGGGCGGCAACGATTCCGTTGGCGACAGCATCACATGCTGTAATTCCACCGAAAACATTAACAAAGACGCTCTTTACATCTTTATCACCCAAGATAATTGATAGGCCATCTGCCATTATCTGTGCAGATGCACCGCCTCCGATATCAAGGAAGTTAGCTGGGCGCATTCCGCCGAATTTTTCACCAGCGTAAGCAACAACATCGAGTGTGCTCATCACAAGGCCCGCACCGTTTCCGATGATTCCTACCTGACCTTCAAGTTTGACGTAGTTGAGGCCCCTCTCTTTTGCAAGTGCCTCAAGCGGATTAGTTGCGCTGTGATCAACCAAGGCTTCATGGCTTGGCTGACGGAACTCTGCATTCTCATCGAGCGTGACTTTTCCATCGAGAGCGATAACTTTTCCATCACTTGTCTTAACGAGTGGATTAACCTCAACGAGTGTTGCATCTTCAGCGGTAAATGCTTTCCATAGCGTGACAAGGACATCTGCAACTTGATCTGCAACATCTGCTGGAAATGCTGCCTGCGCAATAATTTCCTTCGCCTTAGAAAGTGAGATTCCATCGACAGCAGATACTGGAACTTTGGCTAGTTTCTCTGGAGCGGTCTTTGCAACCTCTTCGATATCCATTCCACCAGCAACAGATGCCATGACAAGAAATGTACGGTTTGAACGATCGAGCAAGATGGCTAGGTAATACTCTGATTCGATCGGTGCGGCTTGAGCGATCATTACTTGATGAACTGTGTGACCTTTAATATCCATTCCAAGAATAGCTGCCGCTTTTTCGCGAGCATCATCTGCGTTTTCAGCAAGCTTTACACCGCCTGCTTTTCCGCGACCGCCAACTTTGACTTGAGCCTTAACGACAACTTTGCCACCCATCTTTGAGGCAGCAGCAAAGGCTTCCTCTGCCGTAGTTGCAACTGCACCTGCAAGAACAGGTACGCCATGTTTTTCAAAGAGATCACGAGCTTGATATTCAAAGAGATCCACGAGATCGCTCCTTTATGTAATGGGTACTGCTTGATGGATACTGGATGGCGCATGCGTCTTTCACTGCGCTTATCTTAGAGCCCGCGCTAGAGCTTCTCGACCGGCGCGTAACGTAAAAGAAGACGCTTTTGACCGTAATCTCCGAAGTCGATCGTGGCCTCTGACTTATCGCCTTCGCCAGCTACAGCCACAACTGTGCCGAGGCCGAATGTGTCATGTGACACACGCTCACCCACTGCTAAGACCATTGCACTGTTCTGCTTACCCGTGGCGCGAGGTGGTGGAGCAGAATGCGTGCGCGTTGTACGAAGCGATGTAGAAGGAGTAAATGATTTACCACCTTCGTTGCGCCACTCGATGACATCGGCTGGAATCTCATCAAGGAAACGTGAAGGTGGATTGTAATTTGGAGCACCCCACGACGAACGATATTCCGCACGGGAAATATAGAGACGCTGCTGCGCGCGAGTGAGGCCAACGTATGCCAGACGACGCTCTTCTTCGATCTCATCTTTATCGTCAAATGTTCGCGAGTGCGGAAAAACTCCATCTTCCATACCGGTAAGAAAGACTGTGGGGAATTCGAGACCTTTAGCAGTGTGCAACGTCATTAAGGTAACGACTCCACCGCGGTCTTCGCCATCAGGAATTTCATCGGCGTCGGCAACGAGTGCAACCTTTTCCAGAAAACCTGCAAGTGAAATTTCTTCATCTTCGGCCAACTCATCAAATGAACGCTCTTCATACTCCATTGCAACAGCTACAAGTTCTTTTAAGTTCTCTACCCGAACCTCGTCTTGCGGATCGGTACTTGCCTCGAGTTCTGTAAGCAGACCAGATTGCTCAAGGATTGCCTCGATAATCACAGAAGGTTTTGTCTTTGCCTCCACCAAGACAGCCAGTGCGCTCATCATTGATACAAATTGCACAATCGAACTTGCTGCACGAGCAGGTACTTGTTCTGCCTCAGTACAACGATTGAGTCCCTGCCAGAAAGAGATCTCACGAGATGCTGCAAAGAGATCAACCTCTTCAAGTGCTCGATCACCAATGCCCCGCTTAGGAATATTGATGATTCGGCGCAGAGATATCTCGTCTTCAAGATTTGCTAGAACACGAAGGTATGCCAGGAGATCTTTCACTTCCTTACGCTCGTAGAACCGAAGCCCACCAACGACTTTGTAGGCCAGCGCCGCACGCATAAATACTTCTTCAAAGACGCGAGATTGAGCATTGGTACGGTAGAAAATTGCAGTAT
>CAZNUC010000100.1:0-2447 GCA_964576165.1 uncultured Candidatus Planktophila sp. | reverse complement strand
CGCGCTGCCTTAGCAAGCGATCCCTTCATTGCACCAGCAAGCTTTGATAGAAGTACTTCGCGAGATTCAAGATCTGCAAGTTTCATTACTTCTGCTGTGCTGACAAACTTTCCTTCGTAGATTCCACCCTTGATTACAAGAAATGGATTCTCTTTCTGGAAGTTCTTGAGGTTACGCGCTGCATCAATTGCATCTCCTTTAACAAAGGCGATTGCTGATGGACCGGTAAGGAGATCATCAGAGATCTCAACGCCAGCACCCTTAGCTGCAATCTTTGTCAAAGTGTTCTTTACAACTGAGTACTTGGTATCTGCACCAAGTGAGCGTCGCAACTGCTTCATCGAAGTCACAGATAGTCCGCGATATTCGGTGAGGTATGTTGCAGTAGATGAGCGGAAATCTTCCGTCAGTTCTGCAACTGCTGCTTCTTTATCTGGGCGAGCCATTCGGTTCACCTTTCCTGTTACTTATGTTGTGACAACAGGCTTTAAATGAAAAAATCCGTGACGCGTAAGAGCGCACGGATTATCGTGAACACCTACGCGGGCTGAGATTCCTCAATTATCTGGTTCTTGCGAGCCAGACCTGCGGTCTTTGGTTATGGGGCAACTCTAAAGGCAGGGCTTAATAAGGGTCAAATTGAGCGTGACTGGCAGGTGGGCCAGAGCCATGGTTCGAGGCTAAATAACTCCCTTAACCAAGATCAGATTTCCATATGGCCGATCTTCAGAAGTGCTCACGATGGCAAAACACGATCTGACATGATCATAGAAATCGTTGCGTTCTAGGGATGTTACCGAGATGTCTCTACCTTCAACTTGGCTGCATATTTCCTGACCTTCTTTATGAAACGGAAGAATCTCATCTGGTTTATCAACAACCTGCATTGTAAATACTGGTGATTCTACAAAAGTGTCCAAAGGCATCAAAGTTAAAATCATTTTGAGCATTTCAATAGAATTTACACCGTCATAACGCACCAACCTTGATGATCTTGCATCAAAGGTCGCTGGATAGTTTCTATCTACAATTGCTATTTTGTCGCCGTGGCCCATTGCTGCAAGCACATAGACGAGATCAGCATTTATGCGTGAATCGACTCCTTTTAACATATGAGCACCAATGTAGTTTCTTCTAAGTTTTAAGTAAAGAGTTTTCTTGAGTAACTTTGTGACCTAACAGAGGAAATAAAAAATCCGGCTCTCGGCGAAGTGCGGGGACTTTAACGAACCAAGTCCCAAGCCCGCCGAGAGCCGGATTTTTACAAATTAGTTAGCTGAAGGCTCGCGAACGAGGTTTGGATCAACCGCGATTCCAGGTCCCATCGTTGTTGAAACTACTGCTTTCTGTACATAGCGACCCTTTGATGAGTTTGGCTTTGCACGAAGAACTTCATCCATCGCTGCAGCATAATTTTCCGCTAATTGTTCAGCAGTAAATGAAACCTTGCCGATGATGTAGTGAAGGTTTGAGTTTTTATCGATACGGAATTCAATCTTTCCGCCCTTGATGTCCTTAACAGCCTTTGTAACATCTGTCGTCACTGTGCCTGTCTTTGGGTTTGGCATCAAGCCACGAGTTCCAAGAACTTTACCGAGACGACCCACCTTGGCCATCAAATCTGGTGTTGCGACTACTGCATCAAAGTCCAAACGACCCTTTGAAACTTCATCGATCAATTCATCTCCACCGACGATATCTGCACCAGCGGCGCGAGCTTCTTCAGCACGCTCACCATTTGCAAATACAAGTACGCGGGCAGTCTTACCGGTTCCGTGTGGAAGGTTAACTGTTGAACGGATTGCCTGATCAGCCTTCTTTGGGTCAACGCCGAGAACTAGTGCAACTTCAACAGTTGAGTCGTACTTTGTTGTTGATGTCTCTTTAGCAAGTGTGACTGCCTCAAGAGGTGTGTAGAGGTGATCTTGCTTTACCTTTTCAGCTGCTGCTGAATATTTCTTTGAGCGCTTCATTTCTTCCTCTTTCGCCAACTCTTGCGAGTTGATGTAGTGGTTGTGGTCAGCGAACCAGCGAGGTTCTCCCACATCTCAAAACCGATCTGGCTTCGAGAATTCTTTAATTGTTAAGCAACTTTAAGCAGAGACTGTGATTCCCATTGAACGCGCTGTTCCCGCGATGATCTTGGCTGCTGCCTCGATATCGTTTGCGTTGAGATCTTCCATCTTTGTTGTTGCGATCTCCTTGACCTGAGCCATGGTGATATTTGCAACCTTGGTCTTGTGAGGAATGGCAGAGCCTTTTTCAACTCCGGCAGCCTTCAAGATCAAACGTGATGCAGGAGGTGTCTTCGTGATGAAAGTAAATGAACGATCCTCGTAGACAGTAATTTCTACAGGGATGATCTGACCCTTCTGGCTTTCAGTCGCAGCGTTATATGCCTTGACGAATTCCATGATGTTGACACCATGCTGACCAAGGGCAGGACC
>CAZNUC010000099.1:0-2469 GCA_964576165.1 uncultured Candidatus Planktophila sp. | reverse complement strand
TCGACTCCGAGTGGGCCGTAATCCCATGAGGCGCGTAATCCGCCATAAATTTCAGATGATGGATAAACAAATCCACGACGCTTTGCGAGCGAAACAATATTTTCTAAACGATCTACGGCCATTTTTTGATCCCCATCCGGCTGGCTGTCGGCAAGGAGCAACGGGCGTTGCTCACGTGTACAAGTTTACCTTCTGCTTACTCGTATGCTCCCGCCTCATCGATTGCACGAGCGAGCACGGGAATCGCCTCAAGCTTTGCGCGTGTAGAACTAAGTGCTCTGCGATAAGAGCCGACATTTTCCCAACGGGTTGTCAGCACCCACAACGTCGGTTCATCTAAATTCTGACCAATTTCACCGCCTAGAAATCCGGCAGCCTCTGCCAAGACTGCGCGAACGCCCTCGAGTTCGAGGCGAAAATCTGCCCCTTGGCCCAGTGGGATCTCAAATCTTGCAACGGCAATCATGGGGTAAGGCTAGCCCCTGGCGTATGGGAATGAAAATCATTTTCATTTGTGCTATCTTCTGCCCATGAATATCGCCATCGCGCTCGCAGCGGCCACAGCCATCGCCACCTTTGCGGGTGGAACACTTGCAATTAAATCAAAGGATCGCCTCCACTTAGTTTTAGGACTTTCAGCAGGTCTGCTCCTTGGCTTAGTTGCCTTCGACCTTCTACCTGAAGTCTTTGAACTTGGAAGTAGTGAATTTCTTCATGCACCCGCAACTTCGATTGCACTCGTTGCCGGATTTTTACTCCTTCACTTCTTTGAACAACTCTCAGGATCACACGAGCCAGCAGAATCTGACTATGGCCACGATCATAAACACTCAGCCAATGTCACCGGTGTTTTCGGAGCAGTGGCGATGGGTGGACACGTCTTTCTAGATGGTTTGGCACTCGGCGTTGCATTCAAAGTCAGCTCAGAGCTTGGCATTGCCGTTTTCATAGCTCTGCTAGTACATGCTTTTAGCGACGGACTCAATACCGTCTCTTTTCTCATTAAGAACGGTAAGTGGGGCAAGAAAGGTATGTGGTTATTAGTCGTTGATGCCGTTGCGCGTATTAGTGGCGCGGCACTCGGTGCAAGCTTGGCAATTAGCAATGATCTCATTGCAATTTATCTCGCAGGATTCGCCGGTATCGTTATCTATCTTGCGACTGCGCACATTCTTCCAGAGGCACATTCACAACACTCTTCTCGCTGGACGATGGTTTCAACAATTGCAGGTGTAGCGATCATGTGGGCTCTAGTGAGCTATCTTCACACTGGAGAAGTTCACAACCATGGCACAGATTCAACCGTTCACGAAGAGACTATTCACGCGGATGAACTTTCTGATGAGCACGATCACGGGTAATCAGATACATGTCCCGTTCTAATCCTCGCGTACTGAGCACCCTTGAACGCGCTGGCGGATTTGCCAGTGCGCAAGAGATCTATCGCCTCATGCAGCGCGAGGGTGAGAGCATCGGGCTCACGACTGTCTATCGCTCGCTCCAGTCTCTAGTGAGCGACAAGATCGTCGATGTACTGCGACGTGATGATGGTGAAGCTATCTATCGCCTCTGTGGAGATGCCCACCATCATCACCTCGTCTGTAAAAGTTGTGGCGAAACCGTTGAAATTGAAGGCGGAGCAATCGAAAAGTGGGCCCGAGTCATGGCAGAAGAACATGGCTTTCGCGATGTAGGCCATACCGCGGAAATCTTTGGCATCTGCAGCAAGTGCTAATTTTTAGGCTTTCCCAAATCTTCTATCGCGATCTGAATACTCTTCAATCGCCTTCCATAAGGTTTTACGTGTTACATCTGGCCACAACACGTCCATAAAGACAAACTCTGCATAGACAGATTGCCAGGGTAAAAAGTTGCTGGTGCGCTGTTCTCCAGATGAACGCAAGAAAAGATCGACATCGCTCATCTTTGGATCATAGAGATAAGAGGTGAGCGTTTTTTCTGTAATCGAATCCGCCTTAACTTTTCCCCGCTTTACATCGCGCGCCAGTTCGGTGGCGGCATCAACAATCTCAGAACGTCCACCGTAGTTAACGCACATGTTTAGGGTCAAAACTTTATTCTTCTTGGTCTGCTCTTCTGCTTCTTCTAACTCTTTGATGACCGAGGACCATAAACGCTTAGGTCGTCCGATCCATTGGATCTTCACGCCCATCTCATCCATCTGATCACGGCGTCGACGTAAAACATCGCGATTAAAGTTCATCAAGAAGCGGACTTCCTCTGGTGAACGTTTCCAGTTCTCAGTGGAAAATGCATAGGCGCTCAACTCTTTTACGCCGAATTCAATAGCGCCTTGCACCACATCAAAGAGCGCTGCTTCACCTGCTTCATGTCCGGCGGTACGCGGCAATCCACGATCTTTAGCCCAACGACCGTTGCCATCCATCACCACTGCAACGTGGTGTGGAATTTCGATCGCACTCTTCTTACTCATGCACGCTCCACCAT
>CAZNUC010000098.1:0-2475 GCA_964576165.1 uncultured Candidatus Planktophila sp. | reverse complement strand
GACCATCTTTAACAATAACTTCACGATCACTTCCTGGATCTTTACCAAGTTCTTTCAACGGTGGCTTTGCAACACCGCGACGGCGCTCTTTTGGCTTTGAGTAGATCTCGAGCGCTTCATCGAGTGAGAGGCTAAAGAGTTGCTCTTCTGATGTGAGTGTTCGTGAATCAGTACCGGCCTTGAGGTATGGGCCGTAGCGACCATTTTGAATTGTGATCTCTTCACCAGATGAGTTGGTGCCAAGAACGCGAGGAAGAGAAAGCAACTTGAGTGCATCATCAAGTGTGATGGTATCGAGTGTCATCGTTGAAAGAAGAGATGCTGTCTTTGGCTTTGGGGCATCTTTCTTCTTACGCTTCTTCTTTGGTTCGCCCTTTTCGTTGAGTTCGACTGGCTCTTCAGGGAAAATCTCTGTGATGTATGGACCAAAGCGACCTGATTTAGCAATGACTTCAAGGCCTGTTGCTGGATCGATTCCGAGTTCGCGCTCACCTGATGGAGCATCAAGAAGCTCAATCGCCTTCTCAAGTGTGAGTTCGTCGGGAGCTAACCCTTCTGGAATGTTTGCAAGCTTGCGATCTTCATCGGGCAAGTTCTGTTGTAGATATGGACCATAACGACCCACGCGGATTTCAATATCTGATGAGAGATTCATGGTGTTTGTGGCACGTGCATCGATAACACCGAGATCTGCAGCAAGTACTTCAAGGCCAGGTTGTCCATCATGTCCGTAATAGAAATCGCGGAGCCAATCAATACGAGTGGCCTCACCAGATGCGATCTTGTCGAGATCTTCTTCCATGCTGGCGGTGAATTCGTAATCAACTAACTTTGTAAAGTGCATTTCAAGAAGACCGGTAACTGAAAATGCCAAAAAGGTTGGAACAAGGGCGCGACCGCGCTTATAGACATATCCACGGTCCTGAATTGTCTGCAAGATAGATGCAAATGTTGATGGGCGACCGATACCGAGTTCTTCTAGTTTCTTAACAAGAGTTGGCTCGGTATAACGTGCAGGTGGCTTTGTATCGTGGCCTTCACAAGAGTATTCACTCACCTTTACAGATTGACCCATTGTCATTGCAGGTAAGCGCTTATCGGTTGACTCTTCATCAACCTTGGCGTTCTCATCTGGAATATCGTCATAGGCAGCTAAGAAACCTGGAAAGGTGATGACGCTTCCATTGGCGCGAAATATCGCGGCCTGCTTATCTGAAGTTGTGACATCAAAGTCAACGCGCATCTGCATCTTTTTAGCATCGGCCATCTGGGATGCAACGGTGCGCTTCCAGATTAAGTCATATAACGCGAATTCATCACGTGAAAGCTCTGGCGCTAACTCACCTGGAGTTTTAAAAGAATCTCCTGCAGGACGGATCGCTTCATGTGCTTCTTGGGCATTCTTTGTCTTACCTTGGTACACGCGGGGCTCTGATGCGACATGGTCTGCCCCATATAAAGACTTTGCGGCAGCGCGTGCTGCTGCAATTGCCTGCGCCGATAAGTTAACTGAATCCGTACGCATGTAGGTGATGTAGCCGTTTTCATATAAACGTTGTGCAATACGCATGGTGATTTGTGCGCCCCAACCAAGACGTGAACCGGCATCTTGCTGCATCGTCGATGTTGTAAATGGTGGCTTAGGGCGTTCGGTACGTGGAGATTCCTCCATCGACTTAACAACGAGCGGTTGACCCTTAAGTGAATCAACGAGCGCGCGTGCACTTGTCTCATCGAGCAAGAGAATGTTTTCAAGTGATTTCTCTTTTACCGCACCATCTGCACCGAAGTCACTGGTGGCCGCCACTTTCTTACCTTCAACGCTGAGTAAGCGAGCAGTGAAGCCGAGTTCGCAGGTGGCGTTGAGATCCCACCAACTGCTGGAGATAAAGGCCATACGTTCGCGTTCTTTTTCAACAATGAGTTTTGTCGCAACAGATTGCACGCGACCTGCTGAAATACGTGGCATGACTTTCTTCCACAAGACCGGTGATAAACGGTATCCGTAGAGGCGATCAAGAACGCGACGTGTCTCTTGTGCGTCGATGAGGTGATAATCAAGATCACGAGTATTTTCTACCGCTTCTTGAATTGCTTCCTTTGTAATTTCATTAAAGACCATTCGCTTAATCGGGATCTTTGGTTGCAAGACTTCGACTAAGTGCCAAGCGATCGCTTCACCTTCGCGGTCTTCATCCGTTGCCAGAATGAGTTCGTCAGCACCCTTCAACAACTCTTTTAATTCAGCAACCTTTGCTTTTTTATCAGGGTTGATGACATATAAAGGTGCGAAATCATTTTCGATATCAACACCCTCTTTAGACCAAGGAAACTTCTTCACCTCTTTAGGAATATCGGCGGCGCGCTGTGGCAGATCTCGGATATGGCCGACGCTAGCCTCGACGATGTACTCATCGCCAAGGTAGCCGCCAATTTTGCGCGCCTTCGCTGGTGATTCAACGATGACGAGCTTTT
>CAZNUC010000097.1:0-2504 GCA_964576165.1 uncultured Candidatus Planktophila sp. | reverse complement strand
TCTACGTTGCTATCGGACAAAAGGGTTCAACAATTGCAGCTGTAAAGGGTGCACTCGAAGAAGCTGGCGCTATGGAGTACACGACAATTGTCGCATCCCCTGCATCTGATCCAGCAGGCTTTAAATACCTTGCACCATATACAGGTTCATCAATCGGTCAGCACTGGATGTACAAGGGCGAGCACGTTCTCATCGTCTTTGATGATCTTTCAAAGCAGGCCGAGGCGTATCGTTCAGTATCTCTTCTTCTTCGCCGTCCACCGGGCCGTGAAGCGTATCCAGGCGATGTTTTCTACTTACACTCACGTCTTCTTGAGCGTTGCGCAAAGCTTTCTGATGATCTCGGTGGCGGTTCGATGACAGGCCTTCCAATCATTGAAACTAAGGGAAATGACGTTTCGGCGTTTATTCCTACCAACGTAATTTCGATTACGGATGGTCAGTGCTTCCTTGAAACAGATCTCTTTAACGCAGGCGTTCGCCCAGCGATTAACGTAGGTATCTCAGTCTCTCGCGTGGGTGGATCAGCGCAGACGAAGGCGATGAAGAAGATCGCAGGTCGCTTACGTCTTGACCTTGCTCAGTTCCGTGAACTCGAAGCGTTCGCAGCATTTGGTTCAGATCTTGATGCTGTATCAAAGGCTCAGCTCGAGCGCGGTGCTCGAATGGTTGAACTCTTGAAGCAGGGTCAGTACTCACCGTACTCACTCGAGCGTCAGATCGTTTCAATCTGGGCAGGAACCACTGGAAAGCTCGACGATATTGCAGTTGCTGATATTCGCCGATTTGAATCAGAGCTTCTCGACTTTATCGGTCGCGAACGTAAAGAGATCTTTACAGTCATCTCTGAGACAAAGCAGCTCGAAGATGAGACCGTTGCAAAGATGGAAGAAGCGGTTGCTACATTTAAGAAGCAATTCAAATCATCCGTTGCAGCAGCAGTCAATGAAGCAGCAGCAGAAGCTCTTGATGGAGTAGATGCTGAAGCGATCACAAAGTACGTTCCTCCGGCGGCGAAGAAGTAAAAAATGGGTGCCCAACTTCGCGTATACCGCCGACGGATGCGATCCGTTAAAGCGACCAAAAAGATTACGAAAGCGATGGAGTTAATTTCTGCCTCTCGTATCGTTAAGGCGCAGCAACGAGTCGCAGCCTCAACTCCTTATGCAAATGAGTTGACCCGTGCTGTATCTGCAGTTGCCTCATTTTCTTCAACCATCCACCCGCTGACAACGCCATCAGAAAATCCAAAGCGCGCAGCGGTTTTGATTATTTCGGCAGATCGCGGCATGGCTGGGGCATATTCAAACAATGCGATTAAAGAGGGCGAACAACTTGCCGCACTCCTTCGCGAACGTGGGCTTCAGACTTCTAACTTCCTTGTAGGTCGAAAAGCTGTGAACTATTACAAGTTCCGCAATCGCGACATTGCAGGATCATGGACAGGGTTTTCCGATAATCCAACATATGAAGATGCACGCGCAGTTGCCGATGCACTCATCACTGCATTCTTGGCGGACGCGCAGACCGACATCAATGGCGTCGATGAGATTCATATCGTCTACACCGAGTTCAAATCTATGTTGACTCAAAACGCCCTTGCTAAGCGCATGCTTCCGCTAGAAGTTGTTGAATCATCAACACCGGCTCCTGCAGGGCTTCTGCCTATGTATGAGTTTGAACCAAATGCAGGTGAAGTGCTCAACGCGCTCTTGCCTCGTTACATCCAGGCACGAATCTTCAACGCGATGTTGCAATCGGCAGCCTCTGAGCATGCCGCTCGTCGTCGCGCAATGAAGTCAGCAACTGACAATGCTGATGAGTTAATCAAGTCGCTCACGCGACTTGCGAATGCGGCCCGTCAAGCCGAAATTACCCAGGAAATCAGTGAAATTGTTGGCGGCGCAGATGCGTTGTCATCAGCTAGTGCAGGGAGTGAATGATGTCAGCAACAGGTAAAGGCCGCGTAGCCCGAGTTATTGGACCGGTGGTGGATATTGAATTCCCCGCAGATTCAATGCCTTCGATCTTCAACGCGCTTCACGTAGAGACCACCATGAGTGGAACTACTCGTACCTTGACCCTCGAAGTAGCGCAGCACATTGGTGACAACCTCGTGCGCGCAATCTCGATGCAGCCAACAGATGGAATGGTGCGCGGTGCTGAAGTAACAGACACTGGTGCAGCTATCTCTGTCCCAGTTGGTGATGTCACAAAGGGCCACGTCTTCAACACTCTCGGAGAATCCCTCGACGTCCCAACTTCATCTCTTGATATTAAGGAGCGTTGGTCAATTCACCGTAACGCACCTGCATTCGATCAGCTTGAGTCAAAGACTGAGATGTTCGAAACAGGTATCAAAGTTATCGACCTTCTTACACCTTATGTAAAGGGTGGAAAGATCGGTCTCTTCGGTGGTGCAGGTGTTGGTAAGACAGTTCTTATCCAAGAAATGATTTATCGCGTAGCTGAAAACTTCGGTGGTGTATCTGTATTCGCTGGCG
>CAZNUC010000096.1:0-2506 GCA_964576165.1 uncultured Candidatus Planktophila sp. | reverse complement strand
GAGCTACATCTTCGAGTGGAAGTCCACGTCGAGTTGCAATTGCTGCTGGTGACTCGAGCATCTTCAACGCTGCAACAGTGGCGTGAACCATGTTAATCGCATTATTTGAGCCGAGAGATTTTGTAAGTACATCAGAGATTCCTGCGCACTCAAGTACGGCACGAACAGGACCACCGGCAATAACTCCGGTACCAGGGGATGCAGGGCGAAGAAGAATTACGCCTGCTGCTGTCTCGCCCTGAACTGGATGAGGAATTGTTCCTTGAACGCGTGGGACTGTGAAGAAAGACTTCTTTGCTTCTTCGACAGCCTTTGCAATTGCTTGTGGAACTTCCTTGGACTTTCCGTATCCGATTCCAACCTGGCCGTTGCCGTCGCCGACAACTACGAGTGCTGTGAATGAGAAACGACGTCCACCCTTAACAACTTTAGATACACGGTTGATAAAGACAACGCGCTCCATGAATGGAGACTTGTCCTTTTCGCGATCATCGCGTCGCTCGCGACGTTCTCCGCGTCCCTTATTTGAGGGTGCTGCAGAAGTGCCTGCATCGGTTGTTGGATTTTGGGCCATCTTAGAACTCCAATCCATTCTCTCGTGCGCTATCTGCAAGTGCTGCAATACGACCGTGATACTTGTTTCCTGCGCGGTCAAAGACAACAGTTGTTACACCAGCTGCCTTTGCACGTGAGGCAATAAGTGCGCCAACAGCCTTGGACTTTGCAGTCTTGTCGCCGTTAACTTTGCGAAGATCTGCTTCCATTGTTGAAGCAGATGCAAGTGTGATGCCCTGAAGATCGTCAACGACCTGAACAAAGAGGTGACGAGTAGAGCGTGAGACGACTAGACGTGGACGCTCGGCGGTTCCTTGAACCTTCTTACGCACACGGAAGTGACGACGGGCGCGAGCATTAGTTGCTGACCCCTTGCGGACTTTTACGCCGATTGCCATTACTTCTTACCAGCCTTTCCAGCCTTACGACGAACCTTCTCGTCAGCCAAACGAAGTCCCTTACCTTTGTAAGGATCTGCCTTGCGAAGCTTCTTAATCTTCGCTGCAACTTCACCAACGAGCTGCTTATCGATTCCGCTGATGTGCAACTTTGTTGGTGATTCAACCTTGTAGGTAATTCCTTCTGGAGCCAGGAATGGAACCGGGTGGCTGTATCCGAGCAAGAATTCAAGATCCTTACCCTTTTCAGCAACGCGATAACCAACACCGACAATGTCAATTGTGAGTGTGTATCCCTCTGTCACGCCGGTAACCATGTTGGCAACCAATGTGCGTGATAGGCCATGAAGTGAACGTGTAGCACGCTCTTCATTTGGGCGAACGATGGTGAGAACGCCACCCTCTTGTGAAACCTGAATTGGTGATGGAACTGCAAGTGAGAGAGAACCCTTAGGGCCCTTAACGCTTACTTGCTGTCCGGCAATTGAAACCTCAACGCCGCTTGGAACGGCAATTGGCATGCGACCGATACGTGACATATTCGATCACCATACGTAGGCGAGAACTTCTCCGCCTACACCCTGTTTGTTGGCTTGCTTATCTGTAAGCAAGCCAGAAGAAGTTGAAATAATCGCAACGCCTAGTCCACCAAGGACCTTAGGTAGCGCTGTTGACTTTGCGTAAACGCGAAGTCCTGGCTTGCTCACGCGACGAAGTCCTGCAAGTGAACGCTCGCGATTAGCACCGAACTTGAGTTCAAGAACGAGTGACTTACCTACGCCATTTGCATTATCTTCAACGCGGAAACCTCCGATGTAACCCTCTTTTTGGAGGATCTCTGCAATGCGAACCTTGACCGATGACGATGGCATTGAAACCGTGTCATGGTAGGCAGAGTTCGCATTGCGCAGACGTGTCAACATGTCTGCGATTGGATCTGTCATTGTCATACGTGGCCTGTGGCCTTTCTCGAACCGGTTTCTTCACACCCTGTGAAGACCTGTTTCGTTGTAGTAATTACCAAGAAGCTTTTGTGATACCTGGAAGTTCGCCGCGATGTGCCATTTCGCGGAAACAGATGCGGCAGATGCCGAATTTTTGATAGACAGCATGTGGACGACCACAACGCTGGCAACGTGTGTAACCGCGCACCTTGAACTTTGGCTTGCGAGCAGCCTTAACCTTGAGTGATGTTTTGGCCATTCTTATGCCTCCCTGAAAGGAAAGCCGAGCTGCTTAAGTAGCGCGCGACCTTCATCATCGTTCTTAGCTGTGGTTACAAAAGTAATATCCATACCGCGTGGGCGATCTACCTTGTCTTGTTCGATCTCTGGGAATACAACCTGCTCGGTAAGACCGAAGGTGTAGTTGCCCTTGCCATCGAATTGCTTTGGTGAAAGACCACGGAAGTCGCGGATACGTGGAAGTGAGATTGAGAGTAGGCGATCTGCAAACTCCCACATACGATCTCCACGAAGTGTGACGTGTGCACCAATTGGCATACCTTCACGCAACTTAAATTGCGCGATTGATTTGCGTGACTTGGTTACCTG
>CAZNUC010000095.1:0-2561 GCA_964576165.1 uncultured Candidatus Planktophila sp. | reverse complement strand
GATCAGATTCGCTTCTTTGCGGGCGCTGCCCGAAATCTTGAAGGTAGGTCAGCCGGTGAATACATGCGCGGAATGACATCGTTTGTGCGCCGTGAACCAATCGGAGTTTGCGCCCAAGTAACTCCGTGGAACTACCCAATGATGATGGCGGTCTGGAAATGGGCGCCAGCAATTGCTGCGGGAAATGCTGTAGTTCTAAAGCCAAGTGATACAACACCTGCCTCCACTGTTTTTATGGCGCAGGTAATGAGCGAATTCTTACCTGACGGAGTTATCAACGTGATCTGTGGCGAACGCGAAACCGGCGCGCTACTAGTTGATCACGCAACCCCATCAATGGTCTCGATCACCGGATCAGTTCGTGCTGGAATGGAAGTTGCTGGCGCTGCCGCTAAATCCTTAAAGCGCGTGCACCTAGAGCTCGGTGGTAAGGCACCTGTAGTTGTCTTTAACGATGCAGATTTACAGGCAGCGGCTGAAGGAATTGCGATCGCAGGATTTTTCAACGCTGGTCAAGATTGCACCGCCGCCACTCGCGTTCTCGTGCAAGCAGGTGTCTATGACGAGATGGTTAAGTTGTTGGCAGATCAAGCCACTACCCAGATTGCAATGGGCATGCCAAATACCGATGTGCTTGTTGGCCCAGTCAACAATGCTGCCCAATTTGCTCGAGTCAATGGATTCATTGAACGCACACCTAGCCATGCCCGGGTTGTGGCTGGCGGAACAACTAACACATTAGGTGGATATTTCATCACCCCAACAGTGATCGCAGATCTCAAGCAGAGCGATGAGCTGATTCAGAGCGAGATCTTCGGACCAGTAATCACGATCCAGAAATTTAACGACGAAGCAGAGGCGATCGCCATGGCAAATGGTGTCGATTACGGCCTCGCCTCATCGATCTGGACTAAGGATCATGGCCGGGCGATGCGCCTTGCTAAGGCCTTTGACTTCGGTTGTGTCTGGATCAATACCCACATTCCTTTGGTGGCTGAGATGCCTCATGGAGGATACAAGCGCTCTGGCTATGGCAAAGATCTCTCCAGCTATGGCTTTGAGGATTACACCCGCATCAAACATGTGATGAGTAACCTCAACGCCTAAGATCTTAACCACCTGAGATCTGGGAAATTTTCTCGCAAAATTGCCGAGTAATAGTTTGGCCTCACAGGCCAATCGGCTCCATAATGAACCCTGCACAACCGTCCCTTGTTCCGGAAAAAAAGGAGCCCACTCACATGGCTAAATCACCTAAGTCCCAGGCTTTATCGCAAGAAGCACGCGCAATTCTTAATTCAAAAGTTTCACGTCGTGGCGTATTTGCAGGAGCTGCAGGTATAGCTGGAGCAAGCATGCTTACTGCATGCGGTGGTTCATCATGCGATGTTTATAAAGCGCCAGCAGAAGCGGCAACTCTTCGCTGGGGTAATTGGCCGCTCTACTTGGATTACGACGACGAGTGTGCCTACTATCCTTCGCTAGATAAATTCAGCCGAGAGAATATTCTCAATAGCCAATACTTTGAAGATTACAACGATAACGACGAATTCTTTGGAAAAGTTCAGGCGCAGCTAAAGCTCAAGCAAGATATCGGTTATGACATTGTGACTCCAACCGACTGGATGGCAGCTCGCTGGATCCGTCTTGGTTATACACACAAATTTGATAAGACAAATATTCCTAATGCAGGGAACATTCTAGATACTCTCGCCTCACCTTCATTTGACCCAACACGCGATTACTCAATGACGTGGCAGGGAATCATGGGAGGATTTGGTTGGAACACAGAAAAGGTCCCTGGCGGAGTTCGTACACTCGATGATCTCTTTGCTCCAGCAAACAAGGGAAAGATTGTTGTTCTCTCTGAAATGCGCGACACCATTGGAATTATCTTGCGCTCGCGTGGCGTGGATCTTCAGACAGTTACTGAAGATCAGTTTATGAGCGCTGTTGAATTCTTAGAGCAGAAAGTTTCAGATGGCTGGATTCGCGGCGTTAAGGGCAATGAATATGCAGAAGACCTTAAGTCAGGTGATGCAATTGCCGTCATCGGTTGGTCCGGAGATATGTTTATCTTGAAGAATGATTACGATGGCAAGTTTGACTTCGCAATCCCAGAATCAGGCGGAACAATTTCAGGGGACAACTTGGTAATCCCTTACACAGCAACTGCGGAGGCTAAGGCAAGTGCTGAGAAGTTGATCAACTGGTATTACGACCCTGCAATTGCTGCAGAAGTTGCTGCCTATGTGAACTATGTGACTCCTGTAAAGGGTGCTCAAGCTGAGATGGAAAAGATCGATCCAGATCTAGCAGCGAGCGAATTCATCTTCCCAACTGAGAAGACAATGGCAAACCTTTCAGTCTTCCGTTCGATGACACCTGCTGAAGAAACTTCTTGGTCAGAGGCATTCCTCAAGGCATCTGGCATCTAAGTGAGCGTTAGCGCAAACTCTGCACGCGGTGATCTCAAGCTCACCAGTGTTACCAAGAGTTATGGCGACTTCGCTGCAGTTGATGATCTCTCATTAACCATCCCTGAAGGTTCATTCTTTGCA
>CAZNUC010000094.1:0-2572 GCA_964576165.1 uncultured Candidatus Planktophila sp. | reverse complement strand
GCAACGTGGTGTGGAATTTCGATCGCACTCTTCTTACTCATGCACGCTCCACCATTGGCAGACTTCGAAGTCCGCGTTCAAGGTGCCATTGTAGATATGCGGCAACTAGACCACTAGCCTCTCGGCGAAAACGGAGGTCGCTCGTGTTGGCACGATCCCAATTTCCGCTAATGAGGTCACCCATAAGTTCAAGAGTTTCAGGTGCTGGTGTTGCAGATGCTGACGGGCGGCAATCCATACAGACAGAGCCGCCGCCGACTAATGAAAAGTAGCGATGAGGGCCAGGTTTTTCACAGCGCGAACAGTGAGTCATTGATGGGGCGTATCCGCCAATGGCAAGTGAGCGCAGTAAGAATGCATCGAGTATGAGCGATGAGTCATAGCGATTTTCTGCCAGAGCTTTCATGCCGCCAACTACTAACTGGAACTCCTGCAGCGCTGGTTCATACTCTTGCGCGGTGAAGCGTTCGGCTGTTTCAAGAATTGCGGATGCAATTGTCCACCGTTGGTAATCGTGCGAAATAATTTCGCCGTAATTCATCACCGCTTCAACTTGCGTAATGGTGTCAAAGGTTTTGCCCATGTACATCTGAATATCGACATGGCTTCCTGGTTCAAGGCGTGCGCCAAATTTCGACATTGTTCGTCGCACACCTTTTGCAACACCGCGAATTCGACCATGCTCGCGGGTCAGCATTGTGATGATGCGATCTGCTTCGCCAAGTTTCTGGGTACGCAGGACTATCGCTTCATCACGGTAGAGGCTCACGGGGTTACGGTAGTCAGCGAATGGCGCGATTTATTGCAGACACAACGGCCTTAAGTGAAGCTGTTGTTGTATTTGGGTCAACGCCAACGCCCCAGTAGACATCTCCGCCGATTGCACACTCAAGATACGCAGCCGCTGAAGCATCGCCACCTGCAGAGAGAGCATGTTCATGGAAATCAAGGACTCGCACATCAACTCCGTATTTCTGCAGGATGTTACAGAAAGCTGCGATTGGACCATTTCCGTGGCCTTTCAACTCAACTTCTTCGCCGCGATCGGTGATCATCACCGTTAACTGCACATCCTCATTCATGACAGAAGTTTGTGACAACCCCTTCAGACGGAAGCGACCCCACGGTGCACCTTCGGTTGGTAGATATTCATCTTCAAATACCGCCCATAATTGTTCTGCAGAAATCTCTCCACCTTGAGTATCAGTCTTTTCTTGCACGATCTTCGAAAATTCAATCTGTAAGCGACGTGGAAGATCAAGATGATGTTCTGTCTTCATCAGGTAAGCAACGCCGCCCTTGCCTGATTGAGAATTTACGCGAATAACCGCTTCATATGAACGGCCAATATCTTTCGGATCAATCGGAAGATAAGGAATCGCCCATGTGTGTTGGTCAACGCTGACTCCAGCAGCCTTGGCATCTGCTGCCATGTGATCAAAGCCTTTTTTAATTGCATCTTGGTGTGAGCCAGAGAAGGCGGTAAAGACTAGGTCCCCACCGTATGGATGGCGCTCTGCCACTTTTAATTGATTTGCATACTCAACTGTTCGGCGAACCTCATCAATATTAGAAAAATCAACATGCGGATCAATACCGTGGCTGACTAAGTTCAAACCCAAGGTGACAAGGCAGACATTGCCTGTGCGCTCACCGTTTCCAAAGAGGGTTCCTTCAATGCGATCAGCCCCGGCTAAATATCCAAGCTCTGCTGCTGCAACACCGGTACCGCGATCATTATGTGGGTGCAGTGAGACGATAACGCTTTCACGATTATCAAGGTTTCTACACATCCACTCGATGGAATCTGCATAGATATTTGGTGTCGCCATCTCAACAGTTGCCGGTAAATTTATAATCGTCTTCCACGTTGGTGTGGGTTTCCAGATCGCGTTGACAGCGTTACAGACTTCTACGGCAAATTCGAGCTCGGTTCCTGTGTAGGACTCTGGCGAATATTCAAATGAAATCTTTGTCTCAGGAACTGTTGCCATGAGATCAAGACAGATCTGCGCGCCATCTGTTGCAATCTTTTTGATTCCCTCTTTATCTAACCCAAATACAACTCGGCGCTGCAAAGTTGACGTTGAGTTATAGAGATGGACGATTGCTTGCTTAGATCCCTTGATCGCCTCGTAGGTGCGACGAATCAACGGTTCGCGCGCTTGGGTGAGAACCTGGATGATCACATCATCTGGAATGAGGTCTTCATCAATAATTTTGCGAACAAAATCAAAATCGGTCTGGCTCGCACTAGGAAATCCGACTTCAATCTCTTTGTAGCCCATCGCTACAAGAAGTTTGAACATCGCTAATTTGCGCGGTGTATCCATTGGGTCAATCAGTGCCTGGTTTCCATCGCGCAGATCAACTGAGCACCACTTTGGGGCTGTTGTGATCTTCTTATTCGGCCAGGTGCGATCGTGCAGATCAACTGGGATAAATGAGCTGTAACGATGAACGGGCATCGCCGAAGGTTTCTGGACTGGAAAATTCATTTCTTACTCCTTGGGGTTGGGGGCCGTTGTGGTTTACCGGCAACACCAAACCCCGCGGCGAGGAGACCGGTTAA
>CAZNUC010000093.1:0-2588 GCA_964576165.1 uncultured Candidatus Planktophila sp. | reverse complement strand
CTTCGCCCGCCCATGCACATACATCTCTTGAATTATCGACTCCATCAAATAATCAATCGATTGAATTTATGCCTACAGAATTATCTGCAACCTTCGACGAAGATCTCATCGAAATTGAAGGTGAAGTTGTAAATACCTTAGAACTTCAAAGTGTGGATGGCACTGACTACGTGCTTTCAGCTGCCACGATTGCCGGGCCTATAGTTTCAGCGAAAGTTGGCGATGGAGATTATCCAGCAGGAAGTTATCTTCTAAAATTTAGAGTGGTCTCAGCCGATGGTCATCCCGTCACTGGAGAGATTGGTTTCTCAACTCAATCTGCCACCACAATTGAATCTGAATCAATTGCTCCCGTAACGAAATCCGAAATACCAGAATCAGCCAGTTCTATAAATAATGTTGGATTTTTTATTGTCGCAGTAATCTTTCTCTCACTCTCCCTCTATTTCGGCGTGAGGTTCAGAGGAAAGAGTTCTCAATGAGTCTGGTTAAAGACCTTCATGCTCTGGCTCGTAAGGGTAGATCGTCAGATCTTGCACGTTTCTATAAGACCGGTCCGGGAGAATACGGAGAAGGAGATCGCTTTATCGGCGTTATTGTTCCCGATACACGCCTGATTGCAAAGAAATATATTGATCTTTCATTTACAGAGCTTGAAAAGGTCATTGACTCCCCTATTCACGAAGAACGTCTCTGCGGGCTCATTATTCTCACTCTGAGGTACAAGCGAGATAAAGATGAGCAATCACGAAAGAAGATCTTTAATTTTTATATGAAGATGCTTCGTGCCGGCCATGTTAACAACTGGGATTTAGTTGATGTGAGTGCACCTATCATCGGTGATTACCTGATCACAGATCCAGATCATATGAAGTTGCTGGAGAAACTTTCTCGTAGTAAAGATTTATGGCATCGTCGCGTTGCCATGGTTTTCACTTTTGCCTTCTTACGTCGCGGGATTACTGGACCCACTGTTGTGATTGCTGAGAACTTATTGGATGATAAACATGATCTCATTCATAAAGCGACCGGTTGGATGTTGCGTGAAATGGGAAAGCGCGATCCATATTTGCTGCGATCATTCTTGAAAGAAAATGCTCCGTATATGCCTCGGACAGCCCTTCGATATTCCATCGAAAGACTGCCCGAGAGCGAACGAAAGCGGTGGTTAGCGATTAAGCCGATAGATCAAAGCGGTCGGCGTTCATAACCTTTGTCCATGCAGCGATAAAGTCTGTAACAAACTTTTCGCGAGCATCATCTTGTGCATACACCTCGGCATATGCGCGCAAGATTGAGTTTGAGCCAAAGACGAGATCTACACGAGTGGCAGTGAATTTCACTTCACCAGTGCTGCGATTACGAAGGTTGTAAAGATTCTCTCCTGCTGGCTCCCAGACATAGGTCATATCTGTGAGGTTGACGAAGAAATCATTAGTGAGCGCACCGACCTTGTCGGTGAAAACACCATTCTTTGAACCTGCGTGGTTTGCACCGATGACGCGAAGCCCACCAATAAGTACTGTCATTTCATGAGCGGTAAGACCCATCAACTGTGCACGATCGAGCATTAGCTCTTCGGCGGTGACTGCATAATCTTTTTTGAGATAGTTACGGAATGCATCATGTATTGGCTCAAGAACGGCAAATGATTCAACATCCGTCTGCTCTTGCGTAGCATCCCCACGACCTGGAGCAAATGGAACCGTTGCGTTAACGCCAGCTGCCTTCGCTGCGTTCTCAACGCCCACATTTCCTGCCAAGACGATGACGTCAGCAAGGCTGGCACCTGTTGCAGTTGCAATTGGTGTCAGGGCTGCAAGTACGCGTGTAAGTCGTGCAGGTTCGTTACCTTCCCAATCTTTCTGTGGTGCAAGGCGAATGCGTGCACCATTTGCGCCACCACGCATATCTGAACCGCGATAGGTGCGAGCGCTATCCCATGCTGTTGCAACGAGATCTGCCACCGGAAGATTTAGTGCCTCAATCTTTGCCTTCACATCAGCAACGTTGTAGTTCTTATTCCCTGCAGGAATTGGATCCTGCCAGATCAAATCTTCTGCCGGAACATCTGGTCCGATGTAGCGAACCTTTGGTCCCATATCGCGGTGCGTTAACTTAAACCACGCGCGTGCAAATACTTCATCAAAGTATGCAGGGTTTGCATAGAACTTCTCTGAAATTTCGCGATAGATCGGATCCATCTTCATCGCCATATCAGCATCTGTCATCATTGGGTTGTAACGAATAGTTGGATCTTCAACATCTACCGGCTTATCTTCTTCCTTGATGTTGATTGGCTCCCATTGGTGAGCACCTGCTGGAGATTTTTTGAGTTCCCAGTCATATTTGAAGAGCAGTTCAAAGTAACCGTTATCCCACTTCGTTGGATTGGTTGTCCATGCACCTTCGATGCCACTTGAAACAGTATCGCGACCAATCGCGCGCGTACTGTGATTCATCCACCCTAAGCCGCCTTCTGCAATATCAGCACCTTCTGGAGCTGGACCAAGGTTTGATGCCTTGCCGTTTCCGTGTGCCTTACCAACTGTGTGACCTCCCGCAGTAAGTGCGACAGTCTCTTCATC
>CAZNUC010000092.1:0-2727 GCA_964576165.1 uncultured Candidatus Planktophila sp. | reverse complement strand
CGTCCAACGAGAAAGTGATTTCCCGTGAATCAAACCGGGAAGCCTCTTGAACAGTAGCTTAAAAGGAGCATACGAACATGGCACTAACACCAGAAGTAAAGAAAGAAATCATTACCAAGTACGGAACTTCAGCTACTGATACAGGAAGCCCTGAAGCTCAGGTCGCTTTGTTATCACGTCGAATCGAAGACATTACAACTCACCTCAAGACTAATCCGCATGATCACCACAACCGTCGTGGTCTGCTACTTCTTGTAGGTCGTCGTCGTCGAATTCTTCAGTACCTCGCGAAGACAGATATCAATCGTTATCGCGCGATTATCGAAAAGCTCGGTATTCGTCGCTAATTAAGTAAGCACTGCGCCCCGAGGAGAGATGGTCCTCGGTAGTGGTTTCCGGATATTTTCATCCGTGAACTTCGATCGAAGATACATTCCTACCTCGCTGCGGGCGCTGTAGAAATGGAGAGACCCATGGAGGGTCAAGACGTAAAGACAGCAGTAGCCGTTATTGATAACGGAAAATTTGGTAAGCGTGAGATTCGCTTTGAAACAGGGCGACTTGCAAAGCAGGCAGCAGGCGCTGCAGCGGTGTACCTAGATGATGAAACAATGATCTTCTCGGCGACAACTGCATCAAAGACACCAAAAGATCAATTCGATTTCTTTCCTTTAACAGTTGATGTTGAAGAGAAGATGTATGCAGTTGGCAAGATTCCTGGTTCATTCTTTCGCCGTGAAGGACGTCCATCAGAAGATGCGATTCTCACATGTCGTTTGATCGATCGCCCACTGCGCCCATCATTTATCAAGGGTCTTCGTAACGAAGTACAGATCGTTGTGACAGTAATGGCACTTGATCCAGATCATATGTATGACGTTATTGCGATTAATGCTGCATCAATGTCCACACAATTAGCAGGACTGCCATTCTCGGGTCCAATCGGTGGCGTTCGCGTTGCCTTAATTGAAGGACAGTGGATTGCCTTCCCTAACCACTCACAGGTTGAAAACGCTGTTTTTGATATGGTCGTTGCCGGTCGGATCAGTGGCGATGATGTTGCAATTATGATGGTTGAAGCAGAAGCTACAACAAAGACAATTGAACTCATCAAAAATGGTGGACCAACACCTAATGAAGAAGTAGTGGCACAGGGCCTAGATGCCGCCAAGCCATTTATTCGTGTTCTCTGTGAAGCACAGAGCAAGCTGGCAGCAGTTGCTGCTAAGCCAACTGCTGAATTCCCAGTTTTCCTTGATTACCAAGATGATGTCTTTGCAGCAGTTGAAAAGGCTGCCAAGGATGATCTTGCAAAGGCTCTGACAATTGTTGGAAAGCAAGAGCGCGAGACAAAGATTGATGAGATTTCGGAATCAACTAAGGAATCTGTTTCAGCTGCCTTTGAAGGCCGCGAGAAGGAAGTTCCTGCAGCGTTTCGTTCACTTACAAAAAAGCTTGTTCGCCAGCGCGTATTGCGCGACAAGATTCGTATCGATGGTCGCGGACTTCGCGATATTCGTGCACTCTCTGCTGAGGTTGAAGTTATTCCTCGTGTTCACGGTTCAGCAATCTTTGAACGTGGAGAGACCCAGATTCTTGGAATCACAACTCTTGCAATGCTCAAGATGGAGCAACAGCTCGATACCTTAAACCCTGAAGACCACAAGCGCTATATGCACAACTACAACTTCCCACCATATTCAACAGGTGAGACCGGTCGTGTTGGAACACCTAAGCGTCGTGAAATCGGCCATGGTGCTCTCGCAGAGCGCGCACTAATTCCAGTTCTTCCTACTCGTGAAGAATTCCCATATGCAATTCGTCAAGTCTCAGAAGCGTTGGGATCAAATGGATCAACCTCAATGGGTTCTGTCTGTGCATCAACTCTTTCAATGCTGCAAGCAGGTGTTCCACTTAAAGCGCCAGTTGCAGGTATTGCAATGGGTCTGATCTCAGATGATGTTGATGGAAAGATCGAATACGTTGCGTTGACAGATATCTTGGGTGCAGAAGATGCTTTCGGAGATATGGACTTTAAAGTTGCTGGAACAAAAGATTTTGTAACAGCTCTTCAGCTTGATACAAAGCTTGATGGAATCCCAGCATCTGTTCTCGCTGGCGCTCTTCTACAAGCGAAGGAAGCTCGTCTTGCCATCCTTGATGTCATGAATGAAGCAATCGATGCTCCAGATGAGATGAGCAAATATGCTCCTCGCATCATCTCAGTGAAGATTCCAGTAGATCAGATTGGCGCGGTGATCGGACCTAAGGGCAAAATCATCAACCAGATTCAAGATGAGACTGGCGCAGATATCTCGATTGAAGATGATGGAACAATCTACATCGGTGCAATCGATGGACCATCTGCTGAGGCAGCACGCGCGCAGATCAATGCGATTGCAAATCCTCAGATGCCAGAAGTTGGTGAGCGTTACCTCGGTACCGTCGTCAAACTTGCAGCGTTTGGTGCATTTATCTCACTGATGCCAGGAAAAGATGGCCTTCTCCACGTCTCGCAGATTCGCAAGATGCATGGTGGAAAGCGAATTGAAAACCTTGAAGAGGTTATGAAGGTTGGCGACAAGATTCAGGTTGAGATTGGTGAGATTGACCCTAAGGGCAAACTCTCTCTCGTTCCTGTTCTAGAAGACGGCTCAACTCCGGCAGCTGAGTAAAAAGCGGCCAATGTCAGTAAAGAGATTCGTTCACGCTAGTGGCCTTCGTATC
>CAZNUC010000091.1:0-2888 GCA_964576165.1 uncultured Candidatus Planktophila sp. | reverse complement strand
TTAAGACAATTGATATACGGTTTTCTTGAGGGTGGGGATCTCTCCAAATTTGGAATCAAAGATTCAAACGGGCGATACCCGATCTTTTCAAAGGTTTCAGATGTGATTCAAGATCCTAAAGAGTGCTGGACAATTGGAACTGAACTTGAAGGATTGAGTGAAGTTAAAGTTGTGGGATGGTCAAATATTGATCAAGCACCAGAGTTGGTTGAAATTCATACTGCTCATGTCGCTGAAAGACGTCGGGAGCTTGATGCCAGACTGAATAAGCTTGTTGAAATCGATACCCAAATTAAAGAATTAACGGAGGGTAATCGATGAGCAACGACGAAGACTTCAATCGCAATCTTCCAGATGCAGATGGTGTGACTCCCGAAAATAATGATTCCAATGTCCCCGTAGAAGAGACTCCACCTACGCCACCAGAAGAGACTCCACCTACGCCACCAGAAGAGACTCCACCGTCCTCTAAAGTTGAAGAAGAGTTAAAACGTGCTGCTGAAAATTTGGAGGCCTTACGTCTTGCTGCCGAAAAGGAGAGAGAAGAAAAGTTAGAAGCGCTGCAAAAAGAACGGGAAGTGATTCACGCAGAAGTGCAAGCTCTAACAGATGAAATTGATATCAAGGAAGAGAAAGCATCACAATTTGCCATCTGGGTAGAACGCCACCGGCGAACTTTCCTATGGAAAATGTTTGCTCGGATGCGTGGAGAGCGCGATGCTGTCATAGCCAAGCGGGAATCATATGTATCGACTATGGAGAATTTAGAATTACCTGAACCTGGAGAACTTGTTCGCCTTCGTAAACGTTTTCATAAGACCATCCTGAGCGTCTTTGGAATCAGTTTCTTGATTTGGCTCGTGTATTTCCTAGTCACAACATTCTTACCGTTCACATGGGTTCTTAGGTTGACGAGTGTTGGTTCGCTCATTTTTAGATACGTATTAGGCGCAGCACTTATCACGATTTTTGGTGCTCTCATTCTCTATTATCGCGATTGGCGTCGCTTTGATTGGAGAGTTAAAACTTTGATCAAAACTCTTGAAAATGTAGCAAAAGGTTTTGATAAAGTTCGCCAAGAAGAGGTTCGACTTTTTTCACTATATCCTCAAGTTGTTGACTGGCTTGAGATTTTGGGTTATTCGCTCAATCGTCCATGGATGATGAACGATCGTTGGTTTAAGTCATATCTCTCTGATCTTAATCAAGATGAATTTCCATTTTCATTACGCATCGCTCAGGCCCAAGAGAGCGATGCCTCATCTATGAATAAGCTTCAAGGTCGGGCGATGAAGAGCTTTGCTATCCGTGGATGGCGAAGCAAGGTACTAAAAGATCAAGTGACTGCAATTGCACACACAATTGGGCTGCCGAGCGAGCGGATGAACATTGACGGTCTAGATGCTGATATTGCCTACTCGCCAGGAGGGCCACGGAGTGAGATGCGCAAGGGTTTGGAAAATCAAGACGCTCTTGAGCTCGTAGCCCGTAGACAGCTCGTACCTCTTACATTCAAGGTTCAAAGTGAGGGAATAACAAAAGCGCGTCCTCCTGTTAAGGAAAACCGAACAAATGTCTTGGACCCAATCCAGTCAGATCAAGCAGGTCTGGAAGAAGAAGAGCGGGTTGATTGGGACGACTTCCTTCGCGAACCGATTGGGCCATTCAACGGGTTAGTAACGCCATTTAGCATCGCTTCACTCGCTCAAGGGCAAGTTGGCTACGGTTATCACGAGAAAATGAAGTCTCACTTTGTCGTACCAGAAAGACTTGAAGAAGATTCCAAAAAAAATCCAGATGCTCGCGTTGAGACATATCCTGAGACCGCAAATCTTCCAATGGATATAGTCATTCGGATGGATCTTTCAGACCCAATGCCTCCAAAAGCAATCAAGATCAATTCAAAGGCAGGGTTGGTAGAAACTTCACCGCCTGGAGATGAAACTCGCCCAGGTACACGTCCAGTAGATGACGAAGAGGAAGACTAAACAAATCCAAACTTTGGTTTATTAGGATCATCTTTTGGTTTGTTTGGAATCTTTGGGACATCTGCGACTGCAAAAGCATCAAGTTCGTGAGGATCGATGATGCCGTCTGCCATTGCGCGCGTTGTCAGATTGAGGAACATTTTTTCAAAGAGGTTGCGTGCAAAGCGTCCGTTACCGTCTTCACCTGTAGGCCTGTAGTCATTTATGTACTCTCGAAGTGCCTGTTCAACTTCTTCGGTGACCTGAACCGGTGTGCCCGCACTTATCAGTTTAAAAATCTTAATCAAATCTTCGGTGCCATAATCTTCAAATTCAATAAAAGTTTGGAATCGTGATTTAAGACCTTGGTTTGATTTGATAAATTGATCCATATCTTCCCTATAACCTGCAACAACTATGGCCAGACTATCTCGCTTATCTTCCATAGCCTTTACCAGCGTTGATATGGCCTCATCGCCGAATCCATGACTGGACCCAGTATCACTGGCTAGGGAGTAAGCCTCATCAATGAAAAGAACGCCACCGTCCGCTGAATTGATTGCATCCTGAGTTCTTATTGCCGTTTGGCCAACGTACCCAGCGACCAAATGAGAGCGATCAACTTCAATGAGTTGACCCCCACTGAGTAGTCCTATCGCCTTGTATAAACGTCCTATCAAGCGAGCGACCGTTGTCTTACCTGTTCCGGGGCTGCCCGTAAATACCAGGTGGAGACCAACAGGAACTGCAGCACGATTTTGCTGAGCAAGGACGGAATTCGCTCGATGTAAGGCAATGAGAGAACTGACTTGCTGCTTGGCTTTTTCGAGACCAACGAGTTGATTCAATTCTGCAAGAACATCGTCAAGCGACTCCGACTTTCCACCTTGAGACTTGTTCTGTTTCACAGCAGGCTTTTTT
>CAZNUC010000090.1:0-3019 GCA_964576165.1 uncultured Candidatus Planktophila sp. | reverse complement strand
GTCTTCTTCCATAAGGGCGGAATCTCTGAGTACTGCGATTTCTTGCAGCCAGATGAACCAGTAGGAAGTGTTATTCGCATTTACGGCACCGGCCATTATCAAGAGACTGTTCCAGTACTCGATGATAAGGGCCACATGGTCTCAACAGAGGTCGAGCGCGACATGGAAGTTGATATCGCGATGAAGTGGGGAATGGGCTTTGATACGACGCTTCGCTCATTTGTAAACATCATCGCAACCCCTAAAGGCGGAACACATGTTCTTGGCTTTGAGCGAGCAATCACGAAGGCATTTAATGAAGCGATGCGCTCTGCTGGATTCCTGAAGAAGAACGAAGCCGATGTCATCAAAGATGACGTGATGGAGGGTATGACAGCAGTTGTCACAGTTCGCATGTCAGAACCACAGTTTGAGGGACAGACCAAGGAAGTCCTTGGCACAGCGGCTGCGACCAGAATTGTTTCGGCAGTAGTTGCCGAGAAGCTGAAAGAGTTCTTCGCAACCTCAAAGCGCATTGAAAAAGCTAATGGCAAGTTGATTATGGAAAAGGTCGTTGGCGCATCCCGCACTCGTATCTCAGCGCGCGCCCATAAAGACTTGCAACGTCGAAAGAACGCACTTGAATCATCATCTCTGCCAACCAAATTGGCCGATTGTCGTTCAGAAGATGTCACCCGCACAGAACTCTTTATCGTTGAAGGCGATTCCGCACTTGGCACAACAAAGGCTGCTCGTAACTCAGAATTCCAGGCAATTTTGCCGATCCGAGGAAAGATTCTTAATGTGCAGAAAGCATCACTTTCGCAGATGCTTGATAACTCCGAGTGTGCATCGATTATTCAGGTTCTTGGCGCAGGTTCAGGTAAATCCTTTGAACTCGATGACGCTCGTTACGGTCGCGTGATTTTGATGTCAGATGCTGATGTTGACGGTGCACATATTCGTTGTCTTTTGCTGACCTTGCTCTATCGCTACATGCGCCCGATGATTGATGCTGGACGTGTATTTGCCGCTATTCCACCACTGCACCGCATTGAAACAATGGGTGGCGGAGGTAAAAAGGGCGAGTACATCTACACCTACTCAGATGATGAGATGAAGAAAGTCACCGCTGAACTGACAAAGGCCGGCAAGAAGTGGAAAGAGCCTATCCAGCGCTATAAAGGTCTGGGTGAGATGGATGCTGATCAGCTTCGCGAGACCACTATGGATCCAGATGCAAGAACGCTCCGTCGCATCACAGTCTCAGATGCTTCAGCTGCTGAAAAGATGTTTGAACTCTTGATGGGTAATGATGTTGCACCGCGTAAAGAGTTTATTTCTACTGCTGAGATTGATCGCGACCGCATCGACGCTTAACTAGTCGATTGCGACTAGGTCGAAGTACTCTTCTTTCCAGATATCTTCATCGCCATCAGGCAACAAGATCACGCGCTCTGGCTTAAGAGCCTGAACCGCGCCTTCATCGTGAGAAACCAAGATAACCGCGCCTTGGTATTCACCGAGTGCGCCCAAGATTTCTTCCCGAGATGCGGGATCTAAGTTATTTGTTGGCTCATCGAGCAGAAGTACATTTGCAGCCGATACAACAAGGGTTGCAAGTGCAAGTCGAGTTCGTTCTCCACCTGAGAGAACCTTGACTGGCTTATGTACATCATCTCCAACAAAGAGAAATGAACCAAGTACGTTGCGTGCCTCAGGTTCGCGCAGGTCATCTTTAGATGACATCATGTTTTCCAGAATAGTGCGATCAAAATCAAGCATTTCATGTTCCTGGGCGTAGTAACCAAGTTTTAAGCCATGCCCATGTTCGACTCTGCCGGTATCTGATTCAAGTTGGTTAGCAAGAATCTTCAAAAGAGTAGTTTTGCCGGCGCCATTGAGCCCCAAGATAACAACGCGGGAACCTTTATCAATTACACAAGAAACATCGGTAAAGATTTCAAGCGAACCGTAGTTCTTGGAGAGCTCTTCACCCGACAGCGGAGTCTTTCCACACGGCGCTGGGGTAGGAAAGCGCAGCTTGGCGACCTTATCTTTGACGCGCACATCTTCCAGATTGCTACGTAGCTTTTCAGCGCGACGAAGCATTCCTTGAGCCGCCGTTGCTTTAGATGCTTTGGCACGCATTCTCTCGCCCTGCTTCTGCAAGATCTCAGCCTTCTTCTCGGCGTTGGCTCGCTCTTTCTTACGGCGATGTTCATCTTGTTCGCGCTGCAAGAGATATTGACGCCAGCCCAAGTTGTAGACATCGATGACATTGCGATTGCCATCGATATAGAAGACTTTATTGACAACTGTTTCGATGAGATTGACATCGTGGGAGATGATGACAAGGCCGCCTGAGTAATTAGTCAGGTAATTTCTTAGCCAGATGATTGAATCCGCATCTAAGTGGTTCGTAGGCTCATCAAGGAGGAGTGTTTCAGCGCCTGAAAAAAGAATACGCGCCAATTCGATACGACGGCGCTGACCACCTGAAAGTGTGTCTAGTTGATTGCCAAAGACTGCCTCTGAGACTCCGAGTGAGGTTGCGATGGCTTCGGCTTCGGCGGTTGCTGCATAGCCTCCAGCGGCGGTGAATTCTGCATCCACGCGCGTGTAACGATCGAGGGCTTTATCAAGGGCCTCACCTTCGGCCGTTGCCATCTCTTCTTCCACCATCTTCATGCGGTGTGCGATCTGATCTAAATCTCTGGCAGATAAAATTCGTTCAATAACAGTTCCTTGATCTTCTCCCGTACGTGGATCTTGGGGGAGATATCCGATCTTGCCGGTGCGTTGCACAGCGCCCCCTGCAGGAAGAGTTTCCCCTGCTAATACTTTTGCAAGAGTTGATTTACCCGCGCCATTGCGGCCAACAAAGCCGATGCGATCGCCGTGATTGATTCGAACGTTGACCCCAGAGACAAGGAGTCTGGCCCCAGCACGAAGCTCGAGGGCGGTAGTTGAGATCATTTGACGAAGTCTCCCACACAGTACGAGCAGGAACGAAATTGACTAGCTATGCACCAATTCG
>CAZNUC010000089.1:0-3087 GCA_964576165.1 uncultured Candidatus Planktophila sp. | reverse complement strand
GGTAGAGATGCACGGAGCCACATAAAGATAAAGAAGAAGAAATTAACCTTTAGGAAGAACCAGACGATAGTGAACCATCCGCCGAGCCAGCCTTCAGTAAAGCCAAGACCTGGAGGTGCGTGATATCCACCTAGGAACAAAGTTGTGGCAAGGGCAGAGACGGCAACAATATTGACGTATTCGGCCAAGAAGAAGAGTGCAAATTTTAGAGATGAATATTCAGTGTGGAATCCACCTACGAGTTCACCTTCTGCTTCAGCCAAGTCAAATGGAGCACGGTTTGTCTCGCCTACCATGGAAATTACAAAGATGACAAATGAAGGGAATAGAACGAGAGCGTTCCAATAATTCTCATGTTGTGAGCCGATGATTTCTGCAGTCGACATAGAACCCGCGTAGATAAAGACTGCAACAAGTGAGAGTCCCATCGCAATTTCATAAGAGACAACTTGTGCGCTAGAACGTAATCCGCCAAGTAGCGGATAGGTGGAACCAGATGACCACCCTGCAAGAACGATGCCGTAGACACCGATAGAACTCACAGCAAGTATGTAAAGAACTCCGACAGAGAGATCTGTTAATTGAAGCGCTGTATCTTGACCAAATAGATTTATCTTGCCTGTCATCGGAATAACTGCAAATGCCATGAAGCACATGGAAGTCGCGATGATTGGGGCAGCGATAAATACCACCTTATCTGCGGCAGCAGGAATGATGTCTTCTTTAAGTGCAAGCTTGACGCCATCTGCAAGTGATTGAATCAAACCAAATGGACCTACGCGGTTTGGTCCAGTACGTCGTTGCATCTTTGCAAGTACTCGGCGCTCAGTCCAGACTGCGAGCAATGTTGAGACGACACAGATTGCAAAGACAATTACAGCCTTTACCACGATAAGCCAGACCGGATCTTGTCCGAGAAGTTCTGCAGTTGTCATGCCTTCACCACCGTTACTAGTTCGCCATGGACTGCATTAAGTGTCTGCAACGGAGTCGAGCCGATTGAATTACGAGGAAGCCAGACGGCGTCATCGTGGATATCTTCAACAAGTGCTGCAAGAGTGATACTTCCTTGTGCATTTGAAATGCGAAGCTGATCACCTGATGAAACCCCGATTGACTGTGCACGTGATGGTGAGATCACAGCAATGGTTGGTCTGCGAGTTCCAGCGAGATTATCTTCGCCCACTTGTAGCGATCCTTCATCGAGAAGACGACGCCATGAAGTAATAATTGCTTGATTGCCTGAAACTTTTACTGGTGATCCTGGTTGAACCTGAACATGTGAGGCTCGTGCGCCTTCCCACTTTCCAAGTTGAGCAAATTCACGTGCAGCCGCTGTCACTGTTCCCAGCATTATTGATTGACCCATTGCATCGGCCAAGACAGAGAGAATGCGGACATCGCTACGGTTCAATGAATCGGCGACCGCTGCTGCGAAGTTGCGCTGGCGACCTTCCCAGTTGATATAGCTTCCGTACTTTTCGGTCACTGCGGCAACTGGAAGAACAACATCTGCCAATTCGGTGACAGATGAGTGAGAAATTTCCAGTGAAACAACAAATGCCTTCTTTAGCGCTTGCTTTATTCGCGCACTCTCTGGCATATCTGCAATATCAACGCCGCCAACAACGAGTGCGTCAAGTTCATTGCTATGAACTGCATCGATCATTGCCGACGCGCTACGACCAGGAGTTGAAGGAAGTGTGCTGACACCCCACGCTGCTGCCATATCTACACGAGCAGATGAATCTGAAACAGGTCGACCGCCAGGTAGTAGATGGCTAAATGCACCAGCTTCTAACGCGCCACGTTCGCCAGCGCGACGAGGGATCCACGCCAGCTTCGCGCCAGTCTTCTGCGCGAGTGCGTGAGCCGCCGATAGCAACCCTGCACTTTCAGATGCACGCTCTCCCACCAAAATTACAGACTTTGCAGTCAATTCAATTGTTGCAAGTGCTTGCGCCTCATTACCTGGAGCAACCTTAATGAAGCGAGCCTTCAACTTATCCATTGCAATTGATGCCTTAGAGGCAACTGATGTGACGATGAGTCCGCGCTTTTTAAAGTTCTTATTTAGGCGCAAGAAAACAATTGGTGACTCTTCTTCTGGTTCAAATGCGACGAGAAGTACATGATCTGCTCTATCGATGTCACGGTATTCAACTGTAGATCCCACAACATGTGAGGAGAGGAAATATGCCTCTTCGTCAGATGTGACACGAGCTCGGAAATCAATATCGTTGGTATTAAGTGCAATGCGTGCAAACTTTGCATAGCCATATGCATCTTCAAGTGTTGGACGTCCGCCGACAATTACACCCGCGCGCTTAGCTACAAGACCAGCGGCTGCAGCGGCAAGAGCCTCTGGCCACGACGCTGCCACAAGTTCACCGTCTGAGTTTCGTACCAAAGGCTGGGTTAAACGATTTTGTGAAGTGATGTACTTAAATGCCCAGCGGCCTTTATCGCAATTCCACTCTTCGCTGACGGCAGGATCATCTCCTGCAAGGCGGCGTAGAGTTTTTCCACGACGCACATCGGTGCGCATGTCACAACCTGATGCACAATGCTCACAAGCAGACGGAGTTGAGACAAGATCAAATGGTCGAGCGCGGAAACGGTATGAGGCTCCAGTGAGCGCGCCTACTGGGCATATTTGAATCGTATTTCCAGAGAAATAAGATTTAAATGGATCGTTCTCATAAATTCCAACTTGCTGAAGCGCACCACGGTGATTGAGAGTAATAAATGGATCTGATGCGATCTGCTCTGAAAAACGTGTGCAACGAGCACATAAGACGCAACGTTCACGATCAAGAAGAACCTGCGATGAAATATTTATCGGCTTTTCAAAGGTGCGCTTAACGCCACCAAGACGAGCCTCTGGATTTCCATTAGACATTGCTTGGTTCTGTAGAGGGCACTCTCCGCCTTTATCGCAGACAGGGCAATCAAGGGGATGGTTTCCAAGGAGAAGTTCCATCACACCTTTCTGCGCCTTATCAGCAACTGCAGATGTGAGTTGAGTTTTCACAATCATATTTGGCTCAACCGGAATGGTGCATGATGCCTGTGGCTTTGGAAATG
>CAZNUC010000088.1:0-3256 GCA_964576165.1 uncultured Candidatus Planktophila sp. | reverse complement strand
ACATCTTCATCCTGGCGAATACTCTCCCACGCTCTACCTGGACGACGTGATGAGAGGCGACGAATCATCCAAATCGTAATAAAGATCAAGAATAAGACCGTCCAGTAGTACGCCTTCTGGTTCTGCAAGGTGTACTCGAGAGAGAGAAACTTTGGTGGAGTTGGAATGTTTGCGATTCCGTTAGGTCCACCGATGGACATGGTGTTAAGAGCAACAATACGTACAATCTCACCGAAGCCGAGAGTTACGATGGCTAAGTAATCTCCTCTTAAGCGAAGAGTTGGAAGGCCAAGAATTACGCCTGAAAGCATCGCTAGACCGATACCGATCGGCATAATCTCCCAAAAATTTAGAGATGTTGTAGTTCCCAAAATTGCCATGGTGTAAGCACCGATTGCAAAAAAAGCTACGTAACCTAAATCAAGCAATCCACTCTTACCAACCACGATATTCAGACCCAAGGCCATGAGAACAAAGAGTCCCACTGGATACACCAGAACAGCTTCGTACGAGCTGATCGGCGTATTGAGGAATGTGCCACCCATGAATGGGAGGCAGATTGCGAAAATCATTGCAGAGGATGCGATCGCTACCCGGACAGGTTTAGGAGCGCTCTCCCAGATCTCAGCACCTTTGTCGCGTACGTTAAAAGCCATCGCTATACCCTCGCCTGCTGTAGTGACTCGCCAAAGAGTCCATTTGGTTTAAAGAGAAGAACTAGTACCAGTACGACGAACGCTGTAACTGCCTTCCATTGTGTTCCAAAGATTGTTGCGGCATAGATCTCAAGAATTCCAAGAGCAATTCCACCGAAGAATGCTCCTCGGATATTTCCAATTCCACCAAGGACCGCCGCGGTAAAGGCTGCCAATCCGAGCTCGAAGCCAACGTTAAATTTGGTGCTCTCATACACGGTGATGTAGAAGAACGACGCAGCGCCTGTCATGAGGCCAGCGATAAAGAACGTACTCGAAACAACTTTGTTGAGATTGACACCCATAAGTTGGGAATTCTGTTCGGACATAGATACAGCGCGAATTCCCTTGCCAAGTCGGCTGTGCTTAACGAATCTATCCACGCTAAAGAGAAGGAGGACCGCGAACACAATAACTAGCAGAGTATCTAATCGAACTTCAAAGGCCGAAATAGGAATGCGTACTGATCCAATATTTACTTCAGTTCCCATATACGAGATGAGATAAATTTTATCGAGAAGTCTCGGGTTATTGGCTGGAGCCGAGCTTGTAAAGATACGAACTGTTTCGCTGATTACGATCGATACACCAATTGCAGAGATAAGCGTGGTTAATCTGTTCGAGCCCATCTTTCTCAAACGTCGATAAGCAATAATCTCAACAAGGACTCCCGTAATGGCACAGACGAGCATTGAAACGAGCATGCACGCTACTAGGGTATAAACCAACTTCATTCCCGTCAGCGGTTCAGTGTCATCTGCATAACCAAAGATGTTTTTGGAGGTGACGATGGTTGCGAAAGTTCCGAGCATAAAGACTTCGGAGTTAGCAAAGTTAATGAGGCGAAGAACACCATAGACCATGGTGTACCCGAGAGCGATCAGCGAGTAGATAAATCCGAGAGCGATGCCATCGATGGTCAGGGCAAAGAATTGATCAACCAATACGGAAAAATCCACCGAATCAACTCCTACAAATTAGTTCGACCATGTGGCCGTTGAAGCTTTTGGAAATCCTACTAAAAAAATTCTTGTAAAACCACTTTCATCAATCAACCCCCACCCGTTTGGCGAGTGGGGGTTGATGTAGATGAATTTCTTCAGATTTCGCTAAGCCGAGGCTTATGCAAGACCTGTGAGAACGATCTTTCCGTTCTTAACAACGAATGCGTTGATAAGTCCGGCACCGTTGAGGTCACCATTCTTGTTGAATGAGATTGTGACTCCAGCTGTGTTCTTGTGCTTCATTGTCTTGATGTATGCCAAGACATCTGCACGTGTTGTCTTTCCAGCCTTGATAGCTGCAAGGAACATGTTTGTAGCATCGTATGCCTCAGTTGTGTAAACACCTGGGTCTGCTCCGAACTCCTTCTTGAATGTTGCTGTCAATGAAGGAGATGCGATATCAAGTGGAGTGGTTGGTGCTGTGAAACGGTATCCCGTTGCAGCCTTTGAACCAGCCAACTTGATGAATGCAGAGTTAAGAACACCGTCGCCACCTGCAAGAACGCCCGTGTAACCCTTGTCGCGAAGTTGCTTAGCAAACTTTGCGCCATCTGCGTAGTAACCAGTGTAGATAACGACGTTAGCCTTTACCTTCTTGATCTTTGCAATTACTGCAGAGAAGTCAGTGGTTCCCTTTACGACTGAGTCTGAGCCCTTGAGCCATGACTCGCTACGTAGAGTAAGTGTTGGGATAACAACATCACGAAGACCTGTTGCATATGATGACTGATCATCAACAACGTAAACTGCAGGACTCTTTACGCCCTTTGTCGCAACGCGAACAAGTGCTGGACCCTGAAGTGCATCGTTAGAAACGATGCGGTGGAATACAGGCTGTCCGTAGTCAGGTGATGTTGGATCTGTAAGTGATGGACGTGTTGCTGATGGTGAGATCATTGCAAGTGCAGGTGCTGCCTTGTATGAAGGCAATGATGCAATGGTTGCACCTGAGTATGCAGCCCCAACCATACCGATGATTGAAGTATCTTTTGCAACACCGGGAGCAACTGTTCCAGCGATTGCTGGGTCTCCTTGGTCGTCAACTTCTACTAGCTCAACCTTAACTGCTGGGTTAGTTGCGTTGTAAAGCTTGAGTGCAAGCTTTACTCCACGAACTTCATCAGTTCCGGTCTGAGCTTCAGGACCTGTTAGTGGGCCCTGGAAAGCAATCTTTACTGTGTCTGCGGCTTGTGCCGCAGGTGCGATTGATGCAGCTGATGCTGCAGCAAGTGCTCCGGCGATCGCAAGTGCGAGAACCTTATTCTTCTTCATGTGTTGCCTTTCCTGTTCTTGTGTCCCGGGACAGGGAGGTGGAAAGGGTAACCGCTGGGGTGATAGAACGGCAAGGTAAATATGGCGCAAATGGTTCAAATCAGGTTACTTTTTGGTTACGAAAAGCGCTGCTCAGTCAGGAACGGCATCGGGGCTTATGACAGCCTCTGCGACTTCTTTCATCGTGAGACGGCGATCCATCGCCGCCTTCTGTATCCATGAAAATGCCTGAGGTTCTGTCAGATTCAGGGCCGCCATCAATATCCCCTTGGCTCGGTCAATTAT
>CAZNUC010000087.1:0-3406 GCA_964576165.1 uncultured Candidatus Planktophila sp. | reverse complement strand
GCGAACTTAATCTTGATGCTGAAGGTATCGAGATGGGGCCATCTGTTATGGATGCAGCCCTAGCAGCAGATCTTGCTCTTCCAATCGAAGATCTTGATCTCACAGTTCGCTCATACAACTGCTTGAAGCGCGAAGGCATTCACACAGTTGGAGAGTTGGTTAACCGTTCAGAGGCTGATCTTCTCGATATCCGCAATTTTGGTTCAAAGTCCATCGATGAGGTCAAGGCAAAGCTTGTCTCAATGGGAATGTCTCTCAAGGACAGCCCAGCAGGATTTGATCCAACAAAACATCAGAACTACAACGCATCAGATGAAGATTTTTCTGATGCAGATGCAAACTAAGAAGGAGTAGAGATATGCCAAAGCCAACTAAGGGTCCTCGTTTGGGTTCAGGCCCATCACACGAGCGTCTCATCCTTCGTACACTTGCAGAGCAGCTGTTCGAGCATGGCAAGATCACAACAACTGAAGCAAAGGCGAAGCGTCTTCGTCCACTTGCTGAGAAGTTGATTACCTTCGCAAAGAAGGGCGATCTTCAGGCTCGTCGTGAAGTAATGGCCCGTATCGCTAACAAGAGCGTTGTGCACACACTCTTCACAACAATCGCACCAACATTTGCAACACGCGAAGGTGGATACACGCGTATCACCAAAGTCGGTCCACGTAAGGGCGATAACGCTCCTATGGCTGTGATCGAACTCGTAACAGATAAGTAATTAATACGCGCACACTCGCGTAAATTCTTATGGCGCAACCCACTCTCTTTCCCGAGAGTGGGTTTCGTCGTTTACGGATAGATATCGCCTACGACGGCACCGCATTCTTTGGGTGGGCAACTCAACCCGATCGTCGCACGATGCAAAATCTCATTGAAGACGCACTCACGCAAATTTCTCGTTCACAGGTGCAGACGATAGCTGCCGGGCGTACAGATGCTGGCGTACATGCCACCGGTCAGGTCATCCACGCTGATCTTCCAGATTCAATCTTTAGCGATGGTCTTACCTATAGGGATCTTCGCTACAAGCTCAACCGTATTCTGGATGAAGACCTTCGGATCATGAACATAAGTGATGCACCAAGTGGTTTTCATGCACGCTTCTCGGCTCTTCGCCGGGTCTATACCTACAAGATTCTTGATAACAACGATGTAATCCCACCGCTTTCTCGTTATGACGTTGCGCCGTGGTATCGACCACTTGATGCCGAACTGATGAATAAAGCCAGTGCTCTTGTGCTTGGCCATCACGACTTTGCAGCATTTTGTAAATTCAAAGAGGGTGGAACAACAATTCGCACCCTAGAAAAGTACGAATGGCATCGTGACCAGACGGGACTTCTTGTGGCAGAAGTTATCGCAGATGCATTCTGTTATTCGATGGTACGTAACTTAGTCGGCGCAGTTGTCTGTGTTGCCGATGGACGAAAAGATCCGTCTTGGATGGCGGAGCTACTTGCCAATAAAGAGCGAGTCAGTGATTCTTTAGTCTTTCCTGCTCGCGGATTAAGCCTTACGCGGGTTGATTACCCATCAGATCAAGAGCTACTTGATCGAGCCAAAGTCACAATTGGAAAGCGTGGCGATGGGCCATATTGATATTTCAGGTGTCGAATACTCACTCTCTGATGGTCGAGTTCTCCTTAACGATGTTTCATTTCGCGTAGGTGATGGCGCAAAGGTCGCACTGATTGGCCCTAATGGATCCGGCAAGACAACGCTCATCCGAATGATTTGTGGTGATATTTCACCCGATGAAGGGAGCGTTGCAATAACTGGCGGACTTGGTGTCATGCGTCAATTCATTGGCTCCGTGCGAGATACAACAACTGTCCGTGAACTTTTGGTTTCTGTCGCACCGACACGTATCCGTGAAGCTGCGGCTCGAATCACAAAGACTGAAAATGCAATGAACGCCGATACATCTGAAAAGAATCAGATGGCCTATGCCCAAGCAATCATTGATTGGGGAGATTGCGGTGGATATGACTTTGAGGTCATCTGGGATAAGTGCTGCACCGAGATGCTGGGTAAGACTTTCGATGAGGTTACAGATCGACTCGTCAGTTCGTTATCTGGGGGAGAGCAGAAGAAATTAGTTTTGCGAGCACTCCTTGAGGGCCCCGAAGAAGTCCTATTACTCGATGAACCAGATAACTATCTCGATGTTCCTTCAAAGCGCTGGCTCGAGAAAGTCATTTCAGAGACTAAGAAATCTGTTCTCTTTATTAGCCACGATCGTGAGCTCTTACAAAACACCGCCACCCGCATTGTTGCACTCGAACAAGGTGTTAATGGGAATACCGCTTGGGTCCATGGAGGAAAATTTGATACGTGGCACGATGCTCGAAAAGCACGTAACGAACGATTTGCCGAACTCTTACTCCGCTGGCAACAAGAGCATCAACGCTTAAAAGATCTTGTACGCACCTTGCAGGTACAGGCTGCAAGTTCTCCAGATATGGCCAGCAAATACCATGCCATGCAAACTCGTCTTCGCAAATTTGAAGAAGCTGGCGCACCCGAGGCTCCACCGATTGAACAAGATCTCAACGTTGGATTGCGCGGGGGCCGTACTGGTTTGCGTGCTCTGACTTTCGAGAAAGTTTCGATCACAAATATTTCTGGTGAAGTCTTGACTCAACCATTTGATTTTGAGGTCTTCTTTGGTGATCGCATCGCGATTTTGGGAAAGAATGGAACAGGAAAGTCACACTTCTTCCGAATGATTTCAGGAGATAAGGATGTGCATTACACAGGTAATCTCAAAGTAGGAGCCCGTGTAGAGATTGGCTATTTTGCACAGACACATGCACATCCCGAATTTGAGAATAAGACCCTCCTTGAAATTCTGTGGGAGAGCTATTCACTACAATTAGGTCCTGCCAAGAGTGTTTTACGAAAGTATGAAATAGATAGACAAGCAGAGCAGAAATTCACATCGCTCTCAGGCGGACAACAAGCACGTTTCCAAATCCTTTTGCTTGAACTCAGTGGCTCTACATTGTTATTACTCGATGAACCCACCGATAACCTTGATCTTGCAAGTGCAGAAGCGCTAGAACACTCACTTGATCGCTATGAAGGCACTGTTCTCACCGTCACCCACGATCGCTGGTTTACTCGCGGATTCACGCGATTCTTGGTCTTCGGGGCAGATGGACGAGTCTATGAGAGCCCGGAGCCAGTCTTTGATTTTTAGCTATTTTGCGCCTGCCAATCAGGGTATTTGACCCATTTTGACCCCTCACGCCGCGGAAGGTAAAGTTCTACCTCTGCGCCAGTAGGCGCCGAAGGTCAATCCTTAAAGCACTACGAAAAGAAGAAGGTAATAGAGCATGCGTACATATAGTCCTAAGGCTGGCGACGTCGTTCGTGCATGGCACGTGATCGATGCACAAGATGT
>CAZNUC010000086.1:0-3406 GCA_964576165.1 uncultured Candidatus Planktophila sp. | reverse complement strand
TTATATTCATCGTGTACTGATGTATACGGCCCAGCGACAATTGCAGTTACGTATGTTGAGATAACTTGTGACTGCGCGAATTGAATAAACTTGCGATCACCATCTAGCTCTTTACTTGACTCGATACCGTAGTTTGAGATTACCTCCCAATGCTTTGGTGTGATGGTGCTAATTGTGAAGGTCGCCTTCTGATCAGGTTGATCAAAGCAGGCATACATGCGGCGAGCATCGCCAGTTTCAAACTGCGTATAGAGATAGACCTCGTTATCTACTGGATCAACAAATCGGTGTAGACCTTCACCGGTATTTGAGTAGATGCCATCATGTTCAATCTCAAGAACATTCTCTGTGGCAACAGCAGGAAGATAAACAGTCTCGCCATCGAACTTTGGATCGAATTCAACTCCGTTGAGCTTGGCACTGATGACTTTGCTACCGACGCAATCGATAAAGGTTGTTGCGCCAGGCTTAAGTCCAGCAAAGGTAACAGTTGTCTTTACCCGAAAATTCTCTGCACCAGTTGTCAGATCAAGATCGATTCGATAGCTCTTGACCTTTACAATCTCTGAACGTTCTGCCGCTTCGACCTGCTTTATATTTGTGCCTGGCACGGGTTGCTCCTTTGTCATTTCTGCCGAGTGAAATTAGGGGCTCATCCAATCATGTAAGAATGGGGCAATGGAAACTCGTTCAGTGCGCTCGTATCGCCTGCGAGGTTCGCGTATCACCCGCTCGCAGGCCAGCGCACTGGAACGCTTCTGGCCCCTGTACGGCATCGAAATCCCTGAAGGAAAGCTCGATCTTCCAGGATTATTTCCTCACTCGGAAAAGATCATCATGGAAATCGGTTTCGGAATGGGTGAAGCCACCGCCTTGATCGGCAGAGATTTTCCGAATGACGGTTTTCTGGCAGTCGAAGTTCATTTTCCGGGCGTAGGAAAATTAATGGCGCGCATTGAGGAGCTGGGGCTTAAGAACATTCGTATTATGGAAACCGATGTACATCCACTTTTTGAGGAACACCTTGAAGATCAATCTCTGGATGGAATTCATCTCTTCTTCCCAGATCCCTGGCAGAAGAAGAAGCACAACAAGCGCCGGATTATCAATCCTGAATTTCTCACACTAATCGCACCAAAGATTAAAGCTGGAGGATTTATCCATATCGCAACCGATTGGGTTCCTTACGCTGAAGTGATCGAAGAGGTGTTTGCATCATCAGTAGCATTTGAAGGGGGAGTAGTAGATCGCCCTGAGTGGCGCCCGTTAACGCGCTTTGAAGGACAGGGAATCACAAAAGATCATCAAGTGACAGATCTTCGTTACATAAAAATTAATTAACAGCAGCTCTTATTCTCAAATGCTGTTATTTTATCGATCCGACGAATATGTCGCTCATCTGCTGAAAATGGATGAGCGATAAATGCATCAATAATCTCTTTAACTAAGGGCAATTCGTGCATGCGGCCACCCACGGCAACCACATTTGCATTGTTGTGATCCTTGGCAAGCTTTGCCGTCTCAACTGACCATGCCAGCGCTGCGCGAATTCCATGTACCTTATTCGCAGCAATCTGTTCACCGTTTCCAGATCCGCCCAAAACAATTCCTAGTGATGCCGGATCTTTTGCCACTGCCTCAGCAGCGGGAATACAGAAATCTGGGTAGTCATCGACCGCGTCATATTCATACGGTCCATGGTCAGTGACATCGTGGCCATTGCCCACTAGATGCTCGATCAACTGTGATTTGAGTTCAAGTCCTGCGTGATCGCTACCGATATGAATTCTCATGGGCTCATACTCTCACGCACTTTTGCACTTTTGTTGAATGCGATAGAAAAGTAAAACCCGCCCCGCAGATTTCTCTGCGAGGCGGGTGTGATCACCTTAGGAGGAGGTGTATTTACTGGTTATGCCCCAGTAGTTGGAGCTGGTGCCGGAAGAGTTGGGGCTTTCGCTCCACCCTTATGGCCATGTCCACCTCTACCAAAACCATGCTTTCCACCAACAGCGTTTACTTTGGCAGTCACATGCTCAACTACTTTTGATTTCATCTTTGTAGCTTGCTCTGCAGTTAACACTCCCGCTGTTACTGCGGCATCGATGCGCTTTGTGTGATCTGCAACGAGTGCTGCAATCAGTGCATCTTTCTTTGCCCCGGCAATCTGAGCCAGTGACTCTCCTGCCTTAAGACGTGAGTGGATTGTCGCGGTATCAAGACCGATAATTTCTGAGATCAAGTTCTGCTTTTCAACACGATCAGCTTTGAATTCTCGGAACTTATCACCGAGTTTACGATCCTCTTTCACTGCAGCTTTGGCAGCAGCAATTGCAGCAGCAATTGAATCAGCCTGCGCTTGAGTGATTGTTCCCTTTGCCACAAGGTCTTTGAGCAAAGTTTCCATGGCTTGCTGTGAAGCAATCCCCATCTGACCGGAAACTTTGGTCACACTGACTCGCTGTGAGGACTTCGAATCAGCGCCCGCAACTCCGATTGAACCAGCAGTGAGTGCAAGTGTTGTGATAACAACTGCAAGTACCTTCTTCTTTGACATAAATTCACCTTTCGTCTCAAGAAGTTTTCGTATCAATAACATTTGCTATCGATGAGATGTAATAAACCCCTTAATGCTGACAAAGGTATTCCAATACCCTTAGAGACTTCTGTGAATTTCGGGGTCGAATCACGCGTAGGCACCCAGGATTACGCCAGAAAGACCTAAGGAGACCCCCATTGAGCCCGTATTCGAGCCACCTCACACTTGATTCAAATCTACTAACTAGGAGCAACCCTTGAAAGCTCAACGATCTTCCTTCACTCTCATCGTTCTACTTCTTTTCGCACTCGGTCTGCCGAACGCGGTCGCGGCAACAAAGCCAAAGGCGGCAGGCAGATCCTCGACAGCAGTAATCAACACAGTGCTGAACGGCAAAGGTGCACCATCAAAATCGATTGGAATTGATGGTGACTTCTACATTGATACGCGGAGCCTTCTTATTTCTGGTCCGAAAACTAATGGCAAGTGGCCAGCTGCCCGCAGTATGCAAGGTGCAAACGGCACCAACGGAGTCAATGGTGCGAATGGGTCTGATGGAAAAAACGGAAATGATGCAAAGAATATTTCAACTGCGTCAACTGTTGCCGGTCCTGCTGGACCTAAAGGTGAGCCAGGAGCTAATGGTTTAGATGGTGCTAATGGATCTCGTGGATTAGATGGTTCTAATGGTGCAAACGGTTCAGTTGGAGCAACGGGTGCAACAGGTCCTGCTGGAAGTGGCGCGACGGGAGCATCAGGTGCATCAGGAACGAATGGAACAAATGGAAGCAATGGAGCTAACGGTACTGATGGAGCCACCGGAGCAACTGGTGCACGTGGTGAAACCGGAACTGCTGGCCTTCCGGA
>CAZNUC010000085.1:0-3432 GCA_964576165.1 uncultured Candidatus Planktophila sp. | reverse complement strand
CTTTAGTATCAGCTCCGCAAGTCTCTCCTGCCAATGTCTTTCCAGAGGGTGTCAATATTGAATTTGTTGAAATCGCCTCACCTGAAACTCTGCTGATGCGCGTTCACGAACGGGGTAGTGGAGAGACTCGCTCATGTGGAACCGGTACATGTGCCGTTGCATTGGCTGCAACAATTCATACAAAAGGAAGACTTCCAGCGCGTTGGGTGATTAAACCGCCAGGGGGTACCTTGATTGTAGATATCGATGCACATTCAAATGCCACGCTTACAGGCCCTGCTGTACTCATTAAGGATTATGACATTACAGAGTATTTCAACCAATGACGAGTGAAACTCCAGATCAGCGCGAAGAGCGTTTTGAAGAACTTTTACGCGAGAGTGCGCGAGCGGCAGCAGATTATGATTCTGCAGACCAAGAGATGGATTATGGTGCCGAGCAGGAACTGAGTGAGCGCCAAGCACTTCGTCGCGTTAAAGGATTTTCCACCCAGCTGCAAGATATTTCAGAGGCTGAGTATCGCGAACTTCAGTTAGAACGAGTTGTGCTTGTTGGCGTATGGACTGAGGGCACTATTGCAAATGCAGAAAATTCGCTCACCGAACTTAGGGCACTGGCAGAGACAGCAGGATCAGAAGTTCTTGATGGCCTCATCCAGAGACGAGATAAGCCAGATCCTGCAACATATATCGGTTCGGGTAAGGTGCAGGAACTTAAAGAAGTTGTTCGAGCAACAGGAGCTGATACTGTCATTTGTGACGGTGAGCTTTCTCCATCTCAACTGCGACAACTTGAAGATAAGTTAAAGGTAAAAGTTGTAGATCGCACTGCACTCATTCTTGATATTTTCGCACAACATGCAAAGAGTCGTGAAGGTAAGGCGCAGGTCGAACTCGCACAGATCGCATACTTACTCCCGCGCCTTCGTGGTTGGGGAGATTCACTTTCACGTCAGGTTGGAGGTCGCGCAGCAGGTGGTGCGGGTATCGGTGGTCGTGGTCCAGGTGAGACTAAAATCGAAACTGACCGCCGTCGTATTCGAGACAAGATGGCCAAGTTACGTCGCGAAATTGCAGAAATGAAAATTGCGCGTGACACAAAGAGGCAAGAGAGAAAGCGCAACAACATTCCATCGGTTGCAATCACTGGCTACACCAATGCAGGAAAATCATCTCTTTTGAATAAGCTCACCGATGCCGGTGTTCTGGTTGAAAACGCACTCTTTGCAACGTTGGATCCAACGGTACGCAAGACTGCGACATCGGAAGGGCGTACCTATACCCTTACTGACACGGTTGGTTTCGTTCGTCACCTGCCACATCAACTTGTCGACGCCTTTAGATCAACTCTAGAAGAGGTATCGAGTGCTGATCTGATCGTTCATGTTGTCGATGGCTCTCACCCAGACCCGATGGAGCAGATTCGCGCAGTAAGAGAAGTAATTAATGAAATTGGCGGGGGAGAGATAGCAGAAATAATTGCGATCAATAAAGTTGATATTGCAGATCCTGAAGTTGTGATGAATCTGTTGCGCACTGAGAAGAATGCCTATGCATTCTCAGTGCGAACTGGTTTTGGAATCGAAGGCCTTCTTTATGCGATTGAAAAATCTTTACCGCATCCACAAGTCGAAGTAGATGTAGTGATTGCATATGATCGTGGCGATCTCGTCAGTGCGATCCATGAACATGGTGAGATTATCAGTGAGACCTATGAGGAATCTGGCACCCGCATTCATGCCCGAGTGGATGCGGGATTAGCACAGGCAATCAATGACGCAGTTAAATCCTCGCTCTCTGGGGAATAAATCCGACACGCCCACGGTTACATTGTGTAATGCGCCCTTTATGGGCCATGATGCGCCCGTGGCCCGAACCCGGGTTATCGGAATACGTGGAGAGTGAGGTGAGACGGCTGTGGCAACAGATTACGACACACCCAGAAAAACCGATGAAGAGCTCCACGAAGAATCCCTCGAAGAGCTCAAAGCTCAGCGAGTAGATGCCCAATCTGGACAGATTGATGTCGATGAAGCTGAAGCGGCTGAAAATCTTGAGTTACCTGGCGCTGATTTATCAGGTGAAGAACTTTCAGTGCGAGTGGTGCCAAAGCAAGAGGATGAATTTACCTGTTCTCGTTGTTTTCTCATTCACCACATTACTCAGTTGGCAAAAGGCGAAGGCGCTAAGGCAGTCTGTAAGGAATGCTCTTAACTCTAACTTCTATCCTTTAATTGCACGGGCAAGTTTTTCGCCCTTCTTGCTCGTAACTAACCAGTACGGTGTCGCATCGCGGGTATCGGCAATGTTGATAACAACTCCACGCGGCGTCCAAAATCTGATTGCAAGATAAGCGGCAGGATCAGCGTCGCGGGTGCGTTTTGCCAACATCTGCTTATCGGTCAGTACCTGGATATCACCAAGATGTTCTAGAGATATATGTGCCTTCCCTACCCGTAACTCACTCTCATCAACTTCAATATGCAGGGCAGAACTGAAATAGATTGTGATCGTTGCAATAGTCAGAGTGATAAAAGTGATAGCTGCAATCGTGGTCGTCATTGCTGCCCAAATTGCTATGACGAGCGAGAGGGCGAGAAAATAGATGAAAGCCATCAGCCAGAGTGGTGGCCTCACAACTTCACGGAATTTGATCAATCTCTCACTCACAGCCGTACGCTATCGGATCTTCGAGAGAGTAAAGTGAAGCCATGAGTCGAGTGGCAAGCACCACGCCCCCTGAAGGGGCCAAACTTCCAGAGCGCCATCCTCTTGCTCCAGCGATCGGAACACAGATCCCTTCGCATTTCGGTCATTGTTTTGGTTGCGGACAACTTCATCCCACAGGATTACATCTCATAGCACATGCTGGATCTGGACTTGATCTCACCGCCGAATTCACAGTGACAGAAAATCATCAAGGAGCACCGGGATTAGCACATGGCGGATTGTTATCACTTGCCTTTGATGAAGCACTTGGAAAACTCATGTGGCTCATTCGCTCACCGGCTGTAACTGCACGCCTTGAGACAGATTTCATTAAACCAATTCCTATTGGGACAACTCTTCATATCTCTGCAGTGATTACCGGTCAGGTAAATCGCAAGGTATATACAGAAGCGGTAGGAAGAATTAATGGTCCTGAAGGAGAGATTGCAGTGCGCGCAGCCGCACTCTTTATCATCGTTCCTATGAGCCATTTTATGTCGAACGCTCCAGTGGATTACCTTGAATACATCAAGAAGTCACCAGAGTTACTCGCATTTGTCGATCCAGAGTTTGAGGTCAACCCATGAGCCAGGTTCAAGTATTAATCACACGTCTGGATCCAGATCTTCCTCTGCCACGCTATGCAAAACCGGGCGATGCCGGTGCAGATATTGTTTCAAGAGTAGATATCACTCTGGCTCCAGGTGAGCGCGCAATGGTTCCT
>CAZNUC010000084.1:0-3869 GCA_964576165.1 uncultured Candidatus Planktophila sp. | reverse complement strand
GCAGTAGTGTGCAGATCTGGGCTCATGTCTATACGGTACTAGCCATGGGTATAGATATGCCAAGAGCGCCACTGGATCAGAGCGCAATTGCCGCTGCCTTGTCGCAGTACTGGCGAGTAAGCGTGGTTGATCTCACGGCATCTACCCAAGACGATCTAATGAAAAAAATTAACGTAGGAGATGCGCGTAGTGGTGAAGTGATCGTTGCAGATTTTCAAAGCGCAGGACGTGGCCGATTAGATCGAACTTTCAGTGCACCTGCATCTACCGCACTTCTTTTTTCACTTTACCTTATTCCAGAACGATCCCGTGAAAATTGGGGATTCATTCCGCTCTTAGCGGGTGTATCTGTCGCGCGCGCATTAACCGAAGTGAACAGGGAAATTTCAATCAAATGGCCAAATGATTTACTTATAGGCGAGAAGAAAGTTGCTGGGATAATTTCGACTCTTCATGGCCAGGGTGTCATTGTGGGCATTGGGTTAAATGTTTCAATGACGAGTGAAGAGCTACCTGTACCAACTGCAACTTCTCTGCAATTAGAAGGCTTTACAACCCTTGATCGAAACCAACTCATTACAATGATCCTTAAATCGATCGAAGAAGATTTCATTAATTGGGATCATGGTTCTTCATTCTGTGATCAGTATCTTGCGTACTCTTCAACGATTGGAAGGCAAGTTCAGATTGAATTACCAGGAGGGGTGAAAGTCCAATCCAGAGCGCTCTCAATTGATGAGCTGGGTCAACTGCACCTCGAAGATGGCCAATGCATTTCAGTTGGGGATGTAATTCATCTACGATAAGCAGGTGAAGAAGCGCTTTCCTACGGTCGGTGTCATCGGAGCAGGTCAACTGGCTCGGATGAGCGTTGCTCCTGCAATTGCGCTGGGAATCACACTGAAACTTTTCGCGCAGAGTAAAGATGACAGCGCGGCACAGATCTGCGAACACGTGGTGGGCGATTACAGAAATTTAAAGGACGTTCTTGATTTTGCCCAAGAATGTGATGTCATCACATTTGAACATGAACTTATTCCTCTTTCGATCATTAAAGGGCTTGAGGCACAAGGTGTTCGTGTCTATCCACCTTCGTCAGCCTTTATCTATTCTCAGGACAAGGCTGCTATGCGGGCTCTCCTGAGTGATCTTCCTTCACCTCAATGGTCTGTCGTTACCGATTCCGCGAAAGTTACTACCTTCCCAGTCATCGCCAAGGCTATATCGGGTGGGTATGACGGCCGAGGAGTATGGAAAATTTCCAACCGTGACATGCTCGAAGAAGTGCTGAGTAATAACCCACAGTTGCTTATTGAAGAGTTGATTGAATTTGATTGCGAAATAGCCGTGATGGTGGCACGTTCACCACACGGACAAGTAAGTACATGGGCGCCTACTCATACAGTTCAAGAGAGCGGAATCTGTATCCGGACAGTGACACCTGCTCAAGTAATTAGCGATGCCGTCGCTGAGAAGGCTACTTCGCTCGCACTATTAATTGCACAACGAGTCGGTCTTGTAGGTGTCATGGCTGTTGAATTATTTGTCCGCGGTGAAGATGTATTCATTAATGAACTTGCCATGCGTCCCCATAACTCTGGCCATTGGACGATTGAGGGCGCAGTAACAAGCCAATTCGAACAACACCTACGCGCGATCTTAGATTTACCGCTCGGTGATCCTTCAATGACGGCAAAAATTGCAGTCATGGGCAATCTTCTCGGCGGAGAGAAAACAGATATGTATCGCCCATACCTGCACCTCATGGCACGAAACCCAGAGCTCAAGGTTCATCAATACATGAAGGAAGCGCGGCCGGGTCGCAAAATTGGACATGTCACAGCCCTTGGTGATGATCTCCTACACTTGGAGGAGTTGATTGGGCACGCGTGCGACTTTATGAGTGGAGAAATTGATGAGTGATGTAGCGATCATCATGGGTTCTGATTCAGATTGGCCAGTAATGATTGAGGCCGCCCATACACTTGATGCGTTAGGTATTTCATATAAAGCCGATGTTGTCAGTGCACATCGCATGCCAACTGAGATGGTGGAATTTGCTCAAGGCGCAGTTGCAGCCGGATATAAAGTCATTATCGCCGGCGCAGGGGGAGCAGCGCATCTTCCAGGAATGGTCGCATCCCTCACAACTCTTCCAGTTATTGGAGTACCAGTTGCACTTACGCATCTCGATGGAATGGATTCACTTCTTTCAATCGTGCAGATGCCAGCTGGAGTTCCTGTTGCAACGGTGGGGGTTGGAAATGCAAAGAATGCCGCCTTATTGGCTGCCAGAATTCTCGGAGTATCTGACGCGGTGATTGCTGCCAAGGTTGGGCAGGGGCTTAAAACGGCTAATGAAGAGGCGAAGAAAAAAGGATCAACGTTACATACCAAAAGTAAGACAGGTTTTTAATCCGTGCGGCCTAGCGCATGAACTCGCCAGCCAGCCTTACGCCACTTATCGCGATCAAGCATGTTGCGACCATCGATTAAGAATTTTGATTTAACCAATTGTCCGATCACTGATGGATCTAACTCGCGATATTCCTTCCATTCAGTGAGGTGCAAAATGGCATCAGCATCCTTAACTGCATCGACTACGCGCTCTGCATAATCAAGATGTGGGAAACGCTTGCGCGCTGGCTCAATACCCTTGGGATCATGTACAACAACTGCTGCACCTGCTGCCTGTAGTTGCGCTGCGATATCCAGTGCTGGGGAATCACGGACATCGTCACTATCTGGTTTAAATGTTGCACCTAAAACTGCAATTTTATATTGAGTGAGATCTTCAGAGAGATCTGCACGCACGACATCAATGACTCGCTGGCGTGCACGTAAATTGATTGCATCTATCTCACGCAAGAATTCAAGAGCTTGATCTGCTCCAAGTTCTTGGGCACGTGCCATAAATGCGCGAATATCTTTAGGTAGACATCCACCACCAAAGCCAATCCCTGCTTGAAGGAAGCGGCTGCCAATTCGTGGGTCATATCCAATTGCTTGTGCAAGCACTGTGACGTCGCCACCTGCAGCTTCGCACACCTCTGCCATCGCATTGATGAATGAAATCTTTGTCGCAAGAAATGAATTAGCGGCAACCTTTACAAGTTCGGCAGTTGGAAGATCTGCTCGTACCCAAGGAGTACCCAGAGCAATCACTGGTTTGTACACTTCTTTAAGGATCTCTTCTGCACGATCATTTGCAACGCCAACAACAAGTCGGTTGGGGGTCAAAGTATCTTCAACTGCAAAACCTTCGCGGAGAAATTCAGGATTCCACGCTAGATCTGCCTGTGGCGCACTTTTAGCTAGGGTCGCGCGAAGTGCTTGCGCAGTTCCTACGGGCACAGTTGATTTTCCAACTACAAGAGCACCATCTTTAAGGTACGGCGCGATAGCAGCAACGGAAGAGTTTACGTAGGTGAGATCTGCAGCGAGGCCATCCTTGCTTTGCGGTGTGCCTACGCAGATAAAGTGCACATCAGCATCGGCAACTGCAGAGAAATCTGTTGTGAATGAGAGTCGTCCTGTCTTCATCTCTGATGCAAGTAACGTATCTAGCCCTGGCTCGTAGAAGGGCAGTTTTCCGCTACTGAGGAGATCGACTTTGCTCTGGTCTGTATCAACACCTACAACTTCAAATCCGAGTGAAGACATGCAGGCGGCGTGCGTTGCACCTAGATAACCGCAACCAATAACTGAAAGCTTTAATGACATGGAGGTGAGTCTAAGGCACGAACTATTTAATCTCGCCGCATGGATTTTCAGCAGATGTGCGAGTCTTAAATTTATCTACTATGACGGGTGATTTTGAGGGTGCAGCCGATGCAGAAGGGCTGGGGGTTGGGATGACTTCATCGACA
>CAZNUC010000083.1:0-3901 GCA_964576165.1 uncultured Candidatus Planktophila sp. | reverse complement strand
TTGAGAAATGGGCAGCGTTATCTGCTGTTATCAAGGTCAGCGATGATGATTTAGCCTGGTTATTTCCAAGTCAATCAATTGATGATGTGGCCAATCGTTGGATTAGTGATGGTGTCTTCTTAGTTGTTGTGACGCGTGGTGCCAATGGTTTAGTTGGCTTTACCGCAGATGGTCGCGTTGAAGTACCAGGTGTGAAAGTTGATGTCGTCGATACTGTGGGTGCAGGAGATACAGTCGGTGCCATCGTTGTGGAAGCGATGGTTACGCACGGTTTGATTGAACTTCGTGGAGATCTTTTGCGAAGTGTTCTTGCGCGCGCGGCAGCAGCTGCAGCGATTACTTGTTCACGGCAAGGCGCGCAGCCTGCGTATAAGCATGAACTACCAAGTATTGAGGTGAAGTAATGCAGTACATCGATGATGCTGATTTTCAGATTCGAATCGATGATGATCAAGGAGCAAATATCGCATCCGTCGTTTGGCGCGAGATGGAATTTGCCTTGCCCTTTCGTGGATCGCCACTGAACTATGGTTGGTACAGCCTTGCACCATGGGCGGGGCGTATTCGAGATGGCTTGATTACTTCACCGACAACTGGTGAGCATCAATTACCAACAAATCTCATGCCACCACATGCAATACATGGATTTGGTTTTGTTTCATCGTGGCAAGAAATTGGTCCTGGTCGATCACTACTGCATCTGCCGAAACCATATGGTGGTGCGACGGTAGAACAGAAAGTTGAAGTACTCGATGACGCGATTCGTTGGTCACTTGAATATGATGCCGGCGATTGTGATCTGCCTGCGTGGTTAGGTTTTCATCCGTGGTTTCCACGTGAACTTGATCGCGGCGGAGAACTTGAGTTGGAATTTTCTGCAGAGAAAATGCTCAAGCGCGATAGCGAAGGTATTGCTACCTCTGAATTAATCGCACCAGGGCGTGAGCCTTGGGATGATGCATTTACCGGTATTCGCGGGACGCCAGCACTGATTTGGGAAGATGCTGCGCGCATTGATATTGAATCAGATGCGCCATGGTGGGTTGTTTATACCGAAGATTCTGATGCGATCTGTGTAGAGCCACAGACTGCCCCACCTGATGCGGCAAATCTTGGAATTCGTGGCGAACATTACCTAGAAGCGCTCTTTGTCTTCTCTGCTATCTAGTTAAAGCCGAGTGATGTGTAGAGGCCTTTGCCCGCTTCGTTATCGGCATCAACGTACAAGATTGATTGCTTGATGCCCTTGTTGCGTAGGTAGATCAGCCCTTCGTTGCAGACTGTTTTGCCGATGCCCTTGCCGTGTTCTTCTGGGTCAACGCCGATGACGTACAGCTCACCGACGGGATCGGCATTGACGAGATCTTGGTGGATCTTTGTCCAGCAGAAGCCGACGATGGTGGAATCGTGCAAGCAGAGGAAGAAACCAGATGGATCAAACCAAGGCTCACTCATACGGTTTTCAAGATCTGCCATAACCCAATTACCTTGATCTGGGTGATCACTAAAGATTCTATTGTTGAGTGCAAGCCACGCTTGCGCATGTGCTGCGGGATCGAAGGTGATAAATGTGTATGGGTGAGGAATGTGTTCAATCGGATCAATGAGTGAACGCGAGAGTTTGAGAATATGGCGCATTAGATGCGCTCGGATACGGGGCTATCTTTTCCATTCGACGGAAGGGTGAAGCGATAACCAACGTTGCGGACAGTTCCGATAATTGATTCAAACTCTGGGCCAAGTTTTGAACGAAGGCGACGAATATGAACATCAACTGTGCGAGTACCACCGAAATAGTCATAGCCCCAGATCTCTTGCAGTAACTGTGCGCGAGTAAAGACGCGACCTGGGTGTTGGGCGAAGTGCTTGAGTAATTCAAATTCTTTAAAGGTGAGGTCCAGTGAGCGACCCTTAATTTTTGCGGTGTATGTGTTTTCATCGATAACCACATCGCCTTGACGAATTTCATGTGCAGTTGGATCACTTGCAAGGTGTGCGGCATCGCGTCGACCAATTGCAATACGAATGCGTGCTTCGATTTCAGCAGGGCCTGCGGTGTCGAGCATGACATCATCTAGTCCCCACTCAGATGTGAATGCGCTGAGTCCACCTTCAGTTGTAATTGCAATGACGGGAGCACTTACTCCGGTTGTGGTGAGTAACTTTGAAAAGCTCTTCACGTTTGGAAGATCGGTGCGTGCATCGATAAAGACAAGATCCATGACTGGTGCATCAATTAACACAGATGCTTCGAGCGGAAGAATTTTGATTGTGTGTTGCAAAAGGCCGAGTGCTGGAAGAACCTGCGCGCTGGCGCCAGCGGAGTTCGTTAATAGCAAAACCTTTGCCATCTCACACCGCTCATTCTTCTTACCTGCTTAGCCCTGATTGGCTAACTTGCCTTAAGTAGGCGAGGATACTCTTGTGAAATCAGTACTTCCACTCCTTGCCGTATTGGCTGCAGCGAGCGTATTTGGTATCTGGTTTCGCCACACTCGCGGTGAATTTCGCCGTAAGAAGACAGTGAATGGGCCGAGTCTGACGCCGGACCAGATTGGTATCGCACTCGGCGAGCGAGTCACGATGGTGCAGTTCTCATCTGCCTTCTGCTCACCATGTCGGGCAACACGTGTTCTGCTTGAGCAGATGGTGCAGACAATGCCCGATGTTGCTTATGTGCATATCGATGCCGAATCACATCTTGAACTTGTTCGTGAGCTCAATATTCTTTCAACGCCAACAACGCTCTTTCTCAATCGCGATGGCACTGAAGTCGGACGTGCGATGGGCACACCTAAGCGCAGCCAAGTGCTCACAGCCGTTGCTGCTGTTCAGTAATTCACGCTCACTGTCCGCGCTTTCTGCGAAGTCTTCGCAAGTAGCGACATCGCAAAATCTTCTTTACACTTTACCCATGCAACGCATCTCTACTGGCTTATTTACAAAGCGCCGAGTCATTGACTACGGACGCTTAGCCGGTGCTTTGTGTCGAATGTAATTGTTGCAATTTAAAACAATCAATTATTCGACGACAAAAAGAGGAAAAAAATGAGTTCAGTAACTTCAGTAAAGGCAATTGAAATAGATGCACGTGGTCCACGTTTTTCTGCTGCAATCACAACGCTAGTTCTAGCGTTAGCACTTGTTACAGGTTCAGTCTGGGTCGTACTCTTTCAAGCGATCGTCTTTGCAATCGGTGCAACAAAAGGTCCACAGTTCACACCGTATGCATTTATCTACCGCTCATTGATCAAGCCTCGTTTGAAATCACCGCTTCGCACTGAAGATGTGCGACCACCTAAGTTTGCGCAATTGATTGGCCTTGCCTTTGCAATTGTCGCAATAGCCGGCGCTGCGACAGGAACTTCCGTGGTGTTCACTGTCGCGGTCGCCGCAGCCTTAGCCGCCGCCTTTCTCAATGCAGCCTTTGATTTCTGCCTCGGATGCCAGGTGTATCTCGTCTTGGCCCGTATTCGTTCGAATTAGCAAAAGATAAGTAGGATCTAGTCATGGCAGATCAGCACGAATTACGCGATAAGGGTTTGCGCCTGACACCTCAGCGAGAGCTTGTTCTCTCTGCTGTCCGATCACTCGGTCATGCAACACCTGAAGAGGTGGCAGAGCGTGTGCGTCAGACGCATCCTGGAATCAATTTATCTACTGTTTATCGCAACCTTGAAACCCTGGAAAATGTCGGGCTCGTTCAACACACACACCTTGGTCACGGTGGTGCTACCTATCACGCGGCTGAAGAGTTGACGCACCTGCACCTTGTCTGCGGAAAGTGTGGGTCAGTGGGTGATGCACCGATTGATGCTGCAGCAAATTTCGTGCAGAACTTGGCTGATGATTATGGATTTAAGACAGATGTCACGCACTTTGCGATCTATGGCACCTGCGC
>CAZNUC010000082.1:0-4027 GCA_964576165.1 uncultured Candidatus Planktophila sp. | reverse complement strand
GATCTTGAGATTCATATCGATACTGGGATCATGCATGGCGCTGACGTTCTTGCCGCGCTGGCACTGGGTGCCGACTTTGCCTATATCGGTCGCGCTTATCTCTACGGACTTATGGCTGGTGGACAAGAAGGCGTAGAGAGAACGTTGCAGATAATGCAGGGCGAAATGATTCGCACGATGAAATTGCTCGGTGTTAACTCGCTCAAAGAACTAGCGCCAAAGCATGTAGCAATCTTGCAGACCCATGCCGGCCTAGGCCGCCTACCCGGAGGGAAGTAAAACCATGCGTATAGCGCGAATTGGTGATGTTGGAAGAGAAAAACCTGCCGTTGTACAAGGTGATCAGTACATCATGGTTGATTCACTCATCTCTGATTGGTCACGTGAGACTCTAGAAGCGGGTGCGATGGCAAAAGTTGTCGCGGCAGATCTGACAGCACTTCCGCGAGTTGCTAAAGGTTCGGTACGCATAGGCTCTCCAATCAACCGACCAACAAAGGTAATTTGCGTTGGCCTTAACTATCTCGGCCACATCAAAGAGACCAACGCAGATACTCCTGCAGAGCCAGTAATTTTCATGAAAGCCCCAGATAGCGTTGTAGGACCAAACGATGACGTGGTGATTCCACCCAACAGTCTTGCGACAGATTATGAAGTTGAACTCGCTATCGTCATTGGAAAGCGCGCGCTCTATCTTGGCTCACCGGATGAATCTTCTGCACACATTCTCGGTTACACAATCTCTCAAGATGTCTCAGAGCGCCACTGGCAGATAGAACGTTCTGGCCAGTGGGTTAAAGGAAAGTCATTTCCAACATTTAATCCTATCGGCCCTGAGATAGTTACAGGAGATGAGATTAATCCCAACAACCTTCGCCTCTGGTGCAGCGTTAACGGAGTCATGAAGCAAGATTCCAATACAGATGATCTTCTCTTTGGAATCAACCATATCGTTTGGTACATCAGTCAATTTATGGAGCTATTCCCAGGTGATGTCATTAACACTGGAACTCCATTTGGCGTGGGGCTTGGATTTAAGCCACCCGTCTATTTGGCTGTGGGAGATTCGATCAAAACAGGTATTGAAGGAATTGGCGAGATTTCAAATAACTGTGTTGCTTATCGTGCCTAACTGACTTTGCTTAATTTTTAGGTAGATCAAAGATTGCTAAGGTGCTGGTAAAGCCACCATCGATTTGAATATCTGTACCTGTCACAAAGTCACTTGCTGAGGATGCAAAGAAAGTTGCGATACCTTCAAAGTCGGCTGGACTCCCCCAACGACCTGCAGGTGTACGTGATAAGACATGCTCAGGTAGCCCTGGAACTGCGCGAGTCACAGAAGTCATCTCAGTAACAATCCACCCCGGCAAAATTGTGTTGACTTGAATATTTTGGGCACCCCATGCAGCGGCCAAACTCTTTGCTAACTGCACGACCGCACCTTTTGTCGCTGAATAAACTGGTGCAACGCCTAGTCCTTGCACGCTGGTAAGGGAACCAATCAGAATTATTTTTCCACCGCCGCGAGCAGTCATTGATGGATAGACGCTCTGACAGCAGTGAAATACCGCTTTGAGATTGACATCAATGATTTGGTCCACAATATCTTCTGTGTACTCTTCCGGGCGCATGCGAATATTGATACCTGCATTTGCAAAGAGAATGTCAATCCCGCTACAGAGTTCAATGGTGCGGGCGGTAGCGCTTTCAACGCCAGCACGATCGGTAACATCTACCTCAAGAGTGATTACTGTTGCACCGAGTGCTTCCAGTTCACTCTTAGCAGCAGCGTTCTTTGCAACATCTCTAGCCCAGATAACAATTGTTGCACCGGCGCGAGCAAGGCCGCGTGCGCAACCCAAACCTATTCCCCCGTTGCCTCCAGTAATAACTGCAACTTTTCCCTCAAGGCTAAAGAGTGAAGTGGTTGCGTTAGAGGTCAACGGATTTGCCTGAATCCATAGATGCGTAAAGCGCTTCAACCATTTTGAGCGTTCCTACATTTTCTTCAACCGAAGAGCGGAGAGGCGCACCTGTTGCGATCGATTGCATCACAGATCCCATCGTTCCGATAAATGCATCAGGGAACCAGCGAGTCGTAACTGGATAAGGAAGCCAACCATCGGTGGGAAGAACCTGGGAGTTAATCTCGATCGTATCTACTCGTCCGTTGGGATAGTCATAGAGAAGACCGAGTGTTCCGCGGATTGATCCCTTATCTCCATCAATACGATATTCGGCGTAGTTATCGCCTCCGCGATTGACATGGTTTGCATGTACAACAGAGGTCACACCGCTCTTGTAGAGAGCCGTTGAGATAGTGCGCGTCTCACCGATGGGAAATTGTCCTGCTGTTCGCCCTGCGGCACAGAAAACAGTGGATGCATCTCCTAAGAACCAACGAATGAGATCGTGATAGTGAATCGAATGCAGCATCACTTCCAGGCGCTTAAGATCTTTAGCCCAAGGCCACAACTCCCATGGTGTCATGAGATTGACGTTGATTGAAAAATTACTGACGGTTCCGATCCAACCAAGTTCAACCATCTTGTGTGCTGCCGCAACACCCTCTTCAAAGCGAAGTTGTTGATTAACCGCTGCAATAATCCCAGCATCCTTAGCCTGTTTGACCATCAATTCACCTGCGGCAACAGTCGTGGCGAAAGGTTTCTGGGCAAGTATGTGCTTCTTTGCAGCAGCGACCTGAGCGAAGATCTCTGGCTGCGCATCTGCTGGAACCGCGATATCTACAATCTCCACCTGAGGATCGGCCAGTAATTCAGCAAGCGTTGTATAGACCTTGGCAATGCCATGTCTACTTGCCACATCTTTTGCTTTAGCGTTATCAACATCAAAGATTGCGACTACTTCAAGTCCCGCTTTTTTATACGCGGGAAGGTGTGCTCCATCAACGATTCCACCAGCACCGCAGATGCCGATTTTCTTTCGGTGCTCAGGCTTTACTTCAAGACGAACTGCGTCTGCGATTACTTGGAATTGTTCAATCATGGCATTTCCTTACCTTCGGCCTTGAGATTTTCTGCTTGCGATGTGCGATAGAGCACGGTCTGAAGATGTTCGGTGTAGAGCACGAGCTCTTCGTTATCGGCTCTAAAGATTTCGTAACTGACTTTAAAGAGCCCCATATTTTCATACTTAGGAGTCTTCTCTAAAAGGGTACGCATTCCATAAATTGTGTCACCAATAAAAGTTGGCTTAATGAAACGTAACTTGTCATATCCATAGCTAAATGTGTTGACGTTATTGTGTGCAAAGAGCCCAAGTCCATAAGAAAAGACCATCGCGCCAGGTACTAAACGCTTCTTAAAGAGGCCATGCTCACGTGCCCAGATATCATCTCCCACATATGGGTGCATATCGAGAACAAGTGAGTTAAAGAGCATTACTTCACCCTCTGAGATAGTGCGACGAAGTGAGCGATCGACCTCTCCCACTTCGTAATCTTCATAGAGTTTGACGTCTTGGTTCCATACAGGAATGTCATATCTCTTATCTTTATCTGGATTTGGATTCTTCATGATCTCCCCTATATCCCGAACTCTTTACGGATCTTTTCTGTATCTTCACCCACGTGTGGCGCACCCTTTGTATGTTTAATTGTCTTGCCATCAATGCGAACTGGTGAACGCGTAGTTGGGATTGAGACCTGCGAACCATCTCTGCCGGTGCGCGAAGTCTTTTGAGTCATATCAATTGCTGCAAATCCTTCATGTGAAACAAGCTCAGGCAAGGTGAGAACTGGAGCGCACCAGATATCGGCCTTATCTAGGATTGCTAGCCAATGATCGGTTGAATTGGTAGCGAGCATTGCACTGAGTTTCTTCATGATCTCTTCTTGATGGCTCCACCATGACTTGGGATCTTCATATTCGTCAAGATTGACCCCAAGAAGTGCGCCCAGTGCTGGGATCGGAGTCATAGCAATTGCTAGGTAACCATCGCTGGTCTTATAGAGACCATATGGTGCTGGTAAGAATGCATGCGCTGAATTTCCAGCACCACG
>CAZNUC010000081.1:0-4122 GCA_964576165.1 uncultured Candidatus Planktophila sp. | reverse complement strand
GAATCTCAGAAGCATTTGGTGATCTTGCACGTGATAGCAAGATTCTGATTCAAAAAGGCGTACACCACTTACAAGTTTCAGAGGTAGGTTGTGATGGAAGAGATATCAAGGTCTCGCTTACGGCGCATGTTGATCTTCCTTTTCAACTGCCATTTCTAAAGCTAGGTAGCGTGAAATTGGAATCTTCAGCAACAACCTTTAATCAGCGCAATAACGGTTTCTACCTCTTTGGTTATCGCTTTTCCTGAATTTTAAGAAACACCGAGGGAGAGGTAACACCGAGGGAGAGGAAAGATTGAGTTAAACGGTAGTAAGAGTGCGGTCAGTTTATTTGGGTATCCTTTCCCCATGGCCCGCGAATATAACCTCGAGATTGCTGAGATTGACGCGACCCTAGTTTCAATTGAAAAGGTTCTCAATCTTCCAAAACTTGAAGCAGAAGCAGTTGAGCTCGAAGCCCAAGCGGGCGTTCCTAACCTTTGGGATGATCCAGAGAAGGCACAGGCAGTTACGAGCAAGTTATCTAGAGTGCAATCGACAATAGTGCGTCTGAAAACTCTGCGCCGTCGCGTTGAAGATCTACCCGTTCTCTTCGAGTTGGCTGCCGATGAACCAGATGGTTCTGGCCTGCGCGATGCTGAGATCGAATTAGATGCAACCGTTAAAGCGATTAGCGAACTTGAAGTAACGACACTTCTCAATGGCGAATATGACGATCGCGATGCGCTTATCACAATTCGATCTGAGGCCGGCGGAGTGGAAGCTGCAGACTGGGCTGAGATGCTCATGCGCATGTATCTTCGATATTGCGAACGCCACGAATATAAAGTTGATGTTCTAGAAACATCGTATGCCGAAGAAGCTGGTATTAAGTCGACAACATTTCGCGTGAGTTCACCTTATGCCTATGGAACACTTTCAGTTGAGCAGGGCACTCATCGCTTAGTTCGTATCTCACCTTTTGATTCACAATCGCGTCGGCACACTTCTTTCGCAGGAGTTGAAGTTGTTCCAGTTGTAGAACAGAGTGATCACATTGAGATTGATGAGAAAGAAATTCGAGTAGATGTGTATCGCTCATCGGGTCCAGGTGGACAGGGTGTGAATACGACAGATTCCGCAGTTCGTCTGACCCATATACCAACAGGGATTGTTGTCTCTTGCCAGAACGAACGGTCACAGATTCAAAATAAAGCAACAGCAATGGCTGTCTTGCAATCAAAGTTACTTGAACGTCGTCGCCAAGAAGAGCAAGCAAAAATCAACGCTCTTAAAGGTGATAACTCGGGTTCATGGGGAAATCAGATGCGCTCTTATGTGCTTGCGCCTTATCAAATGGTGAAAGACCTTCGGAATAACCATGAAACCGGCAACACATCTGCAGTTCTCAATGGAGAGATTGACGATTTCATCGAAGCTGGCATTCGTTGGCGTCGTTCTCAAGCAACGCAATAAATCTCACACCCAATAAATCTCACACGTACTGCACGCTTAAAACTGGACCCAATTTCTATCTAAAGTCGGGTCTATCTGCGCTCAAATCCCGCATACTTCACCCTTGTTCCATAAACTAGGCACAGTACGGAGACGACGGGGCCTCACAGCCTCGTGATCCAAAGGTCTTGAGTTCTGCAAGGAGCTTGAGCACCAACGGTTCGGGCGCAAGCCCTGCCTGTGGAAATGGCATAGAGGAGAAGCAGATGATTCGCTTTGAGAATGTAACAAAGACCTATCCGGGTCAAGAGCGCTCTGCACTCGATTCAGTTAACCTCGAAATTGTAAAAGGTGAGTTCGTCTTCCTTGTAGGAGCTTCTGGTTCTGGTAAGTCAACATTTCTCCGCCTCATTCTCCGTGAGGAGAAGCCATCTGCTGGTGTTATCCATGTTGCAGGAAAAGATCTGGGCAAACTTTCTAACCATAAGATCCCAGAGCTGCGTCGCCAACTCGGCACGGTATTCCAAGATTTTAGACTTCTCCCAAATAAGACGATCACAGAGAACATTGCATTTGCTCTCCATGTACTTGGTTACTCCAAGAAAGAGATTAACCGCGAAGTACCTGAAGTACTTGAGCTCATTGGCCTTGAAGATAAAGGCGATCGACTTCCAAACCAGCTCTCAGGTGGTGAACAACAGCGCGTAGCGATCGCGCGCGCATATGTGACAAAACCAGCGATTATTATCGCTGATGAGCCAACTGGAAACCTTGACCCTGCTCTCTCTGTTGGAATTATGAAATTGCTCGATCGGATTAACCGCGAAGGTACAACTGTCTTGATGGCTACACACGATTCCGGAATTGTTGATCAAATGCGTAAGCGCGTGATTGAGCTTGATGGTGGACATGTGATTCGTGATCAGGTTCGTGGCGTTTATGGATATACCGGATAACGGTTAAGGAAAGAGGAGAGAGATGCGCGCAGGCTTTTTACTGAGTGAAGTCCGAATTGGACTTCGCCGTAACCTTACGATGACATTTGCTGTTGTAGTTACAACAGCGATCTCACTTTCTCTACTCGGCATTGGTCTCCTCTCTAATGCTCAAGTAAGTGCCATGAAAGATTATTGGTATGACAAGATTGAAGTATCAGTATTTCTCTGCGGCCCATTATCTGAATCGCCATCGTGTTCTGGCGGAGTAGTAACAGATGAGCAGCGCACAACAATTAAGGCAGATTTAGAATTACTACCAGTTGTGCAGAGCGTTTATTACGAGAGCCAGGCAGAGGCTTTTTCACGTTTCCAAGAACGATTTAAAGATTCAGCTATCGCTCAGAATGTGACTGCAAATCAGCTCCCTGAATCATTTCGCGTCAAACTAGAAGATCCAACGCAATTTGCTGTCGTTGTCTCAGCCTTTTCTGGGCGTCCCGGCGTGGATGTAGTGCAAGACCAGCGGACTATTCTCGAGAAATTCTTCAAACTGCTAGAGGTATTACGTAATGGTGCAATCGCAGTCGGACTCGCTTCTGTATTTACTGCAGCGCTTCTGATTTCAAACACATTGCGTATCGCGGCCTTCAATCGACGTCGTGAAACTGGAGTGATGAAACTCGTAGGTGCTTCATCATTCTCGATTCAGTTGCCGTTTCTTCTCGAGGGAATAATCTCAGCGATCATTGGCTGGGGGCTCGCAACAGGCTTGCTCGCAGGTCTCAAACAAGTAATTGACACCAATGTTGCTCCGCTGCTCACATTTACGCGATTCTTTGGATGGAATGAAGTGTGGATAGCATCCGCATGGTTGTTGCTCACCGGACTTGTCGTTTCAACCCTTGCATCATTAATCACGCTTCGCCGTTACCTCAAGGTCTAAGGCGCTAGGACAGGCTCCGAGGTTTTAGATCTAAGGGCGGGGTCTTAGAGTTAAGGTCTTGGGAACTAGGTCGAAAGGTATAGGTGTCGTAGCGCAATGGTTAAAGAAGTTGGCAGAAAACTGATAGCGCAAAATAAAAAAGCGCGCCACGATTATTCGATCGAAGATGTGTATGAATGTGGAATTGTCCTCACCGGCACCGAAGTTAAGTCTTTGCGCGCAGGTCGGGCTTCACTTATTGATGGTTATGCACATGTGAGTAATGGAGAGCTGTGGCTCAGTGGTGTGCATATACCTGAGTACACAGAAGGAACATGGAATAACCACACACCACGTCGCGAACGTAAATTACTTGTTCATCTGCAAGAGTTACGTAGATTGCATGCGCTTACAAAAGAGGGCGGAATAACTCTGATTCCACTCCAGTTATATTTTAAAGATGGAAAAGCAAAGATTGAAGTTGCTGTCGCTCGCGGAAAGAAAGCCCACGATAAGCGCGCTGCATTGAAAGAACGACAAGATTCACGCGAGATCGAGAGAGAAGTTTCGCGTCGCAAGACCGGCAAAGACTTCTAGTCCCCTCTCACTAGGTAAATTTCCACAACGCCCACGCGTAATCCTTTACGGTAAAGACGCTTTTCTTCCACGCTTAATCCACGGTGCACAACGGGAATTTTCGTATTGTCGGCGAGGTTCTATACACTTAGAACACAACTACATAGTGGCATTGCATAATAGTCATGATCACAACAGTGACCATGACAATGCTTTCCACACCCATGGGGGTGAACGGTCTCGACTTTGGTT
>CAZNUC010000080.1:0-4325 GCA_964576165.1 uncultured Candidatus Planktophila sp. | reverse complement strand
GAGTTTGAGATCAACCCATGAGCCAGGTTCAAGTATTAATCACACGTCTGGATCCAGCTCTTCCTCTGCCACGCTATGCAAAACCAGGCGATGCTGGTGCAGATATCGTTTCAAGAGTAGATATCACTCTGGCTCCAGGTGAGCGCGCAATGGTTCCTACCGGCGTCGCAATTGCACTTCCAGATGGTTACGTCGCACTGGTTCACCCTCGCTCAGGGCTAGCGATAAAACATGGTGTCACAATGGTGAATTCACCTGGCACTGTTGATGCCGGGTACCGAGGCGAGTTACAGATCATTCTTATCAACCATGATCGAAGTGAGTCGATCTCATTCAAGCGTGGTGATCGCATCGCGCAGCTTGTGATTCAACAGGTAGAGCGCGCTGAGTTTATTGAAGTGAGTGAGCTTCCGGGCTCAGGCCGCGGTGAAGGTGGCTTTGGCTCTACTGGAGTACAAGCATGAGTAGCAGTGCAGAAGATAAAGAGAAGATCATTTCAGCCTTAGGAGGCAGAAAAGGAATTATTGACTCGACTGTCCCTTCCGTTGTTTTCCTAGGTTCCTATAACATCACAAAAAATTTAGAAGTATGCATGCTGATCTCACTTGTTTTGGCGACATTCCTGCTTATCCTGAGGCTAATTCGGCGTGACAAGTTGATGCACACTATCTCAGGATTTATTGCTGTGGCATTTTGCGGTTGGCTTGCATGGAAAACTGGGAAGCCATCAGATTATTTCCAACCAAGCCTATGGAAGAATTCAGCGTTTCTGATTGTTTACTTGATTTCGATCATCGTGAAATGGCCAGTCATTGGCCTGATGTTGGGTGCTATTCTGGGTGAGAATTTAGCGTGGAGAAAAGACCCTCTCCGATTACGTGCATACACCTATGCAACCTGGATTTGGTTTGCTCTATTTGCAACGAGATTAGCAATTCAATATCCATTATATTTAGCAGATAATTTTAATGCACTGGGAGTGGCTAATATTTTTCTTGGTTTTCCACTTTACGCACTTGCATTGTGGGGAACCTGGCGGGTAATCAGCGCAGTTCCACTAGCGAAAAATGAAAGTTAAGACTCTATAAAGCAGCCCTTGATCAAATCCTCCGCTATCGCAGATGCGACAAAGAGCAATTCATCGCCGGCGCTGAATACATCTGTTGGCGATGGAGCAATTACTCGACCATCGCGCACGATTGCAGCTAATGAGGCGTCATCTGGGAGTTCAATTTCACCGACAGTTTTTCCAATACAGCTTGATGTATCAGGCAAGGTAAGTTCAACAAGATTTGCTTGACCTTTTCTAAAGCTAAAGAGTCGCACAACATCTCCGACGCTCACCGCTTCTTCAACAAGGGCAGAGATTATGCGAGGAGTTGAAACTGCAACATCTACACCCCAGGATGAATCAAACATCCACTCATTCTTCGGGTGATTAATTCGCGCGACCACTCGGGGAACGCCATATTCAGTCTTTGCTAGCAGCGATGCAACAAGATTTACCTTGTCATCACCAGTTGCAGCAACTAAAACCTGTGCGGTGCCAAGGGCTGCCTTATCCAGTGATGTAACTTCGCATGCATCGGCCATAAGCCACTGCGCATCTGGGACCGAATCCAACTTCAAAGCTTTTGGGTCACGGTCGATCAAGAGCACTTCATGGCCATTATCGAGAAGTTCGCGCGCAATTGCGCGACCAACATTTCCCGCTCCTGCGATAGCAATTCTCATGAACGCTCCTGTGGTGGATTAGCCAAGATGGTTTCCACTTCACGCACTCGTGAAGTTTCAATAATCATGTGAAGAAGATCTCCCTCTTGCAGAACAGTGTGCTCGTTAGGAACTAAACCTTCTGCAAGTCGAGTGAGAAATGCAACGCGAGCAATGGTGGCGCTCTCCACTGCGGTGATGGGTAGGCCGAGCCATTGATTATGTGGGTGCACTTCAGCGAGTTCAATTGTTCCTGTTGCATCTCGCCATTCACTGCGTGAACCCTCGGGAACCAAACGACGCATAATCTGATCTGTGGCCCACAGAACAGTGGCAACGGTAGGAATTCCTAGACGCTGATAAATCTCTGCTCGACCTGGATCGTAAATGCGAGCAACAACGTTTGCGACTCCGTAAGTTTCGCGAGCTACGCGAGCGGCCAAAATATTTGAGTTATCGCCGTTACTGACAGCGGCAAATGCATCAGCGGTTTCGATTCCTGCCTCTAACAAAGTGTCACGATCAAAACCGATTCCACTGATCGTACGACCCTTGAAATCTGGACCAAGGCGGCGGAATGCTTCGCGAGATTGGTCGATGATGGAAACTGAATGGCCAAGGAGTTCAAGTTCACTCGCTAAAGAGGATCCGACTCGACCGCAACCCATGATTACTACGTGCACATGTCATAACTTACCCCCTTAGGCTTACCTTTATGACATCTACTGAACGTGCCGTTCTCCGAGTAGGGCAGATAATTCGGGTCACCATCGAAAAGGTCGCTCATGGTGGCCACTTCATCGCCCGTCATGAAGGCGCTGTCATATTCGTGCGTCATGGCCTGCCGGGTGAAATTGTTGATGTCGCCATCACAAGTATCGGATCTTCTTTTAACCGAGGTGATGTTGTCGAAGTAATCGACGCTTCGGCTGATCGAGTGCAAGCGCCGTGTTCATATGCCAACCGCAACGGTTGCGGCGGATGCGACTTTCAGCATATCGAGATCTCTGCCCAGCGAAGGCTGAAGAGCCAAGTGATCACAGAACAGTTTTCACGGATTGCCAAAATGGATATCAACGTTGAAGTTGAAGCAGTCTCTAATTCTCTTGGGTGGCGAACACAGACGACAATCGGCACTGATAAAAATGGGCGAGCGGGGTTTTATGGCTCGAGATCAAACACCATCATTCCAATAAATAATTGTTTGGTCCTACACCCGTCAGTCAATTATGAATCTTTGGCTAAGCGCACGTGGGAGCCAGGTGCTCGAATAGAGGTAAGTGCAGCAAGTACAAGTGTTCCTAGGATTCTTATAGGAGATGAAGTTGAAGGTGATCGAATTCAACTCTATAAAGTCAAAGATAAAAGCTATCAAGTAAGCCCTCATTCTTTCTGGCAGAGCAATATTGCTGCTCCGGAGATTCTAGTTGAGGCAGTCACTACATTTGCAGCAGTCAAGCCAGGTGATCATCTCCTTGATCTCTATGGTGGGGTCGGACTCTTCGCACTTGCTCTTCTCGATCTCGTTGGACCATCAGGGAGAATTGATTTAGTCGAAGGAGGTAAGAGTGCGACGGCAGATGCTGCTATAAATTTCGGCGATGCTGATAATGTGAAGATCTACACAGGTGATGTCGAAAAAATTCTTCCGCGATTTTCCTCTGCAGATGTCATTATTCTGGATCCACCAAGGGATGGAGCAAAGAAAAGTGTCATCGAGAGCATGGTTGCCTGTGCGCCTCGAAGAATTGTTTATGTTGCCTGTGATCCAGCGGCGCTAGCGAGAGACTCTGCGTTTTTGCGTGATGCCAATTACACCCTTTCAGATCTGCGCGCATTTGACCTCTTTCCAATGACACATCACATTGAGTGCGTTGCCCTCTTTACTCCGACTGAGGTATCTTGAGCCTATGAGCAAGAATTCGCTGGGTAGAAAGCAAAATCTCACAGTTGCAGGCAAAGACTTTGAAATCTTTGATATCAGCCAGGTGGAGGGCGCTAGCGATCTTCCCTTCTCGCTGAAGATTCTTCTTGAGAACCTTCTTCGCTGCGAAGACGGAGCCAATATCACCGTCGACCACATCAAGGCGTTGGCTCAGTGGGATCCTGCCATCGAACCAGATACTGAAATTCAATTTACTCCAGCACGAGTAGTGATGCAGGACTTCACTGGAGTTCCTTGCATCGTAGACCTTGCCACCATGCGTGAGGCGATTGTTGAACTTGGGGGAGATGCATCAAAGGTAAACCCTCTCGCTCCAGCGGAATTGGTAATTGACCACTCTGTGATTGCCGACGTTTTCGGTACTCGAAACTCCTTTGAACAGAATACAGATATTGAATACGAGCGAAATCGCGAGCGTTATCGATTCTTGCGTTGGGGACAAGGCGCATTTGATGAATTTAAAGTTGTACCGCCCGGAACTGGCATCGTCCACCAGGTAAACATTGAATACTTGGCGAGAGTGATCATGACTCGAACAGTCAATGGAGTTCTTCGCGCATATCCAGACACTGTCGTAGGTACAGATTCACACACAACAATGGTGAACGGTCTTGGAGTTCTGGGCTGGGGTGTTGGCGGAATCGAAGCAGAGGCTGCCCTTCTTGGT
>CAZNUC010000079.1:2107-4528 GCA_964576165.1 uncultured Candidatus Planktophila sp. | reverse complement strand
CGTCACTCATAGCTAGCCTCACCGCTTTACTCGGCTCGACCAAACACCGAGCACCACAACGGGAATTGAAGCAAAATAACAGAGCCAGCCATAGTTAAGTAATCCGATAATCACTCCAGCGAGTGCACCACCTGCTGCCCCCATCAGGTTCATTGTGAGATCACTTGTTCCTTGCGAAGAGGGTCGCATTTCGTCGCTCACCGATTCTGAAAGCAAGGTAGATCCAGCAATGAGCGTGCAAGACCACCCGATACCAAGGAAAAATAGCCCGATACCAAGTTGAATTGCGTTATCAGCACTCGCTGTTCCAGAGACGACTGTAGAAACGAGCAGTAACGCCACACCGATTTGGATAACACGAACCTCGCCTAATTTATCAGTGAGGTTTCCAACGACAGGTGAGAAGGCATACATTCCAAGGACATGAATACTGATAACAAGACCGATGACTTGCAATGTAACATCGACATGCTTCATATGAACAGGTGTCATCACCATTACTGCCACCATAACAAGGTGACCGATTGCAATTGATGAGATTGCAAATAAGGCAACAGGTTCTGATTTGATGTATGCGAAAGTTTCTCTCAATGATTTCTTTATCACCGTGCCAGCAGCACGTGCATCTTTATGGGCAGTCAGATAAGGATCAGGGCGAAGAAAAAGAAAGATGACAACAACTGCCAGCCCTAATGTGGTTGCACTTACTATGTAAGGCCCGACTAGTGATGGTAATCCGAATCTTTCTGCAATGCGTCCAGATGGCTCCATTAAATTTGGTCCTGCAACAGCACCAATGGTTGATCCCCAGACCACAAGTGAAAGCTGTTTAGCTTTGTTATCAGGTGTTGCTAAATCAATTGCGGCAAACCTTGCCTGATAAGCCGATGCCGAAGCTGCTCCAACAAGAAAAGAGCCAAGGAGCATGAGATAGATATTGGAAGTACTTCCACCAGTAATTGCTAGAAGAGAACCAATAAGTCCTGTGATGAGTCCGGCAGAGAGGGCCAATCGGCGCCCGCCACGATTGGTGAGTCTGGCGAGTGGAAGTGCCATAGCGGCTGCGCCAAGGACAGAGAAAGTTTGTGCCAATCCCGCGAGAGTTTCCGAATCAGTAATCGATGCAACAAGTAACGAGCCCGCTGCAACTGTGCCAGCAACACCAACCCCGTTTAGAACCTGTGTTGTGATCAGGGTCTTAATGACGCGAGATTGGTGATCTTGCGCAGCACTCGATTGACTCATTTGTTAAGTGTATGCCAGTACACCATCGAGTATCCTAGTTAAAGTTGGAAATCTAGGAATATAGGAAAAGAGGAATCGATGTGTAAGAAAATTCAATGTTCAAGCTGCCTGAAACCTACCTGGGAAGGTTGCGGGGAACATATTGAGGAAGCTCTAGTTGGTGTGCCGCTGAATGAGCGGTGCGCCTGCAAGTGACAGATAAGAGCGCCCTTCTCGTCATCGATGTACAAAATGGTGTGGTCTTGCATGCCTGGCAGAAAGAGGCCGTTGTGGAGCGAATCAATCTGGCAATTGATTCTGCGCGCAGCGTGGGAATACCTGTCATCTGGGTTCAACACTCAGAGGAAGAAATGCCAATAGGTTCTGATTTTTGGCAGATCATTCCAGAGTTGGTTCCACAACCTAAAGATGCGCGCGTTGATAAAATTCATGGAAGTTCGTTTAAAGAGACAGATCTTGCCGAAATCCTTGCAGAAGAGAATGTTGGGCATCTTTACATCACCGGTTCGCAATCAGAGAACTGTGTAAATGCCACAACCATTGATGCCCTCGAACGAGGATTCAGGGTTACCTTAATCTCGGATGCTCATACAACCGATGATCAGGGCGCGGTAGCAGCAATTAATGAGAAATTCCTCCAGATGGCAGGTTCACACGCTGGATTGCGGGTTGAATTGCTCGAAAAGACATTGCCGCTTTCCTGACATAGGCTTGGTCCATGGCCATTACCGTTGATAAGAAAACAGGGATCCTTGTTGGGATCATCGCCGTTCTCGCTTTAGGGATCGTTTTTCTATTAGCTGGGAATTCTGGCGGACCGATGGATCATTCCGGTCACGGATCTTCAAGTAAAGAGGATTCATCTAGCAAATATTCAGCTGACGAAATCATGTTCGCCCAAATGATGATCCCTCACCATGAACAGGCTGTAACCATGTCAGAGCTCGCATTTACCAACACCGCTAACTCTGAAGTCTTGGCACTAGCAACAGCCATTCGTGATGGGCAAGGACCTGAAATCGAACAGATGAAGGGTTGGCTAGATGGCAAGAGTGAGATGGATATGCACTCGCACGAGATGGAGATGGGTGGAATGCTCACTGAAGCAGAGCTAAAGGAACTAGCTTCACTTAAGGGCGCTGCCTTTGATCAGATGTTCCTAACAGCAATGATCGC
>CAZNUC010000079.1:0-2007 GCA_964576165.1 uncultured Candidatus Planktophila sp. | reverse complement strand
AATCTCTATTAAGATAAGCGTTAAGTTATCGGGGTCGGTGTAATTCCGAACCGGCGGTTAAAGTCCGCGACCCGTTGGCATCCAGCTAACGGTGGACTCAGTGTAATTCTGAGACCGACGGTTAAAGTCCGGATGAGAGATAACTAACGAGCAGCGTTCTGCCCTTGCCATTTTTGGCATCTGGCGTGAACGTCTGTTGGCTATTGCATACCCCGATGACTTGCAACACCAAGAGTCGCTTACGAGGGGAGATGTAGATGCAACACGTTGAACTTATGCAACGTGCTCTCGCCCTGTCAGAAAATGGTCTTGGGCTCACATATCCCAACCCAATTGTTGGAGCAGTCATTGTTGGAGCATCGGGTGAATTTATAAGCGAAGGTTTTCATCAACGCTTGACCTCACCTCATCACGCAGAAATCGTTGCAATCAATAGTGCGAAAGTCGCGCTAAAGGGCTCGACCATATTTGTCACTTTAGAGCCGTGCAGCCATACAGGAACGACGCCACCGTGCACCTCAGCCATTATTAATTCTGGAATTTCACGTGTTGTCATCGCCAATCGCGATCCACATACAGTGGCATCTGGTGGGGTTGAAAAACTCATCGATGCTGGAATCGATGTCGAAGTTGGCTTGCTCAGCGAAGAAGTTGCCTTTTCAAATCGCAGTTGGCTGCACAAGATTGCAACTGGTAGACCACGAATAATTTGGAAAGTCGCTCTCTCACAAGACGGCAAAATTCTTGAAGGTAAAGGGACTCCGTCGTGGGTGAGCTCGGAGGAATCGCGTGCTGATGTACAGATTCTCAGGGCTCAATCTGATGCGATTGCCGTTGGCACGGGCACCGCGCTGGTAGATAACCCACACCTGAATCCGCGAGTTAAATCTGTTGTAAAGAATCCAGATCGAATTGTTATTGGAATTCGAGAGATTCCGAAGAGCTTTAATCTTCATGACGAAAGCGCGACTACTCACTTTATTCAGAACCGAGATTTAGATAAAGTGATTTCAGAAATTTCAGGATATGGCTATAACCAAGTGCTCCTTGAATGCGGCCCTGAACTAGGAAATGCGTTGATGGGTGCTGGGTACATCGATGAACTGATCACTTATATAGCACCAGTTAAACTTGAAGCTGCCGGAAAAGACGTTTTTGTTGGCGGTGGCCAACTCCCAAAACTCCTCGGTATTGAGTTCAAAGAAGTAAGCAAGAGCGCAATCGGTGCTGACGTTAAATCTCACTACATATTGAAGCGAAAGGGTGAGTAGCGATGTTTACAGGGCTCATCACTGAGATAGGCGTAATTTCATCAATTACTCACGGCCCCGATAGCGCGGCATTAGAAATTACAGCGCCAAAGACAATCACAAGTGTGGCGATTGGGGATTCAATTGCAGTCAATGGTGTCTGCCTCACTGCAACATCGTTATCAGATAAAGGCTTTACCGCAGATGTAATGGTGCAGACGCTGAAGATGACCTCACTTGGTTCTTATCGCGAGGGCGATCACGTCAATCTCGAACTAGCGGCGACGTTAGAACATCGTATGGGTGGCCATATGGTGCAAGGACATGTTGATGGAGTTGCCACACTGGTTTCAATTGTTGGTGGCGAAAAGTGGCAAGAATTTACTGTGGCCATCCCCAAACATCTTTTGAAGTACGTGGTCGCACAAGGCTCGATATGTATTGAAGGAGTCTCGCTTACGGTAGGCGCACTCAACGATGCGAAAAGTGAAATCACCGTCTGGCTTATTCCTGAGACTCTGGCAAAGACTAATTTGTCGCTAAAGAAAATAGGCGATGCCCTCAATATTGAAGTTGACGTGCTTGCAAAATACGTTGAGAGATTGTTGGAGAAGCGATGAGCATGCCAATAATTTCGATCCCCGAAGCGTTAGAGCGCTATGCACGGGGAGAGTTCCTCATTGTCGTAGATGATCTTGATCGCGAAAACGAGGGAGATCTCATGCTTCTGGCGGATAAAGCAACCCCAGAAAAAGTT
>CAZNUC010000078.1:0-4568 GCA_964576165.1 uncultured Candidatus Planktophila sp. | reverse complement strand
GCAATTGGCCAGATATGCATCCGGCCAACCGCTACTTCACATTGTTGCTCAGTAACTATTAGAGAACAGCGACTATCACTTCGGGTCGCTTATAAAACAGCGACCGTATGCTTATCAATGAAGTCCCAGTCATATTCAATACATAGACCTTCACCGACTGGTGCCATTACATAACCGTCAACGATATTGAGTTGAGTCTTTGTTCCAAAGAGGAAATCATCAAATGGATACAGAGTTTCAAAGAATTCACAGTTACTGATAGCAAGTGATGGATGAAGCTGTACCTGCTCAAGACCGTGATAAATCGTTGTGTGAAGCTCACATTGCACGCCATGAGCCTCAGCTAAGTGGGCAGTCTTCATGACCGCTGTGATTCCAGCGCGCCATGAGACATCGGTACGGACGATGTCGACGATGCCATCCTTGATGCAGGACGCGACGCTGTATTGATTACCAGCGATTACTTCAGTTCCACAAATTGGAATATCAAGTTTTTCGCGAAGCTTCTTTAATCCGTTGAGATTGACATCAAGTAATGGTTCTTCTAGCCACTTGTATCCAAGACGTTCAAGTTCACGTCCGGCCTTAAGGGCCTCTTCGTATGAAGCCATAATCACTGGATCTGCCATCAATGTGAAGTCATCACCGACAGCAGCGCGTACTGCGCGATAGCAAGCGATATCTAAATCAAGACCCCCAGGTGGGTGCAGCTTGTAACCTTTATAGCCCTTGGCTTTAACTTCAAGTGCTTGACGAGCATAATCTTCTGGGCCATCGAGAAACATGGATGATACGTATAGCGGAACTTTCTCGCGTGCTGCACCAAGAACTTTATAGACAGGCAGATGCGCCATCTTTCCGACGATATCCCAGCATGCATTATCAAACGGTGCGTAGGCATAGATCGGAACGTGATTCCATCTGCGGTCATAGATTTCAAAATCTTTCATATTCTTTGCAGAGTCGTGTGCGCTGCGACCAATGAAGAACGGCTTGACCTGTGACATAGCTGCCGCAGCCGCCTTGGCATCTTGTGCGCCAAAACCAAATGAAGTTCCCTGCACGCCATCTTCGGTGGTGATGGTGACGACTGTGAAGTCAGGGCGTGATCCACCTGGAAGTTTGACTGCTGCAACAGTGTCGAACTCCTCTAACTTATCGCCACCGCGACAAGCACGAATCTCAATACTTTTGATCTGGGACAGCATCAAACACACCCTCTCTAGAAAATCCTATAGGATAAAATAGAGGCAGAATCATTAAATTGCAAGGATATTGAAGTGTTTATTTATTTGCGGCAAGCGCTGCGGGTGAGAATCGCTTAAGTGATGACTCAATGTGAGTGTGCATGGCAGCCTTTGCTGCCTTTGCATTCTGATCCAAAATTGCCTTTGCGATTGCCTCATGTTCTTTAATCGCTAATTGGCCAGATCCACTTTGGTAGTACTGCTCAAAGAGATCTTGTACAAAGTCAGCACGTGATTCACCATCGATGCGGTGAAGTTTGTTGGCCATGTAGAGGCGAAATAAATGTAGATGGCAGTGCGTGCGATCATAGAAATCTGCAACAGTTTGGTTGCCTGAAATACTTGAGATCAAGGTATGAAAACGTGAGTCATGCTCTGAGAGCGCTTGGAATTGATTCTCGCCCGCAAATTTAAGGGCGGTCTTGGCACTTTGCATCTCTGCCTTAAGGGCGGTCTTACCAGTGTTATCAATGAGCTTTGCTGCCTGTTCTGCTGCCCACGGTTCGATTAACAATCTAAATTGGAAGAGATCGTTGAGTTGCTTGATCGAGAGAAGTTCTGTCGCCTTATAACCCTTGAGTGGCTCTTTTGCGATAAGGCCATCTGATTCAAGTCGGGCGAGTGCTTCACGTACGGGTGTTTGAGAAACTTCAAGTTGCGCCGATAGTGCATCAATATTGACGCGTGAGCCAGGTGCAATCTCATGGTCAAATATCATTGTTTTGATCATCTCGTAAATTTCATCAGAGAGAACCGAGCGACGAGGAGTGCGCTTATTAGAGGTGGCTGCGGACTTCTTCTTTGCCATCGGTAAGACCTACCTCTCGCCGAGGGGGAGCGGGCTACTTCGGAAGTCGAAGTCCTTGCATTCCACCATCTACAGCGAGAATTGTGCCAGTAGTTGAGGCCTGACGGGGACTTGCGAGGTAGGCAATTGCACGTGCAACCTCATCTGCGCTTACTAAACGCCCCATCGGTTGGCGCCCTTCAAGAGCCGCGCGCTCAGCAGCAGGATCTGCTGCCTGTGACAGAAGGCGACCTACCCACGGAGTATCAGCGGTGCCTGGGTTTACGCAATTTACTCGGATGCCTTCCTTCACGTGATCAGCAGCCATTGCAAGAGTGAGCGACATGATCGCACCCTTGCTCGCACTGTAGACGGCGCGCTTTGGAATGCCTGCAGTTGCTGCAATCGAACAGGTATTCACAATTGCTGGTGATTTACTTTTACGTAGAAACGGCATTGCCGCTGCGCTGACGCGAGAAGTTCCGACAACGTTGATATTGAGCACACGTTGCCACTCTTCTTCTTTAGCATCTTCAACTGTCCCGATTGCTCCGATGCCTGCATTGTTTGCGACTATATCTATGACCTGAGTGGATTTCGAGAGCTCGGCAAAGGCAGCGCTCACACTTGCCGGATCACCGATATCACATGAAATAAATTGCGCATAAGGACTCATTGATCCTTCAGCGAGGTCTAGACCGAATACCTTTGCACCATTCTCATGCAAGTGTTGCGCGACGGCTAATCCGATTCCAGATCCGGCGCCGGTGACTACTGCAACTAGTCCTGTGAATTCACTACTCATGAGCCAGCCTCATTTTTCCAGTAGGTGCCATTTGGGAAAGAGTACTCATCAATACTCGATTGGTGCATCTCTGCCCCTGAACCTGCACGTTGAGGCGCTATGTAGTGACCACCAGAAATCTGTACAGGATCGACGAAGTGTTGATGCAGATGATCAACATATTCAACTACGCGTGAGGTGTGATGTCCTGTGACAGCGACGGAATCCCACATTGCTAGGTGTTGAACCATTTCGCAAAGTCCAACACCTCCGGCGTGAGGGCACACTGGAATTCCGAATTTGGCAGCCATCAGAATATTTGCAAGGTTTTCATTTACTCCTGCAACGCGTGTGGCATCAATCTGCATGACTGAAAAACCTTTTGACTGTAGCAACTGCTTAAAAATAATGCGTGAACTCGCCATCTCACCAGTTGCGATAGGCGTGGGTGCTACTGCCGCCGCAATCTTGGCATGGCCCAACACATCATTTGGGCTTGTTGGTTCTTCAACCCAGCGCAGTTTGTACTCTTTGAGAGCATTAATCCAGGTGATGGCTACGTCGACATCCCAGACTTGGTTGGCATCAATTGCGATGGGGAAGTTTGGTCCGACAAGCTCGCGAACTTTACCTAGACGGCGCTGATCATCTGCGATTGATTTTCCACACTTATATTTGATCAGAGTAAAGCCGTCATCCATCGCCTTCTTTGTGAGGTCAAGCATCTTCTCATCGCTATAGCCAAGCCATCCAGGGGAGGTGGTGTAAGCGGGAAGACCTTTGCTCCGCAAGATCTCTTCATTGCGCTTTTTCGCATCATCGCCGCGATATAAAATTTCGAGGGCTTCTTCTCGAGTAAGTGCGTCAGTGATATATCTAAAGTCGATTGCATCCACTATTTGTTCTGGCGTCATATCACTCAGCAATTTCCAGAGCGGAACACCGTTAGCTTTAGCAAAGAGATCCCAGAGAGCGTTAAGGACAGCACCTGCTGCCATGTGGAAGACGCCGTAATCTGGACCCAGCCAGCGTATTTGGCTATCGCCACTGAGTTCGCGAGTGATCTCACCGATGCGGGTGAAAGCATCATCAACACTCAGGCCTGCAATTTTTGGTGTCAGCATATTAATTGCTGCTATCTGTACATCGTTTCCACGACCGATAGTAAAGACAAGTGAATCACCATGAAGTCCTGGCTGATCGGTTGTTATCCGAAGATACGCAGCCGAATAATCAGGATCCTGATTCATCGCATCTGAACCATCGAGCATCTTTGAAGTTGGAAAGCGAACATCAAAAGATTCGATCGCGGTAATTTTTGGCATTACTTCACATACTTTTCTAAGCCCTTAGGAACACCAGACTCTGCCCAGATTGTCTCGTAACCCACACCTGGCCCCTTAGGTCCGTGAACATTTCCTTGAGCATCAACGAGCGCCTCACGCTTCATCGGATTACCCCAGATCAATGATTCGTAATATGTCGTGTTCTTAATCGCCATACAGAGATGTGCACTTTCAAGTCCGAAACCATGAACTTCTGCACGGAGGTGATACGCATCAGCCAGATGTGCAATACGCATAGCACCAGTGAATCCGCCTCGCAAGAATGTACTTGTGCGAAGTGAGGTTGCGACGCCGGTTGCCAAGAAATCACCAGCACTCATATGCGCACCATCTGTGACTTCACCCAAGAGCAAAGGAATTCTCACTCTCTCGCCAAGCCATTTGTAGGCGGTAACGCTGAACTC
>CAZNUC010000077.1:0-4650 GCA_964576165.1 uncultured Candidatus Planktophila sp. | reverse complement strand
GCAAGGGTCCAAGCTTTGGTAATAACGTTTCACACTCACAGGTGAAGACACGTCGCCGCTGGAATCCAAACATTCAGCGTGTGCGCACACTCGTGGGCGGATCAACCAAGCGTCAGAACGTCTGCACCTCATGCCTTAAGGCTGGAAAAGTAACTCGCTAATTTTTCTTTACTGAAAATGGCGCCACATCTGTGGCGCTTTTTTCATTTCTATTCCAGTAACACCTTTTCCAGATTTCACAGAACCGATTCGAATTCCAGGTAAATCAATTCCCGTCGCAACAAAAACGTGATCTTCTCCGCCACCAAGGATCCACTCAAAGGCATCGAGACCCACCGATTGGGCCAATAAGGAGAGTTCCTTAAACTCATAGGCTGACTCAATCGCTGATACATCAATGTTGAGTTCGACTTCAGAGGCTAGGGCGATTGCTTCCAGCGAGATCAGAAGAGAATCACTTGTATCGCAGAGTGCTCCGGCGCGAGTGAAATCACAAGCGTAATCCAGAGTTGGTGCACGAAACTCGTTGAGCGCCATTGCATGAACGGCATGGATCGGTTCAATCTCGTGAGTAAGCAGATAGAGACCAGCTGCAGACCATCCGGTCAGTGATGAGATGTAGATGCCTTCCCCAACGATTGCGCCTGAGCGAGTAATTGCCCGATCAACGCTTCCAATCGCTGTGATTGCAATTGACAGAGCGCTCCCCCGAGATATATCTCCACCCACGACGATTGCGCCAGTTTTATCAGCCTCGCTCTTTATTCCACGTGCAAGTTCTTCGATTCTTGCTAAACCTTCATCGCCTTTAAGTGTCAACGCAACAACTAAGTACTCTGGCTTTGCGCCCATAGCCAATATGTCTGCAATATTTGCAGCAGTTGCCTTTCGGCCGATATCAAAGGCGTTCGACCAGCGCTTACTAAAGTGAACGTCCTCGACTGCGAGATCAGTTGTGATGACCTGCTGGGCAGAACCGCGTACAACTGCGGCATCGTCACCGATACCGACAAGTACGTTGGGATCACCGTGCGAGTCAAAGACTGAAGAAACGAGTGCAAGGAGCTCTTGCTCAGAAAAAGCCATAGCGCCAAGACTAGATGATGATGTACCTTTTGGTTATCGCACCAACTGAATGCGCAACGAAAGGACCAATCGATGTCAGTACAGGTTTATATCTTGATTCAAACCGAAGTAGGTAAGGCATCGTCGGTCGCCACTGCAATCAGTTCGATTCCAGGAGTGACCTCATCTGAAGGCGTAACTGGTCCTTACGATGTGATCATGCGCGCTGAATCACCTTCGATGGAAGATCTTGGTCGAACAATTTTGGCTAAGGTACAGGCAGTTCCAGGAATCACACGGACACTTACTTGCCCGGTTACTCACTTTTAATTTCCTAGGACACCATTATTTCGCCGCAAGGCGCTCTTAAGCAGATGTGAGATTACTTCTTGATAGCTCACACCACTTGCTTCCCACATCTTTGGAAAAACTGAGGTCGCGGTAAATCCAGGCATTGTGTTCAGCTCAGTAATGATCACTTCACCCGCTGGAGTGAGAAAGAAATCAACGCGAGCAAGCCCGCTGCACCCGAGTGAGGTAAAGGCCTTTACCGCTTGCTCTTGAATCGCTCGTGCGATCTTCTCAGGAATCGGCGCAGGAAGAGTGATGCTTGTTGCACTATGTAAATACTTGGCTTGGAAATCATAGAACTCAAATTGCGGATCAATCTCAATCTGACCGACGACTGACGCTCGCGGTAAACCGTCAATTTCAAGGACTGCACATTCAATTTCACGACCACGTACTTCACTTTCAACTAAAGCCTTGGGATCAAATGAATGTGCTTCAGCAATTGCTTTATCTAGTTGATCTGCTGATGAAACTTTTGTTGTGCCGCGACTTGAACCACCGCGGGCAGGCTTTACAAAGACTGGATAGCCAAGAGTTGCGATCTCAGCTGAAATCTTGACTTTCTCTTTCGCCCAATCACCTTCGCGAACTACGAAACCTTCGGCTACTGCGATACCAGAGGCTGCAAAGATCGGTTTGGCGAAAGATTTATCCATCGCAACGGCTGAGGCAAGTACCCCCGAACCCACAAAAGGTATATCTGCAATTTCGAGTAACCCTTGGATAGTTCCATCTTCACCATATGGTCCGTGAAGAAGTGGAAAGACAATATCAATAGCGATTTTTTCACCGTTGATTGAGAATCCATCAGGTCCAATGGCAACAGGTATTCCATCTTCTGCAATTACAGGAAGTACATCGCCCCGAATCGAGAAGTCAAAATCATCAGAAATTAAGGTCCACTTTCCAGATTTGGTTATCCCAATCATTACCGGTTCGTACTGATTGCGATCTATCGCACGAAGGACCCCGCCGGCAGATGTGCAAGAAATTTCATGCTCGCTGCTGCGTCCTCCGCAGATGATTGCGACCTTGAGCGTCATCGAATGAAATTCTCTGCCTGGGTTGTTATCTCCATTAAACGAGTGAGTGCCTGTTCTGGAGTGAGTGAGCCGTTGACGATATCTGCAACCGCTTCAATGACAGGAACTTCAACTCCTACGCGATGAGCAATCTCAACAATGGCACCGGATGAGGCAACGCCTTCGACAGTTTTCGATCCTTGTGCAATCGCCATATCCATTGAACCTGTTTTACCGAGCAACTCTCCAAAGGTTCGATTTCGCGAAAGTGGCGAACCGCATGTTGCGACAAGATCACCCATTCCTGCAAGACCCGCGGCGCTGAGAGGATCTGAACCATGGGCGGCGCAGAGACGAGCGACTTCATTGAGTCCACGAGTAATGAGCATTGCCTGGGTATTTTCGCCGTAACCCATTCCGATAGAAATTCCTACAGCAAGTGCGATCACATTTTTAATGGCACCAGCTAATTCGCAGCCAAGAAGATCTACCGATGTGTAGACGCGATAGTACGGAGTGCGGAAGAGTTCGCGCACATGGTCGGCAACGGCTTGTGAAGTCGAGGCGGCGACGGCTCCTGCTGGTTGGCGCAGGATAAGTTCATCTGCCAAGTTAGGGCCAGTCAGAAGTGCGACTTTATGCTTTCCAAGAATTTCTTCAATAATCTCTGTCATTCGCAACATCGTTGAAACTTCGATGCCCTTGAGAGTACTTACGATTGTGCAGTCTGCTGAAAAGCGTGGCTTCCATTCGTTAAGCGTTACACGCAACTGAGTTGAAGGAATTGCCAGTACGTAAATGTCACTAAAGGCAAATGCTGCTTCTAGATCAGTTGTGGCTTTTAATTGAGTAGGGAGAATTTGGCCCGAGAGGTAACGCTCATTGGTATGTGATGTATTGATCTCAGCAACTGTATCGCTGTTGCGCCCCCACAGAAGGACATCGTTAGCACCATCGCAGAGAACTTGCGCAAGGGTTGATCCCCATGCGCCTGCGCCAAAGACGGTGACCTTACTCATTGTTTATTCTCACCTTTTCTGAAATTGCCTGTTCGAGGCAGCTCGGAGGTATGCGGGTCAAAGATAGCCTTAGGTCGCACCTCACCGCGAATCTCTTCGAGTAAATCGGTTATTGCACCCATAATAAAGGCCGTTGCCTCTGTCATTGCAACGAGATCGTCTTCTTTCCCGTACCAAGGTGAAAGGTCGACAGGTTCTCCAACTCGGTAACGAACTGTCTTGCGTGGGAAAATTCTAAACTTCTTACTGTACGGAGGTAGCACATCTTGAGTTCCCCACTGTGCAGCAGGATAGACAGGAGCTTTAGAGATCACCGCCAAACGAGCGACCCCAGTCTTTGCAACCATGGGCCAGTAATTACTGTCACGAGTTAACGTTCCTTCGGGATACACGGCGACTTGATGACCCATATCCAGTAATTGCAAGGCATATGTCAACGCTACACGGGCCTCTTTGCTTTCTCGGTCTACAGGAATCTGCTCCGCGGCAAGAAGAATTCTGCCGATTATAGGGACCCGGAAAACTTCAATCTTGCCCAAAAATCGTGGAGCACGTCCATTGGTAAATAGAAAGAATGCAAGTGCCAGAGCATCCATGTAAGAGACATGATTTGACGCAACAATCACTGGTCCAGTCTTTGGAATTTTGACGCCTTCGCGATAGTCGTACCGTGCGATGAGTTTCATCATCGGAATCAAGATTGAAGCACAGATGCGGAAAGTTCTATTTATTCCCAGTGGGTAACCATGTGGAGGATTAAGTCGAATCTTTAATGGCTTCTTGCTCGAAGAGCTAGATTTCGACATGTCACAATTCTAAGTCTGTTGAAGGTGTTATGGATGCTCCTTCAAGAAGAAAAGATAGAAAAAATAAGGCCCACGCGTAATGCGTGGGCCTTATTTATGAAGAGAATTACTTCTTCTTACGAACTACCTTCTTAGCAGCCTTCTTAGGTGCCTTCTTCTTAGCTGCCTTCTTAGGTGCTGCCTTCTTGGTAGCCTTCTTCTTCGCTGCCTTCTTAGGTGCAGCCTTCTTTGCTGCAGGCTTAGCGACAACCTTTGGCTCTGGCTTTGGAGCTGGAGCAAGTTTGCGATCTCCAGCAACAACTTCCTTAAGAGCCTTTGCAGGCAAGAAGCGTGCCTTCTTTGAAGCCTTGATCTTGATTGTCTCGCCGGTGAATGGGTTACGACCCA
>CAZNUC010000076.1:0-4986 GCA_964576165.1 uncultured Candidatus Planktophila sp. | reverse complement strand
CAGACGGTGCTCCATACACATTTATCGCAGCCGCTAACTTCAATGGAACTGTCTTTATCTGGTCCCATGGAATTCGCCCAGCGATCAACATCCCAGCAACTCTGGCTCCTGTCGGTCCTTACACGATCACCAATGCTGCAGAGCCAGCACCTGGCGCTGCATCTGGAGATCTCAGCGTGATAAATAAGTTAGTCGCTGCCGGTTATGGCGTTGCTGGTTCTGGCTTCTCTCGCCAAGGTGTCAATGCTCCTGAGGCTTTAGCGGCAAATAAGGAACTGATTGCAACATTTAAGACAAAGTTCCCAACAACTAAGTCAGTTATCGCTTGGGGCGCATCTTTGGGTGCACTTCATTCGCAGATGCTTGCTGAGAAGAATCCAGAACTCGTCGATGGCGTGATTCTTGGTTGCCCCGCAGCAAACCCACAAGATGCCTTGATGGCATATTTTGGTGATGCGCTCTACGGCTTTAAAGCGCTCTTTGATCCATCAATTAAGGTCGGTGGATATTCCACAGATCCAGTTATTCGTCAACAAGAGCAACTCGCAAATATCGGTAAGGTACTTGTCGTTCTAGGCAAGCTATCTGCTGGTCTTACAACAGGTGCATGGCCAGATACAGCAAGCCCTGCAGGTAAGGCACTTGAAGCAGCTGGAATCCCATCACGTTCAGCGTTGCTGACAGTAGGACTCATGGCTGGAATCCCAACTCGAAGCAAGAACGTTGATGGAGTTTCTGCACCTTCAGCTGCGACTGCTGAGACTTACCCACTTGCAATCGCACCTGCTGTTGCAGTTTTACAGAACATGGGAACTATCGGTGTTGCAGGAACACTCCTGATCGCAGATGGTGAATTGCTTACTGGTGGAAAGGTCTATGACAATACAAAGACCGATTACGCAGCACGCGTTGCAGCGGATGCTGATATCTACTCCTTCGCACTGAGTGGAAATAACGCAGTTGGAGCCATTATCGGCGCACTTGCAGCCACTCCACGTGAGACTGCAGATACAGCAGCAGTTGCAAAGATTCCGGGAATTATCGGGCTTAGCGGAAAGATCACAAAACCAACCGTGATTGTTCAGGCTGAATCAGATGAATACACCCCAGCTTCAGTCGTTCAGTGGTACATCGATACCTATGCTGATCAATTTGCTGCTGAAAAGATGAAGGCGATGACAGATGCAAAGAAGACACGTTCATACGTGGCCCCTACAAATAACTTGGTAACTCTTTGGGCAAAGACTGCTCCGAAGTACTCCAAGTTTACTGCAACAGGTTCACCTGATCTCTCGGCACCAGCAGGTGCTGGAACAGGTCACTGCCTCTTCACATCAGCTCAGTGGTTGGCAGCTGCCGACCTCATGACTGCAACACTTGCAAATGGCAAGTTCCCAACGGGTGGCAAGATTACAACCACCGCTCGTAAGGTTGGCTTGTCATATGACAACAAGTTCCGCGTACCAACATTTAAGGCGCTCGGATAACTTGAAATAGATTGAGTGCGAAAGGCCCTGGGAAACCAGGGCCTTTCGTCATCTACTACCCTTAACTATTATGCCTAACCAGACTCACGCTACTTATCGCATTGCAGATGCAGATGCGATGGTCGCCCTCGGTGAAAGAGTTGCTCGGCATGCACGCCCAGGTGATCTCATACTTCTCAATGGCCCACTAGGTGCGGGAAAAACAATCTTTGTCCAAGGTGTTGGTAAGGCACTCGATATCAGTGATGTCACCTCTCCCACCTTTGTTATCTCACGAATTCATGACGGTGTGATGCCGCTGATTCATGTTGATGTCTATCGCTTACTTGAGGCGGGAAACGCTGCGGCATACCTTGATGACCTTGATCTTGATACCGCACGCGAAAATGGATTAACGGTGATCGAGTGGGGTGGTATCGAATCTGCTCGGCTCAGTGATGATCGACTTGAGATCACCATAGATCGAACCACGATAGATAGAAGTAGCGACGAGCGGATTGTCACCATCACTGGCGTAGGTTCGAGATGGGATGGTGTTGAGTTATGAGTACCGCACTTGTTATTGATACTTCCACTTCTCGCACAATTGTTGGTCTCGTTAAAGATGATCAGATTATCTGGCAGGGATTTCATGATGGCGCAACCGATCACGGTAATGCTGTAGCCCTACTTGCAAAGCAAGCGTTGGCGGCAGGTATCAACCCAGATCGTGTCGTTGTCGGAATGGGACCAGGACCATTTACTGGATTGCGTGTTGGTATTTCATTTGCTCGAGCCTTTGCTGCAGCGCGCAATATTGAAGTGCTTGGTATTTGTTCCCTCGATGCGATTGTTGTTGAACAAAGTGAGTACACAGTTGCAATTGATGCTCGCCGGAAAGAAATTTACTGGGCCAAGTACCACAATGGTGTGAGGGTTGAAGGCCCTTCCGTTAATTTCCCGGCAGATGTTGCTGGATACATCATCGATCTCTACCCCGATGTGTTGCGTTTAGTTCAACTCTCACAATCACAAAATGTGAGTGAGCCAATTTATTTGCGCAGACCCGATGCAGTTGCAACCGCGGATCGACCATCATGATTACATACCGCGCCATGATCGCACTCGATATTCCTGTTGTCGCTTCCCTTGAGAAAGAGATCTTCAAAGATGATCCCTGGTCTATGGGGCAATTTAAAGAAGAGGTTTCAAATAACGGGATTACTCGCCATTATTTAGTTGCCTGTGATGCCAAGCATCAGATTGTTGGTTGGGCAGGTGCGCTCTGTGCAGCCGACGGGGCCGATACGGATATTTTAACTATTGCTGTCGTTCCAGAACTTCGTATGCGCGGCATTGCCCGTCACATGCTGACATCCTTGATTGATTGGGCCTATACAAAGAATTCACCACAGATTTTTCTCGAGGTTGAGAAGAACAATCAACCGGCACAAGCGCTCTACATCTCCGAAGGCTTTGAGATTATTTCGCAGCGCCCTGATTATTACGGGGCCGGCATTGATGCTCTGGTGATGTCCAAGGTGCTCACATGAGAGGCCCGCTAGTTCTTGGCATTGAAACATCGTGCGATGAAACAGCGATTGGAATCGTTGCCGGACGCACACTATTGGCTAACGTCATTGCATCAAGTGTTGATGAGCATGCCCGCTTTGGTGGCGTAGTGCCTGAGATTGCAAGCAGAGCTCACTTAGAGGCGATCCAACCAGCACTGAAGCAAGCCTTGACTGATGCCGGTGTCACACTTCGCGATATTGATGCAATCGCAGTCACTGCAGGTCCAGGACTTATTGGTGCCTTGCTCGTTGGAACATCAACTGCTGCTGGGCTAGCACTAGGCCTTGGTCGGCCAATTTATGGCGTTAATCATTTAGCGGCACACATCAGCGTTGATTATTTAACTCATTCAAATGCAGTCGAACCCACTATCGCTTTATTGGTCAGTGGTGGACATTCATCACTTCTCAAAATTGATGACATCACGCACTCGATTACAAAACTTGGCGCGACAATGGATGACGCGGCAGGGGAGGCATTCGATAAAATCGCACGTATCCTGGAGCTAGGTTTTCCTGGGGGACCGGCCATTGATCGCATTGCACGAGATGGCAATTCATCCGCCATTGATTTCCCTCGAGGGCTGACAACAAGTGATGATTGGAAAACTCGCCCCTACGACTTCTCTTTCTCAGGCCTTAAGACAGCAGTTGCGAGATACCTTGAAAGTACACCGGCATTTGCAAAGGCAGATGTCGCAGCATCTTTCCAAGAAGCAGTCGTTGATGTTCTTCTGCAGAAAGCGGTACGGGCCTGTCAAGAGAGCGGGATCGATCGCCTGGTAATTGCAGGCGGAGTCGCCGCCAATTCTCGGCTCCGGGCGGTGGCCGAGCAGCGCTGCGAGCGCGCCAAGATCGCACTTGCCATCCCAGAACCGGCTTTATGTACCGATAACGGGGCGATGGTGGCCAGCCTTGGCTCACTGATGGTCCTATCAGGGCGCCCAGCGAGCCCGCTGGCCTTTGATGCCAGCTCATCGATGCCCGTTGAGGCGATCAGCCTCTAGCTCTCGATCTGCCGGCGGGACCCCCTCTCGATTTGCGAGCCGTCGATCCCTTGCCTAGTCTTAGCGTTAGCACTCTCAACCTCACACTGCTAATAGCAAAAGGAGTAAGACCATGGCCGTTGCCATTAAGCCACTTGAAGACCGCATCGTTGTAAAGACCAACGAGGCTGAGACCACCACAGCATCAGGTTTGGTTATCCCAGATACCGCCAAAGAGAAGCCACAAGAAGGCGTAGTCCTTGCAGTTGGCCCAGGCCGCTTTGATGATGGCGTGCGCGTTCCAATGGATGTCAAGGTTGGCGATGTCGTTCTTTATAGCAAGTACGGCGGAACCGAAGTGAAGTACAACAACGACGAGTACCTCGTTCTCTCAGCCCGCGACGTTCTCGCAGTTATCGAGCGCTAAGCGATGGGAAAAATTCTAGATTTCGACGAGCATGCTCGTCGTGCGATGGAACGTGGCGTCAATATTCTTGCCGACACAGTCAAGGTAACACTCGGTCCTAAGGGTCGTAACGTTGTGATCGCTAAAACATTTGGCGCACCCGTTATTACCAACGACGGTGTCACTATCGCAAAAGAAATTGAACTTTCAGATCCTGCCGAGAACATGGGCGCACAGCTTGTTAAGGAAGTTGCAACAAAGACAAACGATGTTGCAGGTGATGGAACAACAACTGCGACCGTCTTGGCGCAAGCTATGGTTAAGGAAGGTCTTCGAAACCTTGCCGCCGGTGCTCAGCCAATGGATCTCAAGCTTGGAATCGAAGCAGCCGTTGAAGCCGTTTCGAAGAAGCTGCACGAGATCGCTATCCCGGTAAAGGATCGCGCACAGATTGCAGATGTTGCAACTATTTCTGCCAAGGATCGCACCATCGGAGATCTCATCGCAGAGGCGATGGATAAGGTCGGCAAAGATGGCGTTATCACTGTAGAAGA
>CAZNUC010000075.1:0-5076 GCA_964576165.1 uncultured Candidatus Planktophila sp. | reverse complement strand
CGCCAACACCAACACCTTCCCCAACGCCAACACCAACACCTTCCCCAACGCCAACTCCAACTCCAACACCAACACCGGAACCTTCTCCAACTCCAACGCCAACGCCTTCTCCAACACCAACACCAACACCTTCTCCAACACCAACACCGGAACCTTCTCCAACGCCAACGCCTTCTCCAACACCAACACCAACTCCAACACCAACACCTGAGCCAGAAGTGAGAGTTCCAGACTCTGGGCCAACGCCTACTCCAACTCCAACGCCAGAACCAACGCCTACTCCAAATCCAGCACCGGCACCGATTGTCGTTGCGCCACCAGCACCAGGGCCGATTGTCGTCGCGCCACCAGCATCAGCGCCGATTGTCGTTGCGCCACCAGCACCAGCACCGATTGTTGTTTCGCCACCTGCACCAGTGATCTTCTTTGTTCCAGCACCAGCACCAGCACCAGTCGTTATTCCAGCACCAGCACCTGTCGTTATTCCAGCACCAGCGCCAGCACCTGTCTTTATTCCTGCGCCAGTAGTTGAAGAGAAGAAGCAGACTGAAACTGTGACCGCCATTGTTGTTGTTCCAGTTGTCATCCCACCATCTGTACTCACAGAGTCAGCACCTGTAGAACTAACAACCCAAAAGCAGGTGAAAGTTATTGATGCACCAGTTGTGGAGACCGCTCCCGAAAAGGTGCTGACAAAAATTACTGTTCCTAAGCTTGCAGCGTTTAAAGGTACGGGTCCATTCAAATTTGCAGTCGCATTATTTGATCAAGAAGGATCAAAGGCAATCAAAGATCCTGAACTTGCTATCGGATTGAAAGTCTTTTCACAGACGCCTCAAGTTTGCAGGGTGTCAGCAACATTTAACAAAGCAACCGGAAAGTACTCAGTCAGCGTCACAGGAATCTCAAATGGACAGTGCAGAATTACTGCACTCGATAAGGGAAATGACGAGAAGTTCCCTAGCGTCACCGAGATCAAGCAGGCTATAACTGGGATTTCTACGAAACAGACTGTCTCTGTAAAGGGTGTAAAGCCAACGCCTGCTCCTAAGCCTGGAATTAAGAAAGCTAGCTACAAGCCGACAAAAGGTTAAGTCCCGCCTCTATAGTGTCGCTGTGGCCAGAATTCTTATTGCTCCAGACTCCTTTAAGGGCAGTGCCACAAGTCGCCAAGTTTCAAATGCTTTAGCACGCGGCTGGCATGAAGTCAGAAGCGATGATGTGATCGACTGCCTACCTTTTGCCGATGGGGGAGAAGGAACGTTAGATTGCATTGAAGAAGTTGTTGATAGCGCAAAACGCATCCCGATTCGCGTGCAAGGTGCAACCGGTATCGAACACGGCGCAACCTGGTTATTGGTAAACGGCGATATGGCAGTTATTGAGATGGCGACTCTCTGTGGAATTACAACAGTAGAGACGTTAAATCCGCTAGGTGCACATTCTTTTGGATTAGGTCAGGCAATAAAGGCCGCCCTCGGTGATCAGCGTGTTAATGAGATTTTAATTGCAGTTGGTGGATCGGCTTCGACAGATGGCGGCATAGGTGCATTGACAGCCCTTGGTTTTGATTTTCGTGATAAAGCAGGTGCTGCTGTGAGACTTGGTGGGGGATCACTACAGACCATTCAAACTATTGTCAGACCACAAGATCTTGATCTTCCACGTCGCGGAATTAAAGTATTAGTTGATGTGCAATCACCGTTGGTAGGGCTTGCTGGAGCGGCTCATGTATTCGGCCCACAGAAAGGTGCCGATGCTGCGGAGGTAGAGCTACTTGATAAGGGTTTGTCGCATCTTCTTGAAGTCAGTGGAGTTGATGATCATCCAGGTTTTGGCGCAGCGGGTGGAGTCTCTTTTGGACTATCTACTTTACTTGGCGCAACAATTGTGAGCGGCGTTGAGATGATTGCAGGTCTCATCGGACTCGAAGAAAAAATAAAGATAAGTGATTGCGTGATTACAGGTGAAGGTTCATTTGATTTGCAGAGCTTTAGTGGCAAGGCGGTTGGCCACGTAATCAAAGTTTCGGCCCATCATGATCGGCCAGTTCTGATTGTCTGCGGGATAAATAAGAATGAATCGAACGAGAAGACCATCAGCCTTGTCGATCTCGCCCCAGACTTTGATTCTGCTATCAGCCAATGTGAACACTGGGTATATGCGGCAGGAAAAGAGTTAGCAAGGGCTTTCAACCATTGATTGCAGGCTTTTGATCCTATACGATTTCGAAATGACCTCATCGAATCATCCGCGTATTGCAATTACAACACCGTCTACTCCAGGGGAGTGGGCTCACTTAGAGCGAGAGATCATCGACAAGCTCAATGCTGCTGCGCCTGAATTTGTCGCACGTTATACGCGAAGTGATGGCTCGCTGATTTGGCGTGATGTGTGGCCAAGTATGGATGGCTCTGATGATCCATATGAAGCATTTATGAACCTTGCGCTCTTCTACAGTATTGGTGGAAGTGAAGAGGTTTATCAATTAGCGCGAAAAATGTGGGATGCAATCACGTTGCAGTGGACTGAGTACGGACAGATCTATCGTGAGTTTGATGGATATTACGATTGGATGCATCACGGTGAGGGATATCTCTATCACTACTTCTTTGGTCTGACTAAACCAGAATCGCTGATTGATCGCCAACGCGCGGCACGCTTTGCAAGTTTTTATACCGGAGAAGATAAAGAGGCGAAGAATTACGACCCGGTGAAGAAGCAGATGCTCTCACCGCTGACCGGCAGTAAAGGTCCACGTCAAGTTGTTACCCATGAAGATTGGGAGACTCATCGCACCGTTCTTGATGATTACTTAGCGCCGTATGAGGATGTAGTGAAAACAGATTTCTCATCAATGCTCTGCCACTGGTCTGATCCAGAGGTCTATGACGACTTGATCAAGAAAATGAATGAACGAATGAATCGTGGAGATGTTCCACTCAATCTCAACGCAACATCACTTCTGACCCACGCATATATGTATTCACATGATGAATCAACGAAAGAAATCGCCCTGGATTACATCAAGGCATGGATGGATCGTCGCGATAGAAATGGCGGCATCATGCCCGATAACATCGGAACATCAGGTGAAATCGGTGAGTTTAACGACGGTAAATGGTGGGGTGGATATTACGGATGGCGTTGGCCACACGGCTTTATGACGATTATGGAACCGATTACCAACGCTGCTATGAATGCAGTGCTGATGACCGGTGATTATAGTTACCTTGATCTGCCACGTTCGCAATTTGATCTCATCTGGTCACTTCGTAAAGAAGTAGATGGTGTTACCAAGGTTCCACATCGTCACTTTGATTCAGGCTGGGCTGATTATCGACTTCCTTCTGCTCGCCACATGATCTATATCTGGACGACATCAATGGCACAGGAAGATCTCGATCGCATTATGGCCCTGCCACGTGATAACAATTGGGATGCGATCTATGTTCCTGGTGTATCTGGGGGAGAGAAAGGAACTGGGCGAGATACCAAGCATTACATTGCAAACACTTTGCCATGGTTCCAATTTGTACATGGACACCTTCCAAATTACCCGGTTGAAATTCTCAAAGCCAACCTTGAGTTGATTGCAATTCAGCTTCATAAGATGCGCTCTAATACTGGAAATCCGCGCAACTGGGATTCTTATGATCCAGCGACTGCAGATGTAGTTGTAGGTCTTGATCTGCGCGTACCTGGATATAACATCCACGCCTGGCAAGAATTTAACCCTGTCTACTTTGAAGGTTTAGCCCAACTGCTTTTTGGGGCACCGATGCACATTTCTCATGGTGGTTTGCAACATGGCAAGGTGCGTTACTTTGATGGGCAGAAGTCACGACCAGGACTACCTGATGATGTAGCGGCAATGGTTGACCAAGTCAGCGCTGATGCACTTCGCGTCGTAGTTGCTAACCTGAATACAAGCCAATCACGCGTCTTAATTCTGCAGGCGGGAAGTTTTGGTGAGAACCGTTTTGAAACTGTGACAATAACAGGCGACGATGGAAGTTCATCAACTCACGATGTGAAATCACAATGGCTCACCTTGGATCTCGCCGCTGGATCAGGTGCGACTCTGAACTTCACCTATTCACGTTATGTGAATAAGCCAACGTACGAGACTCCGTACTCATCTCGTAGCGATTGGGATCCAATCATCACTGGCCGCAATCAATGACAGTAGTCTGGACGCAATGGGGCGATCTCAATCTGCCAACCGGAATCACTCATCTACCAACAGATGGGATAGCACCTGCTGCCAGTGACTTGGATTCGATTGAGTTCTTCGTGCCGCGCTACATGGGCGGCCCAGCAGCGATTGCGATGATTCCAGAGATGAAGAGCCTTAAAGTTATTCAATCTCCGAATGCGGGCGTTGATGATGTTCTTAAAATTCGCCCAGAAGGTGTGATGCTATGCAATGCAGCAGGTGTACATGATGCATCTACCGCCGAATTAGCGGTTGCTTTAGCGATCGCATCACGTCGCGGCTTTGCGGATTTTGCAGCTGATCAAGCTGAAGGACGTTGGGCTCACGTGCGTAAGCCATCTCTGGCCGATTCCAATGTAGCAATTGTGGGTTATGGAAATATTGGAAAAACAATTGCCGCGATGCTGAGCAATTTTGAGGTAACACTCACTGCTTTCACGCGATCAGGTAGCGATGGCTCGCTTACCTTTGATCACTTCGATCGATTACTTCCCACCTTTGATGTGATTATTCTGATCGTGCCGTTGACCGAGCAGACCCATCATTTGATGAACGCTCAGCGACTTGCTGCGATGAAAGATGGAGCAGCGCTGATCAATGTCGCACGTGGGCCGGTTGTCGATACAGAAGCGCTCATTGTCGAACTCAATTCCGGTCGCATTACAGCAGGGTTAGATGTGACTGATCCAGAACCACTTCCTGCTGGTCACCCTCTATGGAGTGCCAAGAATGTGATTATCACTCCACACGTTGGGGGAGATAGTGAAGCCTTTACACCGCGTGGGCGAAAGTTGGTAGAAGAGCAATTGGCCAGATATGCATCCGGCCAACCGCTACTTCACATTGTTGCTCAGTAA
>CAZNUC010000074.1:0-5170 GCA_964576165.1 uncultured Candidatus Planktophila sp. | reverse complement strand
GCTGCGGCCGCTGACTTCATAGCAAGATCAACATCTGCCGCGTTCGACTTTGGTGCAGTTGCAAATGGTTGGGCGGTGGCGGGGTTGATCAGAGTTGTTGTCTCACCTGATGTTGAATCGACTGACTTACCGTTGATGAAGTTCGATAGTTTTTTCATAACTTATTCCTGCCCTTTAATTGCTCGAATTAATTGATCGCCATGATCAAGCGGATGCTTTGTGTAATTTATTAACCACTTCTCGATGGTGAACTTTCCGCTCTCTGAATGCTCGCCAAATTTCAATAGGTCAGATTCTTCTAAGCGCTTAAGGACATCAAGTGACCCTGCGCGCACCGCTGCATACACTGCAATTGAATTTTCAACTGGCGCATCTTTATATCCGAGCTTTTCACATTCCGCCCAGACTCCCTCGTCATAGCCCTGGATCACGCTACCTTCTGGCTCTGCTACTAATCTGCGAATTCGCACATAAGACTGCGCCTCAGAATCAGCGACATGGTGAATGATCTGGCGAGCAGACCAACCATTTTCATGGTGCACATCAAGAAGTTCAGGTGTCACACCGCGTGCAAGGTTGAGAAAAAATTGTGTTGAACTTTCATAGGCTGCTGCTGCTTCACGAATATCCATGGCAACGAGTCTACTTATTCCTTACCCTTTTCGGCAGCCGCCAATTGACCACATGCCCCATCGATCTCGCGCCCGCGTGTATCGCGCACCGTGACCGGCACCCCATAACTTTCAAGGATGCGAACAAATTCGGCCTCGTCCTCGCGGCGTGAAGCGGTCCACTTTGATCCAGGGGTTGGATTAAGCGGAATAAGATTGACGTGGGCGTTACGACTTTTAAGTAAGCGTCCGAGTAAATCTGATCGCCACGATTGATCGTTAATGTCTCTGATCAGTGCGTACTCAATGGAATAGCGGCGGCCAGTCTTCTTCTCAAAAGCATCGGCGGCGGCCAAAACTTCACGAACATTAAATCGATTATTAATTGGAACTAAAGTATCGCGGAGTTCATCATCAGGGGTATGAAGTGAGACGGCCAAGGTGCAGTTAATGCCCTCGTTCATCAATTTCTCAATGCCGTTAACAAGCCCCACTGTTGAAACAGTCACCGAGCGAGCGCTAATTCCAAGTCCATCTGGATTTGGATCTGTGATGTTATGAAGTGTGCGCGCCACTGCGTTGTAATTAGCAAGTGGTTCGCCCATCCCCATAAAGACAATATTTGAAAGACGTGTCGGACCACCTGGAAGTTCGCCATCTAGGCAAGCACGCGCTGCAGCGACTATCTGTTCTGTGATCTCACCAGCTGTGAGATTTCGCGTAAGTCCTGCTTGGCCGGTGGCGCAAAATGGGCAGTTCATTCCACATCCGGCTTGAGATGAAATACATACAGTCACGCGATCGGTGTAACGCATCAGAACTGACTCAACTAAAACCCCATCATGGAGTTTCCACAAATCTTTTCTTGTCATTCCCCCATCGGTGGTACGCGTTGTCACAAGTTCAATAAGTTTTGGAGTCATTGCCTCTGCGATCGCATCTCGCTGATCGGCTGGGATATCACTCCACTGCTCTGGGCTATTGGATAGGTGCGTAAAGTAATGTGTCGCTACTTGAGATGCGCGAAATGGTTGGAAGCCAAGTTCGCCCGCCCACACTTTGCGCTCAGCCGGTGAAAGATCAGCAATGTGCTTGGGGGCTTTCTTCTTCTGAGGTGGTTCATCAAAAACTAATGGGATTTCAATCATGAGAACCGTTTGACGAGTTCAAGAGCGATATAGATAGCAGGGGCAGAAAAGATCGCAGAATCAATGCGATCAAGGACTCCGCCATGACCTGGCAATAAAGTTCCCATATCCTTCAGGGACATATCCCGCTTCATCGCACTTTCAATGAGATCACCACAGGTTGCTGTGAAAACTGTCATGAGCCCTGCCGCAATTCCGTAGCGATAGTCATTCTCTAAAATGTAGTGAAATGCCAGCGCTCCACCGACAGAGGTTGCGATGATTGACCCGATTAAACCTTCAACAGATTTCTTGGGGCTGATATTCGGTGCAAAACGATGCTTTCCTATCAATACACCGACGAGGTATCCGAAGGTGTCATTGCAACCAATCAAGACCAAAAATGTCATGACCGCGGCCAAGCCATTGTCAGGGCGCGCGATCAAGATAATGAAGCCGCCGAGAAAGGGAAGATAGAGAAGGGCGAGTGCTGTTGAACTTGCGCGTTTAATGAAGTTTTCGGTTCCGTGACGCAGTGAGAGAAGAAGAATGGCAGTGAAACTTGCCGCTGTTGAAACTGCCAAGCCATTGATCCCTGCAAACCAGGTGGACGCTGAAATTGCGAAGACTGCAACCGCCAAAGTTCTAAATGAATTTACAAATCCGACAGAGGTAAGTGCGCGTGAGAGCTCTTGAATAGCCAATATCAAAGCGATAGAGACAAGAGCTGCGAAAATTACCCGCTCAAAAACAAGTGAAACCCAGATTAATGCGATAATTCCAAGCCCAACAAAGATTGATGGCAGCAGTTTGCGTCCAGCGCGCTTGTTGATCGCTTCGTTTATGGAATGTAAATCACTCACAGGAATGTAGGAACTCTCTAGACCTCGAGAAGTTCAGTCTCCTTATGCTTAAGTAGATCATCAATCTTTGCAACATGCTCGGCTGTGATTTTCTCTAACTCTTTCTCACCGCGAGCAACATCGTCTTTACCGATATCGCCATCTTTCTCTAACTTTTCCATCGCTTCCTTGGCATGGCGTCGAATATTGCGCATTGAAATCTTGGAATCTTCTGCCTTGGTTTTAGCGACTTTGATGTAATCCTTACGGCGCTCTTCGGTGAGTTGTGGGAAATTTACGCGGATGACAACGCCATCGGTCTGTGGGTTAACTCCAAGATCTGAATCGCGGATCGCCTTTTCAATCCCGGTCATTGCACCCTTATCAAAAGGTGAAATCACTGCCATACGTGATTCCGGAATCTGAATCGTTGCTAACTGTGACAAAGATGTATAGGTACCGTAGTAATCGACCATGATTTTATTGAACATGGCAGGGTGGGCACGGCCGGTACGAATAGCACCGAAGTCATCTTTAGCGACCTCAACTGCCTTATTCATCTTCGATTCAGCATCGGCTAAAAGCGTTGCTATATCTGCCATGGTTTTTCCATCCCGTCAGTAGAGGTCTTAAAGGTATCAACTTGTTGCTTATGCAACGAGCGTTCCGATCTTTTCGCCACGCACTGCACGACCAATATTTCCTGCCGTCATGAGGTCAAAGACCACGATTGGGAGGGCGTTCTCGCGACAGAGGCTAAATGCTGCAGCATCTGCCACAGCCAGTGACTTCTGGAGAACTTCATCGTATGAAATTGAATCGTACTTAGTTGCACTCGGATCCTTACGAGGGTCTGCGTTATAGACGCCATCCACACCGCTCTTTGCAAGAAGTAACGCCTCTGCGCCAATTTCAAGTGCTCGTTGGGCTGCAACTGTATCGGTTGTGAAAAATGGCATTCCCGCACCAGCTCCGAAAATTACGACACGACCTTTTTCTAGGTGGCGAATTGCACGGCGTGGAACATATGGCTCTGCGACCTGTCCCATGGTGATCGCTGTCTGGACGCGAGTATCCACGCCCTCTTTCTCAAGAAAATCTTGGAGCGCTAAACAATTCATAACCGTGCCGAGCATTCCCATGTAGTCAGCGCGAGAACGTTCCATGCCACGCTCTGAGAGTTCGGCTCCTCTAAAGAAGTTACCGCCACCAACAACAATTGCGATCTGGGTTCCTTCGCGGACTACCGCTGAAATCTGCTTTGCAACATCTGCTAAAACATCGGGATCAACACCGATGCCTTGCTTGCCACCAAAAACTTCACCAGAAAGTTTAAGGAGCACCCTCCGATACGAACCTCGTGTACCGGGCATCGGGTGCTCCTTTCAACTCTAATACTGCGTTATGTAAGTCTACTGACCTACGCGGAAACGGTGGAACTTCTTGACGGCGGTTCCTGCCTCATCAAGGATCTGCTGCACGGTCTTCTTGGCATCTTTGGCAAATGCCTGTTCGAGCAAGCTAACTTCCTTAACAAAGCCAGTCACGCGACCTTCAATGATCTTTGAAAGGGCGGCTTCTGGCTTCCCCTCTTCGCGCGCTGTCGCTTCTGCAACACGGCGCTCGTTCTCGATCAAATCTGCAGGTACGTCATCACGGTGAACAAACTTTGGTGCAAATGCTGCAATGTGCTGCGCAACATCCTTACCAACTTCTGCCGCTTCCTTTGCAAGTGAGACGAGAACGCCTACCTGTGGTGGAAGATCCGGGCTGGTCTTGTGAAGATAGAGACCAACTGGTCCTTCGATCACTGCAACGTTACGAATCTCAATCTTTTCACCCAGCGTGGCGTTACCTTCATCAATAACGAATTGCACTGTCTTTCCATTTGCCATTGTTGAGGCAAGGAATGATTCAACATCTGCGCTCTTAGCTGATTGCAGGTGCTCTACGAGTTCATCACCGAGAGCGATAAAACGCTCACCCTTTGCAACGAAATCTGTCTCACAGTTGAGTTCGAGCATTACGCCGACACCACCTGAAACACGTGCAACAACTAGACCGTTTGAAGTCAGACGACCTTCGCGCTTTGTTACGCCCTTTAGTCCCTTAACGCGGATGATGTCGAGGGCTTTGTTGTAATCGCCATCTGCTTCATCTAAAGCCTTCTTGCAATCAAGCATTCCGGCAGCGGTTGCTTCGCGGAGACGCTTTACATCTTCTGCTGTGTAGTTAGCCAATTCTTACGCCTCCGGAGTTTCTGCTGGAGCTGCAGATTCTAGGATCGCAGCCTCAAGATCAGCAGTTGCAGTCTCTGCAGTTGCTGCCTCAACTGGCTTTACATCTGCAGATGTTGTCGTTGTGCGAGCCTTGAGGCCCTCAACGATTGCATCTGTGATGACACGTGTAAGCAATTCGATTGAACGGATTGCATCATCGTTACCAGGAATCTTGAAATCAACTTCATCTGGATCACAGTTGGTATCAAGGATTGCAATAACAGGGATACCGAGCTTCTTAGCTTCGGCAACTGCAAGGTGCTCCTTCTTGGTATCGACAACCCAGATTGCTGAAGGCAACTTGGTCATGT
>CAZNUC010000073.1:0-5181 GCA_964576165.1 uncultured Candidatus Planktophila sp. | reverse complement strand
ACTGTTCAAGAGGCTTCCCGGTTTGATTCACGGGAAATCACTTTCTCGTTGGACGTGGCTAACTTTACCCGTTCACGCGCCATTGATGAAATCGAGGCTTTTTCAGGCGTGCAGATGGATCGTTTAGGCCTCGGTCAGTTTTCTCGCCTGATCACAATCGATCTTCATCTGCGCCAATAGAGGTTCGAGCCCATCAAATTTCAACGTTGGCCGCAAATACCAACCGAACTCGATTGAAGCGTTCTTGTCATAGAGCTCGAGTCCTTCTTGATCGAGGGCATACGCTTCAACTGAACGTCCTCTCTCTCCTTCAAATGTTGGATTAGTTCCGATGGAGATCGCAGCAGGCCAATAATTAATTCCTACAGTAAGCCAGCCCGCATACACACCATCCGCCGGAATAGTTTGTCCTTCAATCTTGCCAAGGTTGGCAGTCGGATAACCAATCGCTCGCCCACGCTTTTCTCCATGAATAACAATGCCATCCAAGCGATGCGGGCGACCTAGAAGTGTGCGCGCTTCTTCAACGCTTCCTCTAGTCACGAGAGATCGAATCCTTGTTGACGAGATGATTTCGCCTTCACTCACATTTAAATCCTGAGCGATCACTCTGAAGCCATTTTCTATGCCCGATTGAACTAGTGAAGCAACATTTCCAGCAGCCTTGTATCCATAAGTGAAATTTTGCCCAACAATGACAGTTGAGGCCTGCAGTTGACCAAGCAGAATACTTTTTACAAAATCTTCTGGGGACATTGCTGCGAACTCAGATGTAAATTTAAGAACAGCCACGCGATCTGCTCCATGAATCTTTAAAAGCTCGACACGATCGGCCAACGTTGTCAGCAAGGATGGAGCACGATCGGGAGCAAAAATCACAGTGGGATGAGGATCAAAGGTGAGAGCAATAATCTCTCGACCATCTGCTACCACTTTCGCACGGGTAAGTATCTCTTGATGACCTTTATGTACTCCATCAAATACGCCGATGACGACGACGTGAGATTCTGGGGTGCTCATAGGTAGCATTATTGTCTAATCAGTGTGCGGCTGCAAAAACTGCAACTGGTTTTGCCTTATCACCATCATTTTTCAATAGCGCAATCAGAATGTTCTCAGGTGAAATCGCCGCAGTAATCGCTTGCGTCAGAGATGGGGAGAGCGAACGACCGAAGGAGAGTTCATGAACTTCATCTACCGTAAGCTCTCTGGCCGCAAATGTCCGACGCGCTACTTCGGTGAGATCAAGGGCGGTGAAAGTCTTAGCCTTTAAATCCGTGATTGTGGTTGCGACATCGAGTGCGAATCCTGCAACGCGCGTCCGCCTGAGTGCGCGAAGATGCCCACCAACGCTGAGTTCATTCCCCAAATCACGAGCGATTGCACGAATAAAAGTTCCAGCAGAACATGTCACATCTATATCGACTTCAGTTGTGTGATCTAAATGTCTAATTTCTAGAATATTCAGTGAAGAAATCGTGATCGTACGAGGTGCTAATTCAAAAACTTCACCAGCACGCACTCGATCATAGGCTCGCTCTCCCCCAACTTTAACGGCAGAAACTGAGGAAGGACGTTGTGAAATTGTCCCGACCATTGCGTTGAGGATTTTTTCTATTGACCTATCATCAACATTGCTTGCATCATGGGATTCTACGACTGCACCCTCATGGTCATCTGTAACAGTTGATGCACCAAGCACAATTGTTGCCTCATATGATTTATCGCCATCAGTGATGTACTGCAAAAGTCTTGTGCCATTACCAAAACCCAAGACCAGGACGCCAGTTGCCATGGGATCAAGAGTCCCCGCATGACCAACTTTGCGAGTACCAAGTGCCTTTCGACCCATTGCCACAACGTCGTGGCTTGTCATCGCAGGCTCTTTATCAACTATAAGAAAGCCATCACTCATTGACGTTGTACGAGCCTTAATCTTCGATAATGCGTGGTGCTTTATAAGGATCCTCAGCTGTAGGTGTTGCACCCATGCGAAGTTTTGCTACTTCAGCATCAAGAGCATGCACTCGATCGAGAAGTGAATCCATTGCTTGAGCACTCTCTGGAAGACCATCTTCAATAAACTCGATTGATGGTGTGATGCGGGTCTGTAGATCGCGGCCTACCGCAGAGCGAATAACACCCTTTGCGCTCTCTAGCGCTGCAGCAGTTGCAGCGCGAGCATCTTCATCACCTAAAACTGTGTAGAAGATTGATGCGCTCTGCAGGTCGCCCGTAACTCGAGCATCGGTAACTGTTACAAAGCCAAGTCGCGGATCCTTGATTTTTGTCTCAAGGACCTGCGCGACAACAACTTTGATGCGATCAGAGACTTTCTGTGTGCGGTGTGATTGGCCCATGGTTATGCACGCTTCATCTCGCGCATTTCAAAGACCTGGATCGTATCCCCGACCATCATCTCCTTGATATTTCCAACACCGATTCCGCACTCAAATCCTTCACGGACCTCAGTGGCATCATCTTTAAATCGCTTGAGTGAGTCGATCGTGAGGTCAGACATGACAACCTCGCCATTGCGAAGCAGACGAGCCTTCGCATTTCGACGAATGATGCCATCAAGAACAACTGAACCAGCGATGTTTCCAGCCTTAGAAGATTTGAAGATGTCGCGTACTTCAGCATTGCCGAGGATGACTTCTTCAAACTCTGGCTTGAGAAGACCCTTGAGGGAGAGTTCAATTTCTTCAATTGCTTGGTAGATAACTGAGTAGAAGCGAACTTCGACACCTTCTTGATCAGCGAAGACCGCTGTCTGTGGTTCTGGCTTCACATTAAAGCCAATAACTACTGCAGTAGATGCAGATGCCAGAGTGATGTCACTCTTTGTGATCGCACCAACTCCGCGGTGAATTACACGAAGGTCAACTTCGGCTCCAACATCAAGTTGCATAAGTGCATCTTCGAGCGCTTCAACAGAACCTGAAACGTCACCCTTAAGAATGAGGTTAAGGGTTGAGATCTTCGATTGCTCCATGAAGTCTTCGAGTGAGACCTTCTTACGAGCCTTCGCGAGTTGTGCATTTCGCTCTGCTGCCTGACGCTTCTCAGCAATCTGACGAGCAGTGCGATCTTCATCTGCGACAAGGAAAGTATCACCAGCACTTGGTACCGAAGTAAATCCAAGAACCTGAACTGGACGAGATGGACCGGCTTCTTCAACGTTATTTCCATCCTCATCGAGCATCGCTCGCACGCGACCAAATGATCCACCCGCAACAATGGCATCACCCACGCGAAGTGTTCCGCGCTGGACGAGAACTGTCGCCACTGGGCCACGACCGCGATCAAGGTGAGCTTCGATTGCAACTCCTCGTGCATCATCATCGGCAACTGCGCGTAGATCAATTGCAGCATCTGCTGTAAGGAGAATGGATTCGATAAGTTGATCGATTCCCTGCCCCGCCTTTGCAGAGACGTTTACGAAAATTGTATCTCCGCCGTACTCTTCAGCAATCAAGTTGTATTCGGTAAGTTGTTGGCGAACCTTATCTGGATTCGCGCCTTCCTTATCAATCTTGTTCACGGCAACAACGATTGGAACATCAGCGGCTTGAGCATGGTTCAGCGCTTCAATTGTCTGAGGCATGATTCCATCATCTGCTGCGACCACAAGGACGGCGATGTCTGTCACCTTTGCACCACGTGCACGCATCGCGGTGAACGCCTCGTGACCTGGTGTATCAATAAAGGTAATCGCGCGATTGACACTGTCGTGATTATGATGAATTTGATAAGCACCAATATGCTGAGTAATTCCGCCAGCCTCACCCTTGAGTACTTCGGTCTTACGGATGGCATCGAGCAAGCTTGTCTTACCGTGATCGACGTGACCCATAACTGTAACAACAGGTGGTCGAGCCACTAGCTCTGAAGGATCAAGCTCTTCCATCTCCTTAGCAAGGTCGATATCAAAGTCTTGCAAAAGTTCGCGATCTTCATCCTCAGGTGAGACAACTTCAATTACGTATCCAAGTTGTGCACCAAGAATTTCAAAGGTGTCAGCATCAACAGACTGTGTAGCAGTAACCATTTCACCTAGGTGGAACAGGGCTGCAACAAGGGCTGCTGGATCTGCATTGATCTTTTCTGCAAAGTCAGCAAGAGATGAACCGCGACGCATACGTACCTGCGTCTTTCCATCACCGTGAGGAATAACTGCGCCGCCAAGTTTTGGCGCTTGCATATTGTCGAATTCATCACGCAACGCTTTTCTTGATTTTGGTTTGCGCTTAGAAGATTTACTTGCATTCTTTCCGAATGCTCCCGCTGCGCCGCCACGACCTGGACCGCCACGACCTGGACCACCACTTGGTGCACGACCTGGTGTTCCTGGAGTCGATGGTCCACCTGAACGATATGGACTACTTGATATTGGTGCACCTGTTCCGGTGCGCGGTGGATATTGTGAAGCTGAACCTGGTGCACCTGCACCACCGGCAGGACGTGAAGAAGATGGACGCGCTGCAAATCCTGGACGAACAGAACCTGGACGAGGTCCTGCCATTCCTGGACGAGGTGCGCCACTTCCGGTGCTTCCTTGTGGACGTGCAGGTGGACGAGGAACCGCGCCACCAGTAGAAAATGGATTGTTTCCAGGACGCGGAGGACGTGGAACTGCGCTACCTGTAGACCCACTTGTTGAAAAGGGATTGTTTCCAGGACGAGGTGCTGGCTTTGGTGCTTCTGCTGCAGGTGCACTCTCATCTGGAAGTTGCGAAGTCGGTACTGCCGCTGCTGCCTCTGCTGCGGCGCGAGATGCCTTTAAGGCATTGAGATCTACGCCAAGCTCTGCTGCTAATTCAGCGGCGAGGGCGGGATCAACTTCAACGCTCTTTTTGGCAACGCTCTTTTTGGCAGCTGCCTTCTTTACTGGTTTTTTCTCTTCAGCAGGTTTTGCATCTGGATAGAGAGCGACAAGTTTGCGAACAACTGGTGCTTCTACTGTTGATGATGCTGAACGGACGAATTCGCCCATCTCTTGGAGCTTTGCAAGAACTTCCTTGCTCTCCATGCCGAGTTGTTTTGCCAACTCATGTACGCGGACCTTTGACACATTTCTCCTGTCTTGGCCCACATACGAATGTGAATGCGAGCCTTAGTTGAACGACCTCATAATTCTGACGAGCTCATTTGAGTTTCATAACTTTCGCATCCAATTCT
>CAZNUC010000072.1:0-5270 GCA_964576165.1 uncultured Candidatus Planktophila sp. | reverse complement strand
AATCCAGCGGTAACGCGGTGATCCGGGCGACTCTTCTTAGTAAAGGATACTTGCATCGGTTAAGTTCTTGTAATCAGCACCTGAATAAGCCAGAGTTCACGGATGCAAACAGGAAGAAGCGTTGTCTACGCTCGCAAAGGTGGGGCTGCGGCGAGCCAGCCGCTGGCGGTCAGTGCGGCAATCTCAATTTTGAAAGAGGGCGGCTCATTTATCGATGCCGCGATTGCTCTGAGTGCGGTCATATGTGTTGTTGAGCCGGGAGCTTCACACCTTGGTGGGGATGCCTTTCTTGTCACCCATCACGCAAAGAGCAAAAGTAATCTGGCATTTAATGGCAGCGGCGAGGGTTCACACGCTGCAACTCCTGAAAACTATGCCGATGGAATCCCGCTGCATGGATATAAGTCTGGAACTGTCCCAGGTTTAGTTTCGACATGGTTTGAGGCGCATGCACGTTATGGAACGTTGCCATTCTCGCAGTTGCTAGCGCAGGCAATTGATTACGCTGAAAACGGATTCCCAGCGAATGCTGGATTTGTTCGTCGAATCGAAGGGCATCTTGCAATAGCTCCTGATACTCAGATGTTTGCAAGTATGGGAATTGACGTTGCTGTAAAGATAGGCGATCTCGTTGTGCAAAAAGATCTTGCGCACTCACTCAAGGAAATTGCAGCAGGAGGTCGCGCGGCTTTCTATGAAGGTCGAATTGCTGATCAACTGGTAAAGGGTTCAAAGGGGTGGTTTAACCATGACGACCTTAAGGCACACGCCACGCGAGTGCTTGAACCGCTCTCGGTCAAATATCGCGACATCACGATCTATGGGCAGCCTCCTCCGACTCAGGGAATGATCTTGATGGAAGAACTCTTGATCAATGAGAGATTTGATATCGCTGGGCTATCTGAAACTGATCGAATTCACATTGGTGTTGAATCAAAGAAGGTTGCTTTTGCAGATCGCAATGAGATTCTAGGTGATCCGGAATTTATTACTGTTAATACTGACAAGATATTGTCAAAGGCTCACATTGATCGGCGCGTTGAGGCGATTTCGATGGAATGCGCTGGAGTTGATATTGACCCTGTGAGTGAAGGTAGCGATACGACATACTTCTTAGTTTCAGATTCACAAGGTAATGCTGTTTCATGGATTCAATCGGTATTCCATGGTTTTGGTAGCTCATGGGTTATTCCTGAGACTGGAATCCTTCTAAATAATCGCCTCACTGGTTTTTCACTTAATCCAGCATCACCAAACATCATCGCCCCAGGTAAACGCCCCGCGCATACGCTCAATGCATTTACCGCTGTGCGAGCAGATGGATCTCTATATCTCGTAGGTGGAACGCCCGGTGCCAATATTCAGGTACAGACCAATCTGCAATTGCTGACCAATATCATCGACCTCAAGTTAAATGTTCAACAAGCAGTAGAAGCACCTCGTTGGCAGCACCTGAATGCACCTGGACAGAGTTCAGAAGAAGAGTCAGGGCTGGGAGTTTTACAGATTGAAGATCGAGTGCCCGCTCATGTTATTGAGGAACTTAGAGGCAAGGGACATGAAGTTGCTCCTCTTGCAGCCTGGGGACATGGATCTTCAGTTCAACTAATGGAAGTTCTTGCAAACGGGACCTACGCTTTTGGATCAGATCCTCGCTGTGAAGGTCACGCCTCAGGAATTTAGCGAAAATGTCCGCCTTCAGAAAAACTGCGGAGAGCACGTAAACCATCTGAAGGCCACATTGATATCGATGTGATCGAGCAAGGTGTTGCATCCATATGAAAGACGGCATCGTGCGGTGCATGAAGTGCGACGCTAACAGCGCTCTTGATGACTCCGTTATGTGTAACAACGCAGACCTTCTGCCCAGGATATTCAGCTAACAACTTTTCCATTGCAGCTTCGACGCGAATACGAGCCTGATCATAAGACTCTCCCCCGCCGGGTTTGAAAGCAGATGAGTTAAGCCATCCTTGGTAATCCTCTGGATACTTCTCACGAACTTCATCATTGGTAAGTCCATCCCAGTTACCGAATGAGAGTTCGTACCAGATCTCATCAAAGACAATCGGTAGTCCTGTTTCTTTAGCAATCGCCTCTGCTGTCTGGCGCGTGCGCTGAAGTGGAGAGGCGATGAGTACATCTGGTTTTATTTTTGCAATCTCTTTGGCAACAGTTGCTGCTTGCTCTAGCCCTTCTGCAGTTAACTCTGGATTAAGGGGGCCAGTACCTGAGAACTTACGTAGCGGGGTCAGAATTGTCTCGCCATGGCGCACGAAATAAATCATGGTGGGATCTTCATTACTGCGCAGGCGATCGGTGAGGTAATTCTCTTGAATCACAATCGCTGGTTCATTTGCTTGTCCACCGTCGAGTGCTTTATTAGCTAAGCGATCAGCATGTGAATTTTCATCGCGCGGAATCCACTTATAGGTCACAAGAGTGCCAGGGTGTGCATCCCGACACTTCTTTGCAAGCTCGCGCATATCGGCATGCTTTACCTGCCAGCGACCCGACATCTGTTCAACAACTAACTTTGAATCCATCGCAACCTCTACCTTTGCTGCTGGATCAAGAGCGTGAATGTGAGTCAGCCCAGCGAGTAATCCGCTGTATTCGGCAACGTTATTTGTGGCGACTCCGATGACATCAAAGAGTTCGGCAACAATCTTTCCATTTTCAGTAACTACTGCGCCATATCCTGCTGGCCCGGGATTTCCCCTTGAGCCACCATCTGCGGTGAGTTTAAATGAACGTGCCATCTCTTAAAGCCCGCGCACCAAAATGCAACGACATTCCTCGCAGCGAACGACTTCATCTTCTGCTAACGATGCAATGCGCTGTAGCTCAATATTGTTTACAGTTAAGTGGCAGCCTTTGCATTGATTACCAACAAGTGCTGCGGCCCCAGTCCCATTATTTGACGCACGAATTTTCTCATAGAGTGCGACAAGCTCAGCGCTAATATTTGCCACTTCAGATGCACGATCACGGGCAGTTGCCTCAAGATCTGTATTTATTACCGCTAGAGCATTTGCCTTTTTAATTTCTAGTTCAGTGATCTCTGCCGCGAGTGCGCTCTCCTGCTCAGAAAGTTCAGCGATGCGGGCCTTAATACCATCAATGCGCATCATGATCTCAAGTTCAATCTCTTCAAGTTCTGCCCGGCGAACACTCAGGGTGCCAATCTCGTGCTGGAGTTGTTCTAACTCTTTCGGTGAGGGGGTACCCGAAGCAAGACGGGTCTCATCGCGATTAATACGCGTAACAATCTGCTCAACATCACCTTCTGCGCGCAAGAGCTCTCGCTTCACATCGTTATGTTCTGTCTCTGCAGCAATGCGCAAGTCGCGAGCATTATTTGCTTTGATAGTCAGTGAGTTAATTGCAGCAATCTCTGGGAGGTTGGCCGCTTTATTGGTCAGAGTTGAGTGTGTGAAGTCAAAGTTCTGGATGTTAAGAATCGCGTGTTGTTCGCGCAGTGTGGCCTTCATGGCTTCCCCTCACGAAATAGTTCGTTCAATTGAAAAGCTCGTATCCATACTTTAGGAAAATTACTATGGTGATTGTGGCATACGAGCCAGCATAGAACACTCGACCCCAGCCTCTTTCTAAGAAAGAGACAATTTTCTCTTGGCGTTCAGGGGCGAAATTCCAGACATTTTCTAGTAAGACCACTCGTGTGATTGTCGAAAAGACTGTAATTGTCGATCCTGTTACCAGGAGGCACCAAGGACAGAGTGAATTGATAACAAAGAGTGATTGTGACAATAACCAGAGAGCAAAGATTAAACCAGCACCATAAACAATATGAGCTACGCGCATAAACCAACGTGGGAAGGCGACAAGTCCAAGACCGGCAACAGCAACTGTGATGACAACTGGCTCAGTCATTAAACCAAGAAATGAATTTGGAAACCCTAGAAGTTGTGATTGCCACGCTCGCGCAACGGTTCCACACGAGAGAACGGCATTGATATCGCAAGAAAGTTGGCCAGTTGGTTGCGCGGCCAACTTAACCGCGTCGATTGCCAAAACCAAAGAGGCGATAAGGCTAAGGGCTGATGAGACCAGCATCGCAATATAAGTCTTGCGATAAGCCCGCAGGCGCTCAATTGTTCCGGTCTCAGACATGAGCAAAGTTTACCCTTTCCCCGATAAATCAATTTTTTAACTGGTGGGCGGTGAGGGTTTGAATTTACCCTGATCTCCTCCCTTAGGTTCTTTGCTCAATTTCTCGACTTAGCACCCATTTAAGTCAATTGGTCTGCCATTTGGGAATATGGAAGCCAATTTGGACAGTCATGCGCGCAAATGACTGCCTACCTTCTTCTATTTCTTCTAGTGAGAGTTTAACCTTTAATACATGAAAAAAGGGGTTCTTAGTCTTTCTCTTTTGCTGACTCTTTCTCTGATTCCCGCCCATTCTACGACTCTCCCCAAGGCAGGTGCTACCTGTTCAAAGCAAGGGACCACTAAAACTTACCAAAATAAAAAATTCACTTGCATCAAGTCTGGGAAGAAATTGGTTTGGGATAAAGGACTTCCCGTAAAAACAGGTTCTCCAAATTCTGGTCCGATACCGCAACCTTCCGCTACCTCAATACCTTCAGCTACTCCTTCAACTAATTCAGGCTTAAGCAAATGTTCTAACGAGAATATTTTCAAAAGGTCACCTGTAGAGGTGTCAAAAATTAGTTATGTCGCGCCAATTGGAGTGTTGGCTCCTGTTGGAGGAAGTCCATTACCGAAGCAGCACACAGGCTTTATGCTGAATGAATATGGAGTTCCTATATTTGCTCCAGGTGACTTGACCATCATTCAAATACGAAGAGTTACTTACAACCTATCTCCCACGCGCCCCGGCTATATAGATTATGCGATTTTCTTTTCAGTCTGTGATGAGGTTCGAGGACACTTTGGGCACATCACAAACTTAAATCCAATACTTCAACCTCTAGCATCAGACTATCAGTGTTCTTCATACAGCACTGTTGATGAGACCGTTGAATCGTGTAATGCAAATGTCAAAATCAAAGTTGCTGAGGGAACGCAAATAGCGACAAGTGGAACTGCATCGCACTCACCAGCGGTCGACATAGGAATGTCCGATAGCCGAGTTACAGATGGATACCTAAATCCCGCTCGATACGGTAAAGATAATGCTCCGGGCACAATCTGTCCGTGGGACTTTTATATTGATTCAGTAAAAACGCAACTTTATTCAAAGATTGGATTGTCAGCGAAGAATCTTTCGACTGAGAGTCCAA
>CAZNUC010000071.1:0-5350 GCA_964576165.1 uncultured Candidatus Planktophila sp. | reverse complement strand
GCTTGACGCCAGATCTGACATTGAAGGAAGAGGCTCTCGCCATCTTTCCATTCATTGGTTGTCTTATCGAGATAACGAGGTGTTGAAGCAACGCGGAATTTTGCTACCGCCGCACCTGATGGGGTGAAACGTAGCTCTGGATCGTCAACGAGGTTTCCGATCATTGTGATTGTTGTATCTCCTGCTGCCATCTTTTCCTCTTCTCTCTTACAACTGTTGTCTACTCTGGGTGGTCTCTACTGGTGGAGTCCATACTTTTAAATTACATCCCGCCGGCGACATTTTCTAGATGCCACCAAAGGAATGTGGAGATTATTCGGGACGAATAACCTTGGTGCGAAGAACGGATTCGTTCAAATTAAGTTGACGGTCCAATTCTTTGATCGCTGCAGGCTCACAGTGCATATCTACAACTGCGTAGATGCCTTCGCCTTTTTTATTGATCTCGAATGTCATACGGCGACGGCCCCACACATCGAGCTTGTCGACGCGGCCTCCGCTGTCTTTGATGATCTTGAGATATGTCTCAAGTGATGGTGTAACTGTACGTTCTTCGAGATCTGGATCAAGAATGACCATTAGTTCATAGTGACGCATGCGGTAACCCAACCTCCTCTGGACTAAGACGGCCACGGTATTTCCGTGACAGGAGGGTTATTGCTCTCCATACCTTTACCTGCCCGTGAGGGAGCTTGATATGGAGGGTTAAGGGTAACTGTCGGCGGATTTAAAGAGAAATTCATGCGGGAATTGGCCGCCCTTTGCCTGCTTTTTCACCAATACCCCAACAAAGTAGAGGCATGCCAGGATCCGCATCAGGGTAATCAGGGCGTAACCGCCCAGAGGTAGCCCGAACTTTGCTCCGGTCACAGTCGCTAGGTGTTGCCAGATTGCAATGTGATAAATCACTTCTGCGATCTGCCAGATCCAAAATGCGTGAAGATCTTTGCGAGTACTCATTGCGATTACTGCAAGTGGAACTAACCAAAGAATATATTGTGGTGAATAAACTTTGCTTGCAATCATTACTAACGCAAGCACAATAAAACTTACATCAGCAAGAGTGAGTGCATTTTTTGTTGAGAAAATTAGAAGAGATACAAATAGCACCGAAACAAATAAAGCAAGAATCGCAAAGAAGTTTGTGTTTCCTAAGTTTACGCCAAGTGATGTTAAGGCATACCAGAGGGAACCCCAATCCTGACCACGGTTAAAGTTGAGTTCATAAAAACGTAACCAACCTTCAGGAGTTGTTAATAGGACTGGAAGGTTAATGGCTGCAAAGGTTAGAACGGCTATAGCTATGTAGCGAGCCAATTCTTTTACTTCATTGCGACGCCATAAAATTAGAGCAATCGGTAAAAGTAGGAATACAGGTAAAAACTTTGTTGAGATGGAAATTCCAATTGCAATTGCAGAGTGTTTATACTTTTTTCGATCAAACCAATAGATCGATAGCATCATTGAAATTATCGCCCAGAGATCCCAGTTAATATAAAGTGATCCGATTGCCGCCGGAGCAAGCGTTGTTAAGTATGCAAACTCTGGTCGAATTCTGTAGACAATTACTGCAACCAAGATAAATAGTGCGGCAAGGAATGCAATATTAATTCTGTAGTAGGTGCGAATTTCATTCTCACCTGCCGGAGTTGCTAGCGCGAAGACCCACATTACTGTGCCGGTAAGAACGGGATACTCAACCGCATCTGTGGTTGATGAGTAAGGCCATTGATCCTTATCTAAATCACGTTCCCCATAAAGGGCTGGAATATCTGAATAGCAGGCATGAATATATTGTGCAGGCGTTGCCCAACCATTTCCTTCACATGAACTGAACTTAAAAACACCTAAAAGAGTTGCAAGGAGTGCGAGAAAAATTAGCGTTGCTAGAGGCTTACTGATGTGTAACTTCACACAAGTCCTCTACTAATCCTTTGGAATTTGTACGCCGCCCGATGTCATCTCGATCGGTTCAAGGCCGCCAACATTTGCTGGGGCAGGGAAAGTCATGACCGGCTCTCCCTTTAACGCCCCTTTCATAAATTGTGTCCATATACGTGCAGGGAATGTTCCGCCTGTGACAGATGTCAGACCGCCAATTCCGTTCAATGATTCAGATGCTGAGTCTCTGAAGAAGGCAACTGATGCGGCGAGTTGTGGGGTGTAACCACTAAACCATGCCGACGCATTTGATTGTGAGGTACCTGTCTTACCTGCTGCCGGACGGCCTAGCGCCAAAGCGGCAGATCCAGTTCCACCATTTACTACGCTCTTTAATGCATATGTCAGGTCGGCCATCACATCTTCTGCAAAAACTTGTTGTGTCTGAGTTGTTGCTTCGTAGAGCACGCCCTTATTTGGTCCCGTTACCGAAGAGACCAAGAACGGTCTTGCGTAGATACCTTGGGCTGCAAAGGTTGCATACGCATTTGTTACATCGATGACGCGAGGTGATGCCACACCAAGAACAACCGAAGGTGTTGCGATCATCTCAACGCTTTCAGGAATTCCTGCACGACGAGCGGCGTCAACAACTTTATCCATGCCTGCCTTCATGCCAAGAGGCACAAAGACTGTGTTGATTGAGCTTTGTGTTGCGGTAAGAAGATCTACTTGACCCCACCCATTGTTTCCGTAATTACTTACTGTGTAGGGCTTACCAAGATCGTCGAAAATTTGTGGTGAATCACCATTCCACATTGACGTTAAAGGAATTCCTGCTTCAAGACCTGCAATGAGCGCAAATGGCTTAAAGGTAGAGCCCGCTAGTGCAATTGATTGAGTTGCATCATTGAGTTGACGCTCTAGATAGTCGCGACCGCCATACATGGCGACAATTTCACCAGTACCTGGTCTGATCGCAATAAGTCCAATACGTAAATTATCAGGAGCGCCCTTTGGATACAGCTTTGTCACCGCATCTACCGCAGATTGTTGGGCTCTTTGAACAAGGGTCGTACGAATGACAAGTCCGCCTTCAAGTAATTGTTCTTCGGTAAAACCGAGTCGACCAAGATCTCTCTGCACTTGAGAAATAATGTGTCCTTTAGGTCCACTCAGTGATCCCGATGTTACTCGCGGTGCGACGGTTGGAAACTTTGCGCTATCTGCTTGCTCTTGTGTGATCCATCCTTGATCCAACATTCCATCAATAACATATTGGAATCTATTTTGAAGTCGCACAAGGTTGTCCTCAGATAGTGAAGGATCGTAATACCCAGGCGCTCGCAAAATACTTGCAATCACAGCGGTCTGTGAAAGATTGAGTTGATCAACGTTGCGATTGAAATACTGTTGTGAAGCGGTCTGTACACCGTATGAGCCTCGACCAAAGTAGATGGTATTGAGATAATTTTCAAAGATTTGATCTTTTGAAAGAGCATTCTCTAACTTCATAGCAATAACGAGTTCGCGAATTTTTCTCTCAATCGTTCTACTTGATGTGAGAAACGCGGTCTTCGCGTATTGTTGAGTGATTGTTGAGCCACCTTGCGCATTGAGGTCGCCAGATTTCACATTGTTAATTAGGGCTCGAGCAATTCCGGTGAAGCTAAATGCTTGGTTTGAATAAAAATTTCGATCCTCTGCCGCCAACACTGCGTTACGCATATTGATTGGAATTTTTGCAATCGGCAAAATTTGGCGGTTCTGAGTTCCTATTCGACCAATCTCGTTACCGTTTGAATATTGAATAATGGTTGCTTGGCTATTGATATATTCGTTTGGATCAGGGATTGAGACGGTGAACCAGGCGAAGGCGAAGAGGGCTGAGCCGGTGATAAATCCAAATCCACCCAGAAAAATTGTGCTGCGAAATAAGCGGCGACGTATCGTTGCTTTATCCATTATTAAAGGCTACCCGTTATCTACTCGTCCTCGAGCGTTCGTACTTTTCGTGGCGGTTTACGCGTGGTTCCATCACCTAATATAAAGGTGGAACAGAGGTGATTCCATGAACAACCCCGACATACCTCCACGACATACACAGAAAATTCACCGAATTCACTCTCCATTGCCAGTAATTCTTGGGGAGATTTAATTCGACCCGAAAATTGTCCAAGTTGATCACCGAATGTGTAGCGAAGTTCCACCAACTCTAGTTTTTTGCAGACCGGACACTTTCTCTCAACTTTCTCACCGTGATATTTCGCTGCTCGCATCAGATACGGATCAGCGTCACAGGCATCGACGACTCCGCGAAAAAGGTCAGTAAGGGTCGCGCGCTTGTCGAGGGTGTAATCGATGTAAGCGCGGAGAGATCTCAAGGTGAGAGTCTTTGCCACCTGCACAGAATAATCGGTTAGGACTTACTACGCTTATCCAGTGAGCGCTAAAGAGATCTTCCTCGATCGCAAGCTCATGCGGTTATTGCGCGTGAGATGGACCGGCGGGATGACTGACGGGATTTTTCAAAGTGCCCTTGCATCCTTTCTTCTCTTTTCTCCAGAGCGACAAGCGGACCCAATGGGTGCGGCCCTGGCTTTCGCTCTTGTTCTAGTTCCTTACTCAGTTATTGGTCCATTTGTTGGAACGATTCTTGATCGTTTCTCACGTCAACGAATACTTGTATTTTCAAACCTGATTCGAGCTCTCACTCTTTCGTGTATCGCACTTCTTATCTTTCAAGGCTACACAGGTGTTGAACTTACTATTTTTGTTCTTATCGCTTTTGGAGTTAACCGATTAATTCTTGCGGGATTATCCGCCGGGCTTCCCTTGATGGTAACTCGCGAAAAACTTATTGCTGCAAATGCTTATGCCGTAACTGGCGGATCTGTCTGGGTTGTGATTGGTGGCGGTATAGGACTAGGTGTTCGCAAAATTATTGATTCGATTGCAAGTGCAGATTATGCCGATGCGGTAATTGTGAGTGCGGCGGCATTTGGATATCTCTCTACCGCTTTCTTGGCATCTCTTCTGAAACGTCAAGAAATTGGGCCTCTACCTCACGAAATGGTGAAGGCATCATTTACTCAAGGCTTTCGTGAAATGCGTGAAGGTATACGCTTCCTTGAAGATCATGCTGATGCTGCGCGAGGTATTGCCGCAATTGCAATTCAGCGTGGTGGACTGACTGCGTTGACGTTAATGACCTTAGTTCTTGAGCGTAATTTCTTTAACGACCCGCAAGATCCTGATGCTGGTCTAGCGGGAGTCACTTTTATGATCGTGACCGCCGCAATAGGTTTGGTAATCGGTGCGATCGTGGCACCTTTTGGAGTTGCGCGTTTTGGACGACATCGCTGGATTCGTTTTGCCATGCTTGCAGCCTCGGTGAGTGTAATTAGTGTAGCGTTTACTCGAACTTCGGTAACGTGTGCACTCACAGCAGGTTGTACAGCGCTCTGCA
>CAZNUC010000070.1:0-5635 GCA_964576165.1 uncultured Candidatus Planktophila sp. | reverse complement strand
GCGATAGCCTTCCTGTAAAGGTTCTTGGCAATGGAGAAATCTCTGTCAAGGTAACCGTTACAGCACATGCATTCTCATCATCGGCGATCGACAAGATCACCGCTGCCGGAGGATCTACAGCTACCCTTTAACAGGTGGCAGAACATTCGAATTAAAGACGCTTGAATCGAAAGAGGGAGAAGATTGATGCTTTCCGCATTTGGTATGGCTTTTAAGACTCCAGAGTTGCGCAAGAAAATCTTCTTCACTCTCTCGATCATGGCGCTCTTTCGCTTTGGTTCTGTAGTTCCAACACCTGGAGTCTCGTACTCCAATGTTCAGCAGTGTCTTGCTGGAGCAGATCAGGGTGGGCTCTTTGGCTTGATTAACTTGTTTAGCGGTGGAGCCCTTATTCAGCTTTCAGTCTTTGCACTTGGAATCATGCCGTACATCACCGCATCGATCATCGTTCAACTTCTTACCGTTGTTATTCCTCGTTTTGAAACTCTTAAGAAAGAGGGACAATCAGGAACTGCCAAGCTCACTCAATACACACGTTATTTGACTATTGGGCTTGCGATTTTGCAGTCAACAGGTTTGATTGCAGTTGCTCGCACCCCAGGTCGTCTCATTGCTGGTTGCGAACTTCCAATTATTCCTGATCCAACATGGGGACGAATCTTGACCATGGTTGTCGTCATGACAGCTGGCACATCAGTAATCATGTGGCTTGGTGAATTGATCACAGATCGCGGCGTCGGTAACGGAATGTCAATCTTGATCTTCACATCTATTGCAGCAACATTCCCAACACAGCTCTGGAGTATCAGAATCGATCGCGGCCTACCAACATTTATCTTCGTTCTTCTTATTGGAATAGCTGTTGTCGCAGCAGTCGTCTTCGTTGAGCAAGCTCAACGTCGTATTCCTGTGCAGTACGCAAAGCGCATGGTTGGACGCCAGTCATACGGCGGAACATCGACTTACATTCCTATCAAGGTAAACCAGGCTGGCGTAATCCCAGTGATCTTTGCTTCATCACTTCTCTATATTCCTTCACTTATCGTGAACTTTACGGGAAGCACATCAGCGTGGGCTGTCTGGATTTCACGTAACTTGGTTAACGGTGACAACGTCTACTACATCACGCTATACGCAGGAATGATTATCTTCTTTACCTACTTCTATGTTGCAATCACATTTAACCCTGACGAGGTTGCAGATAATATGAAGAAGTACGGCGGATTTATTCCAGGTATCCGCGCTGGACGTCCGACATCTGAATATTTGCAATACGTCCTCTCACGCATCATCGCGCCAGGATCGCTCTATCTTGCTCTCGTTGCGATTATCCCAATCATCGCACTCGTGCTCTTTGGTGCTTCCCAGAACTTCCCATTCGGTGGAACTGCGATTTTGATCGTTGTCGGTGTCGGTCTTGATACTGCCAAGCAGATTGAAAGCCAATTGCAGCAACGCTCCTATGAGGGATTCTTGCGCTAATGAGATTAGTCCTGGTTGGACCACCAGGTGCTGGCAAGGGAACACAAGCAGCTTTTCTCTCGGCACATTATTCAATCCCGCACATTTCAACTGGCGATATCTTCCGCGCCAATATGAAGGCAGGAACTCCGCTTGGTCTTGAGGCTAAAGCATTTGTGGATCGCGGCGAACTTGTCAGCGATGAGATCACCAATGCGATGGTTCGCTCGCGCCTTGAAGAAGATGATGCTCGAAACGGATTTATTCTCGATGGATGGCCTCGCAATGTTTCGCAGGCTGAGGTTCTCCGCGCAATGATGGCTGAGAAGAAGAGTTCACTCAGCGCCGTCCTTGAATTTTCAATTCCATCGGAAGAGATCATTGCTCGACTTTCATCGCGCCTGACTTGCCGCCTCTGCGGAAAATCTACAAGCGCAGGTTCAGTAGCATGCCCTACAGACGGTGGCGAGCTTTATCAGCGCGAAGACGATAAGCCAGAGGTTATCGCGCGCCGCCTATCTGTCTATGAAGAACAGACAGCTCCGATCATTCATTTTTATCGCACCGAAGGCTTACTCATCACGGTGAGCGCGTTGGGTGATCTCCCTGAAATTACTCAGCGCGCTATTGATGCGCTTAGCCGAGTTCAATAGATCTCACATGGCAATTCAGATTAAAACTCTTGATGAGTTAAAGATCATGCGACGAGCAGGACTTCTTGTCGGTCAAACCTTGAATCTACTGCGCGATTCAATAAAGGTGGGAATGCGCACCGATGCACTCGATGCGATTGCAGCAGCCAACATTAAGCGTGGGGGAGGAACATCAAACTTCCTTGGCTATCACGGATATCCAGCAACAATTTGTATATCTATTAATGATGAAATCGTTCACGGTATTCCAGGTGATCGTATTATTGAAGATGGCGATGTTATTTCAATTGATTGTGGAGCAATTATTGATGGCTGGCATGGGGATGCTGCGTTCTCATACGGTGTAGGAAATGTTGATCCAGCTGATCAGAAGATGATGGATGTCTGTGAAGAATCAATGTGGCGCGGATTTGCTGCTGCAAAACTTGGCGGGCGCTTGACTGATATCAGCCATGCAATCGGAAGTTACATTGATTCACAGGGAAAGTATGGAATTCTCGCCGAATACGGCGGCCACGGTATTGGTACAGAGATGCATCAAGAGCCACACGTTCTTAACTTTGGAAAACCGGGGAACGGTCCTGAATTAGTTGCCGGCATGGCTTTGGCCATCGAGCCGATGATTACTCGCGGAACTGCAAAGACCCACGTTCTCTCCGATGATTGGACTGTTGTCTCTAATGATCAGAGTCGCGGCGCGCACTTTGAGAACTCCTTCGTTCTCTTGCCCGATGGCAAGCCATTTGTTCTCACCGCCATCGATGGTGGGCGTGCAAAGTTAGCCACATTAGGCGTAGAAGTCTCAGGCTTACTCGATTAAGTCTCGCCCTCTAAGATGGACCTGTGAGCACGCGCGATCAGATCGAATTTACTCTCTGGCTCCAGGAGAACCAGAAGTCATTCCTTCGCGCTGCCAAAATGATCTGTTTCGATACTCAAAATGCTGAAGATGTACTCCAAGAAGCACTTGCTGATGTCTATAAGCGTTGGAGCAAAATTCGTGAACATGAAAACCCGGAAGCGTATTTGATGCGAGTCATGGTTTCCCGCCATGCCGATATGCGACGCAAGTGGTTACGAAAACAACAGGAGAAAGAGACCACCTGGGATTTAGCAGATGATATTCGCCAACTTGTCGATGAGAGCGAAGATGTTACCCAACGTCTACTCGTTCAAGCCGCACTCAAATCATTAACCGCGTCGCAGCGCGCAGTACTGGTCCTCTACTTTGAGCACGGCATGAATCTTCGCGAGATTGCAAAAATCATGGAGATGCCGATGGGGACGGTTGCATCACACTTTGCGCGTGGAAAAGCTGCAGTTGCAGCTTATGTGGAATTAACTCCCGAGCTTGAGCGTTCTACAGGTAGAGAGTTAACCAATAAAACTCGAGTTGAGAATGAGTACGAGAATGAAATTGAAACGGTCGTAGCAGAGGTGGTGGAAAATAATGAGTGATATTGATCCTCTGATTAAGCGCGAAATTCAATGGATGTCTCTTGGGCGTCTCGAAAATGTAGATCTTGCACCAATGATTATCGCTCGTGTTCGCCGCCAGAGAATTATTCGTGCACTTGCTGCCCTCCTAGGTGTTGCCGTCATTGCACTTGGCAGTATTGGTATTTATGAGATTGCTCGGCCAAATGTTGTAACACAGAGCTCTGGTTCATCCACTGATAGTGGATCAAATGCGGTCACAAGACCTGAAATAGTTGGCCTTGTCTCTGATTATCCAATTGAATGGGAGCCATCTGTTGGTGATCTCGGAGCAATCAGCGGCGCAGGCGGACTAGGTGACACTCTGGGCGGGTTGACAGCAGTTGGTTTAAAGATTTCTTGGGAGCGTTGCGGTGAATATCAATGTCCGATTACGTGGCAGATTTCATTTGAAAATCGCACCAAAGATTTGATCTCAACTTCCCCTTCCCTTGCAATCTTTGCCGATCACACACCCATGGTCAGCGATTCTCGTCCAACCGCAGTCTTGCCTGGGGGGTATGCGGAGTTGGTCTACACCTTCGAGGAGTTCCAATACTCGCTCATCCCAGAAACCAAATTCGACTGGCAGTGGAATTGGTACCTATCGCAGTCACGCTGAGATCATGACCAGACAATTCCAAGGGTAATTCTCCTGTAGCGCATAAATTGGGAAGGAAGAAGCGGTGAGAGAAATAGAGCCACAGATGGCTGACCCACAGATGTGGACCTATTTTTCAGGGGGAAGTATGAAAAAGAGACTGATTGCAGGAACAAGCGCTTTTGCCTTAGTGGCAAGCCTTCTCGCAACTCTAGCGCCGGTAGCAAACGCTGCGATTAATGTGCCGAAGAGCCCGTGGCCAGTGTGTTCACAGTCAAGGACTGTTTACTGCGTTGAATCTATCTCGGTAACGACAGTTACAGGAAATACGATTGCGTTGACCTGGGTTGCAGATGGTGTATCTAGTACTCCGGTGGATACAGCGACAGTCGTTACAGATACATCAACAGTCGTTACAGATACATCGACTGTGATATCTGAAACTCCTACTGCAAGTGTTCCAACTGTGACTATTCCGAATCTTTCAACGGGACGTGCCATACCAGGACGCTGGACTAGTACTGATTGGTCGAAAGAAGGTCTTGACCAACTTGGTTATGGTGGCCTCTATGTTGAGGCAAAGACAGCTAATGAATTTGTGAACCACATCTACATCAACGTTCTTCCAACAATTACATCAAGTACCAATAAGGTAAATGTTGCAACTCAGCCATCGAATTCGAGTTTTCCGGCAAACTTGGATGCTGATTTAACGATTGAGGTAAAGGTAAAGACGGGTGAGGTCAAACCAGGTGTATTAGTTGGTGTGGGTACCAACTTCACCGGTGATTACAGCACTGCAAATAGCCAGTCGACGATTAAATTTACCGGTAGTCCAGTTGCCGTTCCGCTGGCCGGTAAGTCAGCGGATTGCTCTGGTGAAACAGGTGTAGCTCGAGCAATTGTTCGTCAGCTTCAGGCAATTCTCTTTATTAACAATGATGGGCAATCTGCCTTTGGAGTTGATGGTTTGACCGGTGACATGGTGGTTTCTTCTAACGGTGTCTGCGATCTGAGCACCCCACTCTGGAATTCAGTAGATAAAGAATTTACCTTCACCGCTGCTGCGCCGCACTTTGCACCTGATGGAACCACCCTGAACTACGGTTTCTACAAAGCAGTCATTCCTGCAGCAGATGCCAAACTTCTGTGGGGACTTGAGAACGCCAATGATGCGGTCAAGGCACTCAATGTCCAGATCATTACTGCGGTCAACGAGGGCAATAATCTGGTATCAACTATCGGTGTGAGAAACGGCAAAATCATTATTGATATCTCAGGATTCCACTACTCACGCCCAAAGCTAAAAATCTCATTAAAGAAGGATTGGAAGCCGGCAACAAAAATGCTTAACAAGACTACGATTACCTGCACGATGGGTAAATCGGTGAAGAAGATTACGGCGGTAAAGCCAATGTGCCCGAGGGGATATAAGAAGAAGTAA
>CAZNUC010000069.1:0-5702 GCA_964576165.1 uncultured Candidatus Planktophila sp. | reverse complement strand
TGCTCACCCATTACCCATGTGAGTGCATCGACAACGTTTGATTTACCCGAACCGTTAGGACCAACCACGCAGGTGATTCCTGGCTCAAGATGAAGAGTCGTCGCCGAAGCGAAGGACTTAAAGCCCTTGAGGGTCATGCTCTTCAAATACACGGGAGTAAACCTATCTGTTTATAGGCTCAGTTTTTCGTAGGCACTACGGGCGGCAGCCTGTTCAGCCTCTCGCTTGCTCTTTCCTTCGCCTTGAGCGATCTCTTCTCCCCCAACGATTGCTCTGGCGGTGAAGGATTTATCGTGATCAGGCCCGCTCTCAATGACGGCGTATTCAAGTGTGCCTTTACCAAGGGATGCAACAAGTTCTTGTAACGCCGTTTTGCCATCAAGGCCGGCACCCTTTGCCATCGCTTCTTCTACAGTCTGCTTAATTAATCCCTGCACCACAGTCGCCGTGGTCGCAAAACCAGTGTCGAGATAGATAGCGCCGATGAGAGCTTCAAGGGCATCTGCTAAAAGTGAGTTCTTGTCGCGGCCATTAGTGACTTCTTCGCCCTTACCAAGACGAATGTACTTTCCTAGTTCAAGTGAGCGAGCGATATCTGCAAGTGCGCGCATATTGACAATCCCTGAGCGCAAAGGCGAGAGACGACTCTCATCCAAATCGGGATAACGAAGAAAGAGCTCTTCAGTAACTATCAATCCAAGAATTGAATCGCCGAGAAACTCAAGGCGCTCGTTGGTAAGAGTTGAACCGTTTTCATAGGCAAAAGATCGATGGGTAAGAGCTAACTCAAGGAGTTGCGGATCAATCTCAACTCCCAGAGCTTTCTTAAGTTCAGGGAACAGAAGAAACCTGCAATCAGATATCTAGAACTTGGCGACGGTTATATGTTCCACAGGTTGGGCAAGCAATGTGTTGCAACTTTGGCTGTTGGCACTGTGAGCAAGGTGCAAGTGATGCGGCAGTTGTTTTCCACATGCTTCGACGTGAACGTGTCTTTGAACGAGACATCTTTCGCTTTGGTACTGGCATGATGTGGACCGCCCTTCCTGTTTAGTGAACCGAAGGCTCTTAAGAAGAGCTTCGAGGTATGGGAGAAGTATCCCCTAAGAGTCCAAATTCTTAAAATCCAGCCCAGCCAAACCAGTCCAACGGGCATCAATGACCTCATGGGCGTGATCTTGCGGGAGCAGAGCCCACTTCTGCCCGCAATCAGGGCATAGACCCAGACAGTCGGGATCACATAAAGGATTGACGGGTAGATCTAGGACGATTGCATCCCGTATAGGTGGTTCAAGATCCATCATCACACCATCGAGATAGAGGATGTCATCAACATCAAGATCATCATCGACCGGAGCAACTTTCTTGCTGCGCGCACCTTTTTTCGCCGTCTCTTCTTCGTAGAGATATAGCTCTTGAATCTTGCGATCAATTTCAAGTTCAACTGGATCTAAACAGCGAATGCACTCACCTTTTGCAATTGCAAAAATATCTGCGCTAAGCAAGATGCCCTCTGTCACGGATTCAAGGCGGGCATCTACTTCGATCACATCACCAACAGGAACAGCGATCAGAGGAACTCCAAGACTCTCTGGAACGATGAGATCGAGTTGGTACTCCTTCATTTCACCAGCACGACGAGGGACTTCATGCGTATTAAGGTGATAAATGTGAGAAGGGCGAACCATCTCAATTACTACTTTTCTTCAGAGAGCTGGCCGAGAACATCCTTATCGCCAGCACCCTCAAGGCGCTCGCGTCCGCGCGCTACCGACTCCATTGTCTTATTCAAAATTACTTCAAGAGTGGCTAAACGACCATCAATATAGCTCTCGACCTCTGCTCGTTCTTCATCTGCTAACGATCTAGCATCATCCAAAATACGTTGTGCTTCATCGCGAGCGGCTTGAACGATTGCAGTTTGTTCAACCATACGCGCTACATCCTCACGCGCTGTCGCAATCATCTGTTCAGCACTGATTCGTGCTTCTTCTATGATTACATCACGGGAGGCAATAATTTGAATAGCCTGATCAAGATCAGTGGGAAGAGAAGCGCGAGCACCATCGAGGATTTCAAGTATCTCGCCTCGGTGAACAACGCAGGATGCCGATAGGGGAACTCCGCGCGCTTCTTCGATGAGCGTGACGGCTGCATTCAGTTTTTCAAGTGAATCCATGGTTACTTCCCACTTTCTTCTACGCGAGACTTAAGTGCTCTGTTAACTATTTCTGGAACCATCGTGGAGACATCCCCGCCGTAGTAGGCGAGCTCTTTGACCAGCGATGATGAGAGAAAGGAATGTGTTGGAGCAGTTGCCATAAACATTGTTTCAACGCCCGAACCCTGAAGATTTACCTGAGCCATCTGAAGTTCGTAATCAAAATCTGTGACCGCGCGCAAGCCTTTTACGATGCTTTGAATTTCGTTAGTTTTGCAATAATCAACCAGAAGTCCAGACCATGAATCCACTCGAATATTTGGCAAGTGGGATGTGGTTTTTACAATCATCTCCATGCGCTCTGCGACTGTGAACATGCTCGACTTTGTGCGATTTACTAGGACAGCGACAACGACTTCCTCAAATTGCGCACTTGCGCGCTCGATAATATCGAGATGACCAAAGGTCACCGGATCAAAGGATCCTGGGCAGACGGCGCGTTTCATAAGGTAAACGCTAGCAAGAAGATCAGTCCAGATCCATTTCGAGCGTAGAAGCGCCGTAAAAAATCGTTGTCTGGCCGTAATTCTTCTGCCGAATCTCTTCGAGCCCAATAGGCCAACTCAATTCACGCACTCGACTATCTCGTTCAACGGCAATGAGTCCATCTGGATGAAGAAACTTTCCAGTCACAATTGCAATGAGATTTTCAATCACATCAAGATCTGAAAAATCATACGGTGGATCGACATAGATGAAGTGATACTGCAGTGGCGCAGTCCCTTCTAGAAAGCGCTCTACAGTCATCGAGTAAAGATGAAAATTGCCGGGAAATTGAGAGCTCTTGATCCCCTCATAATTTGAAAGAATTGCTTGGGATGCACGTTCATTATTCTCGACGCAATGAACAGTTGATGCACCGCGCGAGAGCGCTTCAAGGCCAATTGCCCCAGTTCCTGAATAGAGATCAAGAACGTTAAGGCCATCAAATTCACCAAATTCAGATGCAAGGGAAGAGAAGAGCGCTTCTCGCGCGCGATCTGATGTTGGGCGAGTTGCATCAGCAACTGTCGAGATATTTCGCCCCTTGGCTAGGCCTGCGATTATTCTCATCTACCTAACCTTTATCAATAAATTCTGAGCTTGCTTCGCTCTCCACTTTGGCTAATTCTATCGCCAGCTGCGGGTGCTGAATCAAAGTGGGATCATCTTCTAATACCTCTAGCGCATCAGTTCGCGCCTGGTCTATGAGGTCTTCATCGCGAAGAACCCGAAGTAAACGAAGATGTGAATGTGCACCAGATTGATTCGCGCCAAGAACATCTCCTTCCCGGCGTTGTTCTAGATCGATTCGTGAAAGTTCAAAACCGTCTGTGCTTGAGGCAACCGCCTCAAGTCGCACCCGCGCCGGTGTCTCTGCAATCGCCTGAGTAATGAGTAAACAGAGTCCAGGCGATGTGCCTCTACCAATACGGCCACGTAATTGATGTAACTGGGATACACCGAAACGATCAGCATCCATGATCACCATTACCGTTGCATTCGGGACATCGACTCCTACTTCAATAACAGTGGTTGAAACCAAAACATCTATCTCATGTGCTGCAAACGCAGTCATCGTCGCATCTTTGAGTTCACTGGGTAGTCGACCATGAAGAGGCGCGACGCGAACACCCTTAAGAGCGCCCATGGCTAACTCTGGAGCTAAGACTTCAACGCTGACGATGTCCTTTGATGTGACCCCATTAAGGAAATCAATATCTGCATCTTCGCTCTCACCAGCGCTAATTCGTGAAGCGACAACGTATGCCTGGTGACCTTGAGCAACTTCTTCGCGAATGCGCTCCCATGCTCTCTCAAGGTAGGCGGGTTTCTCCAACGTATTGACCACGTGCGTTGTGATTGGTGCACGGCCTAGAGGTAGCTCTCGAAGTGTTGAAACATCAAGGTCTCCAAACACTGTCATCGCTACTGTCCGCGGGATCGGTGTGGCCGTCATGACCAACAAATGCGGTGGAATTTTCGCCTTACCTTTAAGCGCATCACGTTGCTCGACACCAAATCGATGCTGTTCGTCCACAACAATTAATCCAAGGTCTGCAAACTCAACCGATGCACTTAAGAGTGCGTGTGTTCCAATAACAATTCCTGCCTCACCACTTGCAGCCAGTGCTAACGCCTCTTTCCGCTCTGCCGCACTCTGTGATCCAGTAAGAAGAGTGACGCGGGTTGCATTCTCTGGGGAATTGATCATTCCTCCTTGAGCAAGTGCTCCCATCATTTTAGTAATGCTACGCAGATGCTGTGCCGCCAACACTTCAGTAGGTGCTAACAATGCCGCCTGTCCCCCGCTATCAACTACTGCAAGCATCGCCCGCAGTGCGATAACTGTTTTTCCTGAGCCAACCTCGCCCTGCAAAAGACGATGCATAGGGTGCGACTGACTCAAATCTTCTTCTATCTCGTGCGCAATTCGCTTTTGGCCAGCGGTTAATTCAAATGGCAATTGCTGATCAAAGGCAGAGAGAATTCCACCATCTCGTTTCGGGCGCGCTATTGCATCAAGTGATCTCATCTTCGCTTTGCGACTCATAAGCAAAAGTTGGAGAAGGAACGCTTCATCAAAGGTTAAGCGCAGACGAGATTGCTCTGCAATTTCTAGATCTGCAGGCTGATGGATCTGTACAAGTGCCTGCTGCAAGGTGGGATAGCCATGTTTTTCTAGAATCTCCGCTGGAATCGGATCCGCAACTTCATCAAGAGCACTAATGCAGAGTTCAATGCATTGTGCAATTTTCCATGATGGTAATTTGCCAGAAGCCGGATACATCGGAAGGTACTTGCCTGCAAAACCCTGCACTGCAGCATCGACATCATCACCATCTGGAATCAATTCATAATCTGGGTGCGCAAGTTGCCGCTTACCGTTAAAGACGCCGACCTTGCCCGCGAAGAGGCCCTGCTTGCCAACTTTGAGATCTCTTTCACGCCATGCTTGATTAAAGAAAGTTAAGGAAAGTTTTGATGTTCCGTCGGTAACGACAACTTCCAGCATATTTCCTTTTTTTGCCGCAAATCTGCGAGTAGATGCGCTAAAGACTTCAGCAAGAATTGTTACCTCATCGCCTTCCTGCAAAGCGGCGATATCGCTGAGTTCACCGCGGACTAAATATCGACGCGGGTAGTGATGGAGCAGATCTCCGACGGTGCGATAACCAAAAGTTGAGTCCAGCGCTTTTGCAGTCTTGTCTCCGAGCACGCTTGATAACTTGGAATCTAAGGTCGCCACCCCTGTATTCTCTCTCGCAAAACGGGCAAGGAGACGGGAAGACTCTCGATTTTCTAGAGGCGATTGGCAGTCCTGCCCCCTGTCTTGATACTCTTGCGCCCTGTCGATCCCTCGGGCTTCGACTGAAATCGATGATAAAAATTCATCATAAAGTTCTCAAAGGAGTACAGCGATGGCATCAACATGCGATATCTGTGGCAAGGGTCCAAGCTTTGGTAATAACGTTTCACACTCACAGGTGAAGACACGTCG
>CAZNUC010000068.1:3842-5721 GCA_964576165.1 uncultured Candidatus Planktophila sp. | reverse complement strand
TGACCTTGTGGGAGAGTAGAACGTTGCCGGACTTCTTTTATAAAAAGGGGCGCTTATTGCAAGCGCCCCTTTTTTATTTTCACGACATATATATTTGTTGCAGCAATGATCAACAAGCTCCATCAAGATTTCGAGAAGAGAGTGTGAAGGAGGAGAGATGAGCGAAGATAGAAAATCCGGAAGACCGGAGAAATCTTCATCAGGTCGTCCATCTTCATCAGGTTCACGACCAGGTTCACGACCAGGTTCACGACCAGGTTCACGACCAGGTCGCGGCGGTCGTACCGATCGCCCAGGAGCAACTCGTGATGTTCGTGCTGGTCGCGATGCAAGTGATCCTCGTGGCTTTAGGGCGGCACCAATCGAGCGCGACCAATCTCGCGTGCGTCCACGAATTTTTGAACCAGATATCCCAGATGACATTACAGGCGAAGAACTCGAGAAGAGTGTTCGCGCAGAATTGCTCAGCCTTTCAGCCGAGAATGCAAAAGTTGTAGCGCGACATTTAGCATGCATTAATCTCTATATGGATGTTGATGCAGAGCTTGCACATAAACATGGTGTTGCAGCCGCGCATCACGCCGGACGTCTTGCAGTAGTGCGAGAGAGCGCCGGTTATGCCGCCTATCGTGCTGGCCATTATGAAATTGCACTCAAGGAGTTAAGAGCGGCGCATAGAATTTCTGGCGATGTTTCGATGTGGCCCGTCCTTGCTGATTGCGAGAGAGGTCTCGGAAAGCCGCTTAAAGCACTTGCCTTAGCAGGATCCCCAGAAGTCTCACGTCTTGCAAAGGCTGAAGAGATTGAGATGAGAATTGTCGCTTCAGGTGCTCGAAAAGATCTCGGAGAGATGGATGCAGCCGTGATTACCTTGACCTGCAAGGAGTTAAAGGTAAAGAACGAACCCTGGTCTGTCCGACTTCATTACGCTTATGCCGATGCTTTAGAGAGTGCGGGTCGAGTCGATGAAGCGCGCCAATGGTTCTTACAATGTGCGGAGATAGATGTCGATCAAGTCACTGACGCAGATGAACGTGTGGGGCGATCATAACCATCTTCATCCACACCCACCTGTATAGCGAGTGAACCTGTCAGCGATGATCACAATGATCACGCCCTCAAAGCAAAGCGAGAAAGTATCTCTCCTTGCGGGAAAGAGGGTCGGCGATGGCTACAAAGATGGCTACAAAGATGGCTACAAAGATGACAACGAAGATGGCAACCAAGGTCACAACAAAGGTCACGGCAAAGAAGAGTGAAGACACTGAGGTCGATTACTCCCTTAACGATCTTTTGCTGCGAGGTAGAGTTTCCGCTCCTGCGATCGAGAAAGAACTTCCCAGCGGAGATAAAGTGGTTGAGTTCCGATTAATCGTCACTCGCATAGAACGAGGCGGGGTAGATACTCTCGATATCGCTGCATGGAGTTCAAAGATGCGAAGAAGTGCGCTGACCCTCAAAGAAGGTGAGTGGATAGAGATCACCGGGGCGATTCATCGTCGTTTCTGGTCTGGAGCCGCTGGTGTTGCAAGTCGATGGCAGGTTGAGGCCGCCGAGATCTCGCGTTTGTAGATACTCTAGGGGAGTAGGCAACGGCTCTTGTCACTTCCGGCAAAAGCTGACCTGAAAGGGCACCGATGACAACCGATTTATTTACTTCACTTAAGAACTATCTCACCAAGCTCTCTGAAGGCGAGAAGACTCCTCAAGAAGTCGCAGCTGCGATCAATGCCTGGGCTCGTGAGAGCGCGGATACGCTCAAGGCAAGGATCCATGATGAAGTTGAGGCAACGGTTTTGAAGATGGGTTTTGTTAAGCGCGAAGAGTTTGATCGCTTAGTCGCCCGCGTCGATGCAGTAGCGCCAGCGAAGAAGTCAGC
>CAZNUC010000068.1:0-3742 GCA_964576165.1 uncultured Candidatus Planktophila sp. | reverse complement strand
ACTCTCGTCGAAGAGGCTAAAGCAGAATTGCAGGAGATAGATTCAAGTGATCTGAGTGAACATTCAGCACGCTTTGAAGCGCTCCATGGAAAACTGCAAGAAGCACTCTCAACTATTGATGGACTCTAACTTCACATTTGGAGTGTGCTACAAATGAGAAGAGATGTTGATTAATGAAGACTCGACTTGACGCAGAACTTGTTCGTCGTGAACTAGCTCGCTCGCGTGAACAAGCGGCAGATCTCATTGAATCTCGATCTGTACTCGTCAATGGAATTCCCGCGACTAAACCGGCAACTCAGGTAGATGCGGAGACCTCGATTGTCCTTGCAGGAAAAAGGGATGATTTTGTCTCTCGCGGAGGACACAAGTTATCCGGCGCTCTCGATGTCTTCACAGATGTTCTCATTGAAGGAAAAGTTTGCTTAGATGCTGGCGCGTCCACTGGTGGTTTTACCGATGTTCTCTTGCGTAGAGGAGCACGGAAGGTTATTGCCGTCGATGTTGGTTATGGCCAGCTTGCATGGGAATTGCGTAGTAATGAAAGGGTCGTGATTTTAGATCGCACCAATATTCGCCATCTCACAGGTGAGATGGTCGGCGAGGATATTGATATCGTCGTTGCAGACCTCTCCTTTATTTCACTCTCTCTTGTACTCCCTGCTCTAGCGGCGGTCTCAAAGCCTTCTGCAGATTATTTACTTATGGTTAAGCCTCAATTTGAAGTTGGTCGTGAACGTTTGGGCGCCGGCGGAGTTGTGCGAGATCCAGTCCTTCGACGGAGCGCCGTTCTCGATGTTGCCCAATCCGCGTACGATGTCGGGCTCGGCACGATGGGGATTGCGGCGAGTCCACTGCCTGGTCCGGCCGGAAATGTTGAATACTTCTTATGGCTAAGACGGGGTGCACCTGCCATCAGCGAAGCAGATTTAGATATCGCAATTGAGAAGGGACCTGCGTAATGACTTCTCGTAGCGCAATACTTGTCATCAATGCCACTCGTGATGAAGCGGTTAAGGCGGCAACAACTCTCACCTCACTTTTGAACGACGCCGAATTCATTTGTTCAACAGCATCTGACGTTGCAATTAGCGGACTCAACACAGTCTCATATGAAGATTTGCCTGATGCTGAAATTGTCATTGTTTTGGGGGGGGATGGAACGATATTGCGCGGTGCTGAAATCTCGCGCCCCCGCAATATTCCACTTCTTGGCGTGAATCTTGGACATGTCGGATTCATGGCAGAGGTTGAAAAGTTATCCCTTGAAAGTGTTGCCAAGAGCGTCGTCGAAAAGAGCTATACAACAGATCCTCGCATGCTTCTTGCGTACTCAGTCGAACGCCACGGCAATGAAATTGGTTCTGGTTGGGCTCTCAATGAGGTAACCATTGCGCGTACAGAGAGCACAATGGTTGAGCTGTTGGTTCAAGTCGATCGCCGACCTCTCTCACGCTGGGGATGCGATGGTCTGATCGCAGCAACTCCTACTGGATCTACCGCCTACGCATTCTCTGCAGGAGGACCGATACTCTGGCCAAATCTAGATGCGGTTGTGCTTCTTCCAATCAGTGCGCATGCACTCTTTGCACGCCCAATGGTAATTTCACCACAATCAGAAATTGTTGTTGAGATTGAATCTTCTCATGCAGTTCTCTCGGCCGATGCCCTGCGAGAGAGCGCATTACAAAAGGGTGATCGGGTTCGCATCATTGGTGGCTCATCCGATGTTCTCCTTGCTCATGTCAAACAAACTCTCTTCACTGATCGGCTCGTCGCAAAATTTAAGTTACCCGTAGAGGGATGGCGCGGTGAGTGATCGCTCGTATCTAGAAGAAATCTCCATTCGAAATCTAGGAATAATTGATTCAAGTTCTCTCGAACTCAGCAAAGGGCTCAATGTTTTAACGGGTGAGACCGGTGCCGGAAAAACGATGATACTTACAGCGCTCTCACTTCTACTCGGATCCAAATCAGATAGCGCACTTGTCAGACATGGATGTGAGCGGCTTGTAGCCTCTGCGACCTTTTCGATTCCAGCCTCACTCAATGCCATCATTGAAGAGCGTGGGGGATTTATTGAAGAGGGATCCCTGGTTCTCTCTCGCACCGTCAATAGCGATGGGAAAAGTAAAGCTGCCGCTTCTGGAGTAACGGTGACAGCTTCGGCTTTGGCAGAAATTACAGAGCCGCTCATTGCAATCCACGGACAATCTGCCAACACGCAGATCGTAAAAGGCACTAAGCAGAGAGAACTCCTCGACTTATTCGCGGGTCCCTCGTTGAGCGAAAAGCTCAATCAGTATCTACTGGTTTACGCGGATTACAACCAAGTAAAGGCGAAATTGAAATCACTGCTCGCTCACTCTTCGGAACGAGATTCTCAAATCGCCTCGCTTGAGGCGCTCACTCAGCAATGGTCGGCCCTCAAACCAGTACGTGATGAGTTTGCAGCCATTGACGACGAGATTAGAAGGTTGGCTAGCGTTGAAGATCTCCGCATTGCAGCAGCGGGAGCTTTCGCAGCGCTAGGTGATGAAGATTCTGGCGCGCTGACAGTTCTTGGCACAGTGCGCAAATTCCTAGATGGCGCTAAGGGTAAGGATGCAGCGTTAGATGAGATCGCATCCTCGATTTCTGAAAGTTTCTTTCTCGCAGATGATGCACATGGAACACTGGCCTCATATCTTGCCAGCTTAGAGGCAGACCCAAAGCGCCTAGATTTCTTGAATGAACGTAAGGCGTCGATAACCGCCTTCGTAAAGAAATGGGGGAGCTCTGGCTCAATTGATGAGGAGCTTGCCACCATTGCAATCCGCGTGAAGAACGCGAAAGAGACCATAGCCGATCTTTCAGGTGGGCAAGAACGAATTACGGCGCTTGAAGAAGAGCTGAAGGTGTTGAAGAGAAATCTTCTCGCAAGTGCAAAGGCACTTAACGCAGAACGAGTGCAGGCGGCGGAAAAACTTAGCACCTTGGTAACGAAAGAGATTTCCGCTCTTTCGATGCCACATACGATTTTTTATGCCGATGTTAATTCAGTTGATTTTGACGGTCCGCTTAAGGAGAGCGATTTTACTCCGACAGGATGCGATGAGATTTCGATGTCTATTCAAGCTCATCGTGATGCTCCGAAAGTTGCACTGGGCAAAGGCGCATCAGGTGGAGAAATGTCGCGAGTTATGCTTGCTTTAGAAGTTGTGATTGCTGCGTCGGCACCCGTGGGAACATATATTTTCGATGAAGTTGATGCCGGTGTTGGCGGTAAAGCGGCAATTGAAGTAGGACGTCGCTTACATGCACTCTCACAGCATGCCCAAGTCATTGTTGTCACTCATCTTCCCCAGGTTGCGGCATGGGCAGATCGACACTTCGTCGTGACCAAAGATAGTGATGGGCAGATTGTGGCTTCGGGTGTAACCGAACTCGATGATCAGGGTCGAGTGGGTGAGATCGCACGTATGCTCGCTGGGCTCGATGAATCCTTGAGTGCCCAAGAACACGCGAGTGAACTCTTAGCGTTGCGGAATCAGTAGCCATTTACTGATAGGTTTGACCTCCATGGGCCAAGCGCATGTAACTAAACACATTTTCGTCACTGGTGGAGTCGCCTCAAGTTTAGGTAAAGGACTCACGGCCGCTAGCCTCGGAAGACTGCTGGTATCTCGCGGTATCCGAGTGACGATGCAAAAACTCGACCCATACCTCAACGTTGACCCAGGCACGATGAATCCGTTTCAAC
>CAZNUC010000067.1:0-5777 GCA_964576165.1 uncultured Candidatus Planktophila sp. | reverse complement strand
CTCCTTACTTCAAACCAAGCATGCGCTTGGCTGTCATTGTGACGGTTGGCTTTGCTGACTGCTCTTGGCTAAGACGACGAGTGACACGTGAAGACTTGCGCTCTAAAAGGTGGCGCTTTCCTGCACGTTCATGCATGATCTTTCCTGAACCTGTGACGCGGAAGGTTTTCTTCGCACCACTATGGGTTTTCATCTTTGGCATTGCTATCTCCTGTGCCTACTCGGTGTTCTACTTCTCTACTTCTAGCTTCGCTTTCTCAGCAGCTGCTCGAGCTGCCTTCTGTTCTGCAACTGCTTCGGTCTTCTTTTTCGTCGGACCCAATACCATCGTCATATTTCGTCCCTCTTGCTTTGGGGCGAACTCAACGAAACCGTGTTCTGTCACATCTTCTGCAAGACGCTGTAGTAACTTAAAGCCCATCTCAGGTCGAGTTTGCTCACGTCCACGAAATTTCATCGTGATCTTTACCTTGTCGCCACCTTTAAGGAATTTCTCGATTGCGTTCTTCTTCGTCTCGTAATCGTGAGATTCAATCTTTGGTGTCAATCGCACTTCCTTCACCACAATGTGGGTCTGGTTCTGACGAGCTTCTCGCGCCTTCTGTGCTGCTTCATACTTGAACTTTCCGAAGTCCATGATTTTGCAAACAGGTGGGTTGGCCTCTGGTGCGATCTCAACTAAGTCGAGTCCGATTTCATCGGCCATTGCAAGCGCTACTTCGATATCTACTACTCCAACTTGCTCACCGGTGTAATTGATGAGACGAATTTGAGGGGTGCGGATTCGATCATTGATGCGCGGTTCAGTGGTGATTTCTGCTCCTTCGTTTGGCTCTGCTTCTGTTGTAACGAAGCCGCCGCACAAGGACACCGCAGACAGTGAAGTGTGGGGAAACCCACGGCTCAATGAGCCTTCTTCATCCGACATAACCAACACCCGCTATGCGAGAGAGGTGGGAGCGGTGAGCTCCTCTTGCAGCAACATTACGTCACTGGTCTGGGGTAAGAGTACCTGAGGGATGGCTCAATCTGGAAATCAAGGCGCAGCCCACTCGAGATCTACACGGGCATCAGGGGCGAGAGCCGGACATCTCTCACCTGGAGCGATTACTGCTTCAAAATGCCACCACTCATTGGCATAGACCCGACATAGCCCAAAGCGCCAACCATTTCTTTCAAGCCACATCGCCCCAGCAGGGTCCATCGGGTAGTTCACATCAATGGCCAGGCCTTTCGGGTGGTGCGATGACTGCGGTGGTAAAACCCATTTCGCCGCCTCGGTCTCACTCCCTCTCAGTTGGACTTCGCGATCGAAGAGAAATTTTTGACGTTCAAGCGATCTAAATCCTGAAGTAATCAGGAGTGCAACTCCATCGCGCGCGGCGAAGAGCTGAGCAGTGTTAAAACGTTGCTGTAATTCTGGATGAATCTCTTCGACAATACCCGATGCGGTAGCACTCTCACTTAAAGCTTGCTTTCCAAGAAAAAGGAAACCCGGAGGACATTGATCTTGTCGAGTCGAGTAGATCAAATAGTTAGTGGTATCAAAACATTGAAGAGATGGAGATAGGGGTACCTGTTTTGGGGTATCGATAGCACTATCGGATCGGAGATTAGTGAATGAGAAGAGAAGTCCGAAGAGGACCGGGAGAATTACGACAAGAGTAAAGAAGGTGCGTTCTCTATGCACCCATCGCATGAAGCCCGCCATCTACATGAATGATCTCACCGGTTGTCTTTGGAAACCAATCGCTAAGAAGAGCAACGACTGCCCTCGCTGCCGGTTGAGGATCATTGACATCCCACTCAAGCGGTGAGCGATCGTTCCAAACTTTTTCAAACTCATCAAAACCAGGGATCGACTTCGCCGCCATGGTACGAATCGGACCTGCTGCGACTAAGTTGACTCTGATGTTTTCACTTCCAAGATCGCGTGCTAAGTAGCGAGAAGTAGATTCAAGAGCTGCCTTAGCAACCCCCATCCAGTCATACTTAGGCCAAGCCACTGATGCATCAAAATCGAGTCCGACAATTGAAGCGCCACCATTAAATGTTGGACGGCAGGCAAGAGAAAGTGATTTAAGGGAGTAGGCCGATACTTCAACCGCGGTTGCTACATCTTCCCAAGCGGTATTGAGAAAATTTCCACCAAGAGCAGCTTCTGGTGCAAAACCAATTGAATGCACTACTCCATCGAGATGTGGGACGTGTTTTCTTATCTCATCTGCCAAGCCGTCAAGGTGAGACTGATTAGTAACATCTAACTCAATAATGGGAGGCAGCTCTGGAAGTCGTCCAGCAATGCGCGTCGTAAGGCTCAAGGCGCGACCAAATCCTGTGAGGATGACGCGTGCACCTTCTTCATAGGCAATCTTTGCTACGTGAAACGCAATCGAACCATCAGTAAGTACGCCGGTTACTAAAATGTTCTTCCCGGAAAGAATTCCCATAGCTAGTGTCCCATTCCTAATCCCCCATCAACCGGGATGATTGCACCAGTAATGTAACTTGCTTTTTCTGATGCGAGAAATGTAACAACTTCCGCGATCTCTTCAGCGCTACAAAAACGCCCCAATGGAATTTGTCCTGCAATTTCATCGCGTCTCTTCACATCGAGAGCAGCGGTCATATCCGTTTCAACAAATCCAGGAGCAACAACATTTGCTGTTATTGAACGACTTCCTAGTTCGCGCGCAAAAGATCGGGCCATGCCAACAAGGCCTGCCTTACTTGATGAGTAGTTCACCTGTCCTGGCGCGCCGATCGATCCGACTACAGACCCGATGAAAATTAAGCGCCCGCCTTTAGCCTTGAGTAAACCTTTTGTTGCGCGCTTTGCGACTCGAAAAGCACCAGTGAGATTGGCATCAATGACCGAGGTGAAATCCTCTTCGCTCATTCGCAGAACAAGAGTGTCCTGAGTGATACCGGCATTCATCACAATCACGTCAGGAATTCCCCATTGGCTCTCAATTTCAGTGAAGGCGGCATCAACGGATTGTGTTGATGTCACATCCATGAGTACCGACTTAAAGCCATCAGGGACGACGCCAGTTCGATGAGTGATAACGACATCATGGCCATTAGCCTTGAGCGAGTGTGCGATCGCTAGACCGATACCGCGATTTCCGCCTGTGACTAAAGCAAGAGAGGACATACCCAGAGAAGACATAGACGAAACTTACAGCGCTACCTATGCGTAACCAGTATTTGGAGTCGCTTAGAAGGCAAGTCACCCCTAGGCTTACCAGTATGGAGCGCGCCAAGCAGGGTAACGAAGAGGTCTTTGACGTCACTAGTGCGCCAAAGGCTCTCAGCCGTGATCTGGCAGGACGCCAACGTCGCTATCTGATTTCAATGATGATTCGTACTGTCTGTTTTATTCTCACTGTGATCTTGCCAAGTCCATATAGATGGTTCGCTCTTGTTGGGGCCGTGACGCTTCCGTATATCGCAGTTGTGATCGCAAATGCTGGTCGCGAAACAATCACTCCGGGTGATGCATTGCTCAATGAAAAGCCTCGCTCGCTTTCCTAACTACACTCTCTCTGTGATCAAGCCTCGCGAGCAGCGTCCCTTTCTGAAAACTTTCATCGCGCTCATCCTTATCGCTGGGTGCCTCTGGGCGTCACAGTGGCAGTTTCACCGAGGTGAGGATCGAAAGGCAAAGAACGACACCATTGCGTTAAGAATTGCTCAACCAATCGATGACTTAGAAAACTTGATCTCTAATGTGGAAGCGAGCGAATGGCGAACAGCGAGGGTTTCTGGAAGTTTTGACCCAGAGAACCAAATTCTTATTCGAAATAGATATTACGAAGGTAAATATGGTTATGGCGTCCTCACTAGATTTACCTCCGTTCAGGGTAAAACAATGTGGGTAGATCGAGGTTGGGTCCAGGCTGGATCTAGCGCAACGGAAATTCCAGAGACGCCCGCAGTTCCCCTCGGTGATGTCTCGATTGTTGGCAGACTTCGACTTGATTCATCTCTTCCGACGGGTTCTTTCTTCGCTCTACCAACCAGCGGTGAACAAGGGCTTATTTCAAAACTGAACGCACAATCAGGGCTCACCTCTGAAAACTTTTACCTTGACCTGATTTCTGGATCGAGACCGGATTTGTCACCAACTACACCAACCCTCATTCCCACACTCAGTGACGGGCCACACCTTGCATACGCTGTGCAATGGATACTCTTTGCAGCTCTTGTCGTCTATGGGCGCTACTTAATTCGTAAAATGGATTTAGCGAGTGGTCAAGTCCTGACGACTGAAGAGGTCTGAGTAAATCCCACCAGCGCTGATCAACTCTTCATGGCGGCCCCGTTCGGCCACTCTTCCATCTTTTATCACAAGAATCTGATCCGCATCCATTACTGTGCTCAAGCGATGTGCAATTACAATGCTTGTTCTCCCTTGGAGCGCATTCTTCAAAGCGATCTGGACAAGGTCTTCATTCTCAGAGTCCAAGTGCGCAGTGGCCTCATCTAGTATCACAAGCGATGGAGACTTGAGCAAAAGTCGCGCAATCGCAAGGCGTTGCTTCTCTCCACCACTGAGCCGATGTCCGCGTTCTCCAACCATTGTTGATAGACCCTGTGGCAGTGAAGCGATGAGTGGCCAAATTTGAGCGGCGGTACAAGCGCTCTGCATCTCCTCCAGAGTTGCATCGTGCTTTGCATACCTGAGATTTTCTTCAATTGATTCGTGGAAAAGATGCGCATCTTGCATCACGACGCCAATACTGTTTCTTAGACTTTCAAGTTCGTACTCTCTAATGTCATTTCCGTTGATCTCTATAGAACCGTCCGTCACATCGTAGAGACGTGGAATGAGCGCACTAATGGTTGTCTTTCCAGCCCCTGATGGACCCACCAACGCGGTCATCGTTCCTGGTTCGACCGCAAACGATAAACCTTTGAGAATCTCGCCAGAGTCAACCACCTCACGAGTAGCTATTCCTTCTAGCGATGCGAGTGAGATTTCATCCGCCTTAGGATAAGAGAAGAAAACATTTTTAAACTCAACTCGTGGCTTAGATGCTGGTATGTGTAGTGCACCAACCTTGCTCTCAACCATCGGCTTGAGATCTAGCACTTCAAAGACTCGCTCGAATGAAACTAGCGCTGTCATCACATCGATTCGAATATTCGAGAGCGCGGTGAGAGGACCATAGAGTCGTGCCAAAAGTGCGGTGATAGCAATCATGGTTCCTACTGTGATTGATCCAGATATAGCCAGGTGTCCACCGATGCCGTATGCAAAGGCTGTTGCAATAGCAGCAACGCTAGTAAGAGCGATGAAGAAGAGGCGATTGAGCAGTGCTAATTGAATTCCAATATCGGCAACCTTGCGTGCGCGTGAGCGGAAGAACTCTTTTTCGCTCGATTGTTTTCCGTATAGAGCAACGAGTAGCGCACCTGAAACGTTAAAGCGTTCTGTCATAGTGCTCGACATTTGCGCGTTTACTTCGAATGATTCGTGAGTCAGGGACTGAATCTTGCGCCCCACCCACTTCGTTGGCAAGAGAAAAAGTGGAAGTAAAGCGAGTGAGAAGAGCGTGATTTGCCACGAGAGGAAGAGCATTGCGATTGTCACCAGCGTCAGACTGATTACATTACTCACAATCCCAGAAAGGGTTGCGGTAAATGCTTGCTGTGCTCCCATCACATCGGAGTTGATTCGCGAGATCAAAGCACCCGTCTGGGTGCGAGTGAAGAAGGCGATTGATTGTTTCTGTACATGAGCAAAGACTTCAGAGCGCAGATCATAAATC
>CAZNUC010000066.1:0-6166 GCA_964576165.1 uncultured Candidatus Planktophila sp. | reverse complement strand
TAAAAAGCGGCCAATGTCAGTAAAGAGATTCGTTCACGCTAGTGGCCTTCGTATCGTTACGGAAGAAGTTCCGTCGGTACGAAGTGCCGCAGTGGGAATCTGGGTTAATGTAGGTTCACGTGATGAAACCCCGGCAGTTGCTGGGGCTTCTCACTTTCTAGAGCATCTTCTCTTTAAAGGTACTACTCGCAGAAGTGCACTCGAAATCTCATCATCGATTGAAGCAGTCGGTGGTGAGATGAATGCATTTACAAGCAAGGAATATACCTGCTTCTACGCTCGCGTAATCGATACTGATCTACCGATGGCAATTGATGTAGTCAGCGATCTCATCACTTCATCAATTGTGAGCGCACTCGATGTCGATGCCGAACGCAAAGTAGTTCTTGAAGAAATCGCCATGCGTGATGATGATCCAAGTGATCTGGTGCATGATCTCTACGCCGAGACGTATTACGGTGACACACAATTAGGCCGTCCGATTCTTGGAACAGTCGAATCAATAAAAACAATGTCACGCAACGCAGTCTTTAATTATTACAAGAAGCGCTACCTACCCCAGGATCTTGTTGTTGCGGTGGCGGGAAACATTAAGCATAAAAAAGTAGTTGAATTGGTCGAACGAGCGCTGAGCGCAGATGGATTCCTCGATGTTAAAGGTGCCCCACAAATTCGTGGAAATGAAATCTTGCGTAAGGCTAAACAGAGTCCGGTCGGACTTATCACTCGTAAAACAGAGCAAGCACATATGTTCTATGGCATGGAAGGTGTTGCGCGACATGACGAGCGCCGTTTTGCAATGGGAATTCTTGCCTCAGCTCTTGGTGGCGGAATGTCTTCTCGCCTCTTTCAAGAGATTCGCGAAAAGCGCGGCCTGGCATATTCGGTTTACGCATACGCCCAACAATTTGCTGGCTCAGGTCAGATCGGATTCTACGCAGGCTGTAATCCGACAAAAGCCATCGAAGTTATTGAAATTATTCGCGAAGTACTCACCGATGTCGCAGAGCATGGAATGACTCATGAAGAGATTGATCGGGCAAAAGGTGCGGTTCGAGGCTCACTTGTGCTCAGCCAAGAAGATAGCGGTTCTCGCATGTCTCGAATCGGTAAAAATGAGATCGTCTACGGCCATGTCATGAGCTTTGACGATATTTTGGAAGAGATATCCAGCGTAACCCACGAAGATGTTCGTAAAGTCGCTAGCGAGTTCCTGACTAAAACGCCTACCCTTGCCCTAGTGGGACCATTTAAGAGTGAGAGTACTTTTGAGAGGGTGCTCGCGAAGGGAAGTTACCGATGATCAAGGTTGGAGTACTTGGTGCTCGTGGTCGAATGGGTGCAGAAGTTGTCAACGCAGTCAAAGCATCAACCGACTGTGAATTAGTGGCAGCCCTTGATCTTGGAGATTCACTTGATCAACTTCTTTCCAGCGGCGCAGATGTTGTAGTGGATTTCACAACTCCCGATGCCGTGATGGGAAATCTTGAATACCTAATTACTCATGGAATTCACGCAGTAGTTGGAACAACTGGCTTTGATGATAAGCGTATGGCAACCCTGAAATCACTTTCTTCGGCTCACCCTCAGGTAGGAATCTTGATTGCACCCAACTTTGCAATCGGTGCTGTATTGATGATGGAGTTTGCTACAAAGGCTGCGAAATACTTTGAATCAGCCGAGATTATTGAATTGCACCACCCAAATAAAGCTGATGCACCATCTGGAACTGCAAGTCGCACCGCAGCACTCATTTCTGATGCTCGCAAAGCGGCGAAGTTGTCTGTGATGCCTGATGCAACATCATCATCACTCGATGGAGCTCGCGGAGCAATCGTCGGCGAAGTTCCAGTGCACTCCGTGCGTCTTCGCGGACTTATTGCTCATCAAGAAGTCCTCTTCGGTGGTCCTGGGGAAACACTCACGATTCGCCATGACTCATTAGATAGAGCAGGATTTATGCCTGGAGTTTTGTTGGGAATTAAAAGCGTTATCTCTCGGCCAGGGGTTACCTTCGGCCTTGAGCACTTTATGTAGGAGGAGAGAGAAATGTCATCACAAGAGATCACCATGTACTCAGCAGAATGGTGCGGAGATTGTCGTCGCTCAAAGAGATTACTTGCAGATCTTGGCGTCGAGTACACACTTATTGATGTTGAATCAGATCCAAGCGCTGCTGCAAAGGTGATGGAGATTAACGGCGGAATGCAATCAATTCCTGTCATTGTCTTTAGTGATGGAACCCATCTCACTGAGCCATCAGATAGCGACCTCAAGGCAAAATTGGAATCCTTACAAATAATCTAAATTTATTGCAGGTGATGGAGCGCCGCTGAAGTCGCGGCCGCGCTGATCACCACCACTGCAAAAGGTGCGCGCAGAATCAGTGCGATCACCGCAACAGCTAATCCGGCAAGACGCTGGTCAATCACAAGACTCTTGTCGGTCGTGAATGTCTGTACCGCGACGAGTGCGCTTAAGAGAGCAATTGGAATCATCGAATTAATTTTCAGGACCCGGGGATGACTCAGCCATCGCTCTGGAACACTATGACCGAGATACTTCAAAAGAAAAGCAATCACACTCGTTGCAATCAAACCGATCCAGAGCGCGCTCATCGTTATCGCCATACTCGCCCCCGCAACCCAAAGAGCACTGCTAAGAAGGCAGTTGAGATTATTGGCACACCTGCTGGAACATAAGGAGTAAGCGCTAAGGCCAGTGCCAGTGCGCAGGCTGCAAGAGCGCGTTCAGTGCGACCAGTAAGTCGTGGCCAAATAAGTCCAAGAAATGCTGCCGGGACTGCAGCATCAAGACCGAAGGCGGCAGGATCTCCCATTGCTTGTGCTCCAAGAGCGCCAATAAGAGTAAAGAGATTCCAAAAGATGTAGACACCGATACCGGTATACCAAAACCCTTGCGCCATCGCGCGAGGGCCCTTCTTCTCTAGTGAAATCGCAACACCTGTCGACTCATCAATAGTGAGTTGTGCGGCAATTACTTTTTTTAGACGCCGAGTGCGCAACAATGGAGCCATCTGTAATCCATAGAGAAGATTTCTTGTTCCAAGAAGTGACGCTGTTGCAGTGGCGCTCAGTGCACTTCCACCAGAGCCCATCACCCCAACGAGGGCGAATTGGGAGGCGCCCGAAAATGTGAGCAGAGAGATCAAACAACTCTGCAGAACCGAAAACCCAGCAGCCACGCTTGCCGCACCGAAGGCGATTCCATAAGCCCCAACAGGTAGAGAAACACTCAGAGATTGAGTAAAGGTGGCGCGGTTCACGGAAGACACGGTGGCATTCTGCCCTAGATATCCGTGGCAGGGAAGAAGTAGATAGGTATGGTGCGACCATGGCTGAAGAAGTGATCTTTCGTGATGATGTTTCTGTTGAATTAATTAAGGCAAGTGCTAGCGATGCTGATGTCATCTGGGCTGCCCGAGTATCAACAGCCGGAGAACAGTCACTTGATGAGATCGGTGAAGATCCAGCGCGATCTGCAGGACTGATCAATTACTTGGCACGTGAACGCCATGGTTCACCATTTGAACACACATCGATGACCTTCTTTATCTCTGCCCCAATATTTGTTTTCCGCGAATTTATGCGCCACCGCATTGCTTCATACAATGAAGAGAGCGGTCGTTATCGCGAATTAAAGCCAGTCTTTTACATTCCATCGAAAGAACGCAAATTAGTTCAAGTGGGAAAGACCGGCGCATACACATTTGAAGATGGAACAACAGAGCAATTTGAGATTTCAGTAGCGGCTATGAAAGAGGCATATGTGGTTGCCTACGATAGCTATATCAAGATGCTTGAGGCAGGCGTTGCGCGTGAGGTCGCACGAGTCGTATTACCGGTTGCTACATATTCATCAATGTATGTGACGATGAATGCACGTGCACTTATGAATTTCCTATCACTGCGTACTGCCCGTGAAGGCTCACATTTTCCTAGCTATCCACAACGAGAAATCGAGATGGTGGCCGAAAAAATGGAAGCCGAATTTGCCAAGTTAATGCCACTTACCTATGGCGCTTTCGAAAAGTCTGGGCGAATCGCACCATAAGCCCGCTGTAAATCTGCGCCATCATTGAAAGGCGCAGGCAGGCACGATAAGGTATCCAAATGTCTATCACCGCTCCTTTCGGGCGCCTCATCACAGCAATGGTTACTCCATTTGCTAAAGATGGTTCGATCGATTGGGATGGTGTTGCAACGCTGGCCAATCATTTGGCAGATCATGGTCACGATGCAATCGCTGTCAACGGAACAACCGGTGAAGCCCCCACAACGAAATCATCTGAAAAGCTTGAGATTATTAAAGTTGTTAAAAGCGCTGTAGGTTCACGAGTGAAGGTGCTCTCAGGTGCTGGCGATAATGAAACGTCATATACCGTTGAACAGGCAAAGCGCTCTGCCGATGCGGGTGCTGATGGCCTACTGATTGTTGCTCCGTATTACAACAAACCACCGCAGGCTGGAATCGAAGCACACTTCAAGGCTGTTGCAGCTGCAACTGATCTTCCAATCATGATGTATGACATTCCTGGGCGTACAGGAGTTGAGATCGAAAGCGACACAATTGTGCGACTCTTTGAATTGCCAAATATTGTTGCCCTTAAGGATGCAAAGGGAAACCTTGCAGCAACCTCAGATGTGATTGCGCGTTCAGGTATTCCTGTCTACTCAGGTGATGACATTCTCAATCTGCCATTTCTCTCAATTGGTGCAGTCGGCTTTGTCTCTGTCTGCGGCCATACAGTCGGTAGTGAACTTAAAGAGATGCTTGATGCGTGGTTTGCTGGAGATACAGCACGTGCTCTCGAGATTCATCAGAAGTTGATTCCAGTATTTAAGGGCACATTTAGAACGCAAGGTGCGATATTGACTAAGGCTGCCATGACGTTGATGGGCCTACCTGGTGGCACCACACGGCTTCCACTCGTTGATGCAACACCTGCCCAGATCGCCACGTTGCGTGAAGATCTCATTGCAGGCGGAGTTGCTCTTGCTTAATTTGTTAGCGTAATGACGAATCCACATCCCGGTTTAGGAACTCCTCCCACGTTAGCAACAGGTGGAATGCGCATCGTCGCACTCGGAGGAATTGCAGAAATCGGTCGTAACATGACCGTCTATGAGACAAAGGGCAAACTCTTAATCATCGACTGTGGCGTGCTTTTCCCAGAAGATAATCAGCCTGGAATCGATTTAATACTTCCTGATTTTTCCTACATTAGGGATCGCCTAGACGATGTCATCGGAATTGTTCTCACACACGGCCACGAAGATCACATTGGCGCTGTTCCTTACTTACTACGTGAACGCGGAGATATTCCTGTCTACGGATCTCCACTGACTCTGGCGTTAATTACTGCAAAATTGAAAGAGCACCGCATCACAGCGCTCACCCGCGAAGTGCGCGAGGGGATGACTGAAGATATTGGGCCATTCGAATTGGAATTCGTTGCAGTCAATCATTCGATTCCAGATGCTCTGGCGATCTCTATTCGTTCAGATGCTGGGCGCGTGATTCACACGGGTGATTTTAAGATGGATCAACTACCACTAGATGGGCGACTGACCGACTTGCGAACATTTGCAAGGATGGGCGAAGAAGGCGTAGATATTTTCCTTGTTGATTCAACAAATGCTGATGTTCCTGGCTTCACTCCATCTGAGCGCGAAATTATGCCAGCGCTGCATCGTGTGATCGCTTCGACAAAGCGCCGCGTCATCGTGGCATCTTTCTCTTCGCACGTACATCGTGTGCAGCAAGTAATTGATGTGGCTGCAGAGAACAATCGCAAGATCGTCTTCATTGGTCGCTCGATGGTTCGCAACATGAAGATCGCACAAGACATGGGCTATCTCACCATCCCGCCAAATTTGGTTCTTGATTCAAAAGACCTTGAAACCTATGGCGATGATGTTGTGCTGATCTGCACAGGTTCTCAAGGTGAACCTATGGCCGCTCTTTCTCGTATGGCAAACGGTGATCACCAGATACGAGTAGGTGAGGGGGATACGGTGATTCTTGCCTCATCACTGATTCCCGGAAACGAAAATTCCGTATTTAGAGTCATCAATGAGCTCACGCGCTTTGGTGCCAAAGTAGTTCACAAAGCAAATGCGATGGTCCACGTATCAGGACATGC
>CAZNUC010000065.1:0-6512 GCA_964576165.1 uncultured Candidatus Planktophila sp. | reverse complement strand
GCATCGTGGCGGATTGAGAGTTCGCGTGAAGGAATTACGCCTTCTGTCTTGTACCCGATATCAAGAAGTACTTCTTCGCGATCTACCTGAACGACTGTACCTTCGACGAGATCTCCGTCGTTGAAATTTCTGATTGTGCCTTCGATTGCTGCAAGAAAATCTGCTGCTGATCCAATGTCATTTACTGCAATTACTGGTGATGTAGACAAGTGAGCTCCGTAGGGATAGAAAGTAGTAGGACTCAAGCGCTTTGCCTGAAGAACAGGTGAAGGGTACGCGGGTAGTCCGTCTGGCAGCAAATCCGTGCGTAGAATAATCTCTCTATGAAGCGTTATAGGGAATTATTCTCATTCCCCCAAGTGATCTCTCTTGGAATAGCCGCATTTCCCGCTCGCCTGGCCTACGGAATGATCGGTCTTGGAATCTTCTTTAAAGCCGAGCAAAGTACGGGCTCATTTGCGATCGCCGGTTTTGCGATAGGTCTTAACTCTTTAGCAGGAGCAGCAACTGCTGGCATCAGAGGTTCCGTGATGGATCGTTGGGGGCAAAAGTGGCCGATTCGAATTCTTGCTCCTACCTACACACTTCTCATTCTCATTCTCAATCAGATGGATACCGCTCGCTCTATATTGATTGCTGCATTCGTTCTTGGAATCACCGCTCCTCCAATTAATCTTTCAGTGAGACCGCTTTGGAAAGATATTGTTCCGCCGACATATCTGCGCACCGCTTACGCCTTTGATTCATCGATGATGAGTTCAACATCAGTTCTAGGACCTGTTGTTGTTACAGCACTGGCGCTCTCGTCTCGTCCATATCTTGCTCTTGATGTCGTTGCTGGTCTCATGCTTACAGGTGGTATTGCACTCGGTTTGACTCGTGTCTCTCGAAATTGGATTCCAGAGAAGAAAGCCAAAGGACAAGAGCGTTTACTCAAAAATAGAGCCATTCAAATGCTTATGTTTGAAGGATGTTTCATTGGATTTGGTTGGGGCGTCTTTGACGTTGCGGTGCCTGCTTTTGCCACTCAGGAGGATGTTCCACACCGAGTTGCATGGATCTTTGCCGCCTTTGGTGTGGCCACAATTGTTGGCGGATTACTCGGAGGGCTTGTCTCAAAGAAGATGGCACCACTCGCCGCGTTGCGTTACGCGTATATTTGTTGGACCGTTGCCTGTGTTCCCATTGTCTTTACTTATCCAGATTGGACGATGGCAGTCGTTGGAGCATCGATCGGGCTCTTTGGTGGCGCAGTACAAGTCTTCTACTTTGAAGTTCTAGAGGCAGTACGTCCAAAAGGTTCACAGACATCTTCACTCGGCTGGATTTGGAGCGTCGAGGGAACATTTATGGCAGTTGGCGCGGCTGTGGGCGGAATAGTTTCAGAACACTTGTCACCTCGTGTTGGTCTAGCCATGTTGCCGATCATGATTTTTATCGGCTACATCATTCTCACTGTTGGAAGAGGTCGACTATCGGCGGCTAATGATCTACCGACCGATGAAGAAGATCTTGCGGCGATAGAAGATTTAAGCGATCCAAGCAAATAGAGCGAGCAAATAAAGTTAGTGCGCTGCCTGATTCCAACTCACTCCGACACCAACGTTTACATCTAACGGTGCTTTAAGTGGGTAAGCGTTGCCCATCTCACGACGAAGAATCTCTGTAGCAATATCAATCTCCTCGGTGACACTCTCAAGGATTAATTCATCGTGAACCTGTAAGAGTAAGCGTGAACGCAAACCCTCCGCCACTAGGGCCTTTTGAACATTGAGCATTGCCAACTTAATAATGTCGGCAGCCGATCCTTGGATCGGTGCATTTAACGCCATTCGCTCTGCTATCTCTCTACGCGCTCGATTATCTTGCATGAGATCGGGTAAGTACCTGCGACGGCCCAAGACGGTTTCGGTGTACCCGACCTTGCGCGCTTCCTCAACCACATTCTTTAAATAATCTCTGATTCCTCCAAAGCGAAGGAAATAACGATCCATCAGATCTTGGGCAGCTGGGGGTGAAAGATCGAGCTGTGCTGCAAGTCCGTAAGAACTCAGGCCGTAGGCAAGTCCATATGACATCGCCTTTATCTGACGACGCATCTCGGGATCTACATCAGTTGCAGCTACACCAAAAACCTCTGCCGCAACTGTTGCATGAAGATCTTCACCTGATGAGAAAGCTTCAAGAAGATGTTGATCATTTGATAGGTGAGCCATGATGCGCATTTCAATCTGGCTGTAATCAGCAGTGATGAGTTGATCAAAACCCTTTCCTGCAATGAAGCAATCGCGAATCTTGCGTCCTTCTTCAGTGCGAACAGGGATATTCTGCAAATTTGGTCCCACGGAAGAAAGGCGTCCTGTCGCAGTAACGGTCTGGGCAAAGTGGGTATGAATACGTTGGTCAGATGCGATTTCTGCAATTAAACCTTCAATTGTTGTTGCCAACTTCTTAGTTTCGCGAATGCGAAGCAGGGCTGCCAGTACCGGGTGTGCCGATTGAGCAAAGAGCCAGGCGAGAGCCTCGGCATCGGTTGTAAAACCCGTTTTAATCTTCTTTGTCTTGGGTAACCCCAGTTCTTCAAAGAGAACAACCTGTAATTGTTTTGGAGAAGCCACATTGAATTCATGGCCAACAGAGTCATGAGCGATCTTTGTCTGTGCCGCGACTTCGGATTCAAAGTAGTTCAGAAGCGAGATGAGTTTCTCTCGATCGACAGCGACTCCCCTACGTTCCATGAGTGCGAGTAGATGTGCGATGGGTAGTTCGAGGTCATAGAGAAGACCATCAACACCGCGAGACTTCAACTCCTGATCCAACGACGTCCTTAGAGTAAAGAGTTGGGAAGCCATAGATGCAACCGAACTCTCGGGAGAAGAGAGATCTAAGGTTGAACCGTCACCGTAGCGCTCTAGAAGATCGGCAATCTCATGTGTTCTCACTCCGGGATTTAGAACATATGCGGCAAGGCTGGTATCGAAGATGATTCCTTCGATCTCCTGCTTGCGTGAGAGCGTCTTTCCATCGTGAACAATTTTAGGAATCTTTGCATCAGTGCTCCATGACCCAAGATCGCTCGCGTGCACTACATAGACCTCTGAGGGAGATAACGCCACGGCGTATCGATGCACCATCTCATCTGTAATCTCATAGGAAAGTGAAATCTCGCCGACATGTTTTGCAATCTTGGCGCTCAACTCAGAAGGCGTCAGAATCTTTTGATCGAGCTCACGTGAGAAGAGCGAGGTCTCAACGGGTGCCTGATTCACCGATCCTGCTTTCTCCGATCCTGCAACAGCAATGACGGCCAGACGATCTTTGAGTGTTCTAAATTCAAGAGTTTCAAAGAGTGGTACAAGGTCGGAGAGTTCAACGCCCGACCACGCAAGGGCGGCAGGGTCTGCCTCAATATCAACCGAATGAATCAACTGCGTTAATTCGCGATTGCGTTTCACGCTTTCAATATTCTCGCGCAGAGCAATACCAACTTTGCCGCCAACTTCATCGGCCTTTTCGAGTAATTTCTCAAGTGAGCCGTACTCGATAATCCACTTTGCTGCGGTCTTCTCTCCCACTCCTGGAATCGATGGGAGGTTATCGCTGGGATCCCCGCGAAGTGCGGCAAAATCTGGATACTGACGTGGCGTCATCTGATACTTCTCGATGACCGCTTCTGGCGTCATTCGTGCCATCTCACTTACTCCGCGCTTGGGATATAGAACGGTGATTGAGTCGGTAACGAGCTGAAAACTATCTCGATCGCCGGTGCAAATGAGAACATCAAATCCATCCTTCTCAGCGCGAGTTGCCAGAGTGGCGATAATGTCATCTGCCTCAAAGCCCTCCACCGAGAACGCAGTGATACCAAAGCCTTTTACTAAGTCATTGAGATAGGACATCTGCGAACGAAATTCGTCCGGCGTCTTTGCGCGATTGGCCTTGTACTCCGGAAAGATTTCAGTGCGAAAAGTATTTCGTGAGACATCAAAGGCGACAGCAACGTGAGTGGGCTTCTCATCTTTGAGTAATGAGATCAGCATCGTTGCAAAGCCATAGATGGCGTTTGTGTGTTGGCCTGTTGCAGTTGTGAAGTTCTCTGCCGGAAGAGCGAAAAAAGCACGATACGCCATCGAATGACCATCAATAAGAAGGAGTCTCCTACCATGCTTGGCCATAGCGCTTATCTTAGGTATAAACTCCCCAACTATGACGCAACCAAATTTCCTAGATATTGTTCGTGAGCGCGGCAGTGGAGCCCTCGATAAGAAGATGGGGATCGAGATTCTTGAAGCATCCCCCGAGCGACTCGTTGGACGCATGCCAGTTGAAGGAAACACCCAACCGATTGGCCTCCTTCATGGTGGTGCCAATGTTGTTCTCGCTGAATCTCTAGGATCTATCGGAACACAATTACATGCAGGGCCTAATCGCAAGATTGTTGGAGTTGACATCAATGCTACGCATCACAAATCTGCAACGTCGGGAAACGTGACAGGAGTTGCTACAGCGGTCTCACTCGGAAAAACGCTCTGTGTCTATGAAATCGTAATCACAAACGATCAAGGACAGCGCACATGTAGTGCGCGTATCACCTGCATGATCTTGGCCGAGCGTTAATTAATGAGCGCCGGTTCCTAAATAAGCTTCGCGAACCGCAGGATCATTGAGTAGATAAGCAGCTGGTGCAGACTTAACAATATTTCCGGTCTCAAGAATGTATGCGCGATGCGCTCTCTGGAGCGCCTGTTGAGCATTCTGTTCAACGAGCAAGATTGTTACACCTTGTGTTTTATTAATTTCGGTAATAATCCGGAAAATATTTGCGATCATCTGTGGAGCCAGACCCATTGACGGCTCGTCCAGCAAGAGAACCTTTGGGCGTGCCATGAGGGCTCTACCTATTGCCAACATCTGCTGTTCTCCGCCAGAGAGAGTTCCGCCATCTTGAAAGGCTCGCTCCTTGAGTCGTGGGAAGAGGTGGTAAACCATCTCTAAATCTTCATCCATCTCTTTTTTGCGATCTTTACGATGAAACTTACCCATTTCCAGGTTTTCCAAAACTGTCATGCCTGGAAAGATTCCACGACCTTCGGGTGCTTGCGAGATTCCAAGATTTACTCTCTCGTGTGCTGCCATCCTCGAGATGTCTTTACCGTCAAAAAGAACCGATCCAGAAGAGACGGGGCGTAGGCCCGAGATAGTTTTGAGGGTGGTTGTCTTTCCGGCGCCGTTTGCACCGATCAGCGTGACAATTTCTCCTTGATCCACATGGAAGGAGATTCCTTTGATCGCTTCAATCTTGCCATAGTGAACTCTGAGGTCCTTAATCTCAAGATGCATCTGCAGGTACTCCTAGATAGGCCTCGATAACTCGTGGGTCATTTTGAACTACTTGTGGTGAACCATCTGCAATCTTTGAGCCGAAGTCGAGTACGACAACTCGGTCTGAAATCCCCATGATCAGTGACATGTCATGCTCAATTAGCAAGATAGTATAACCTTCATCGCGAATTTTCTTGATTGTTTCAGCGAGAGCAACCTTTTCAGATGGATTAAAACCTGCAGCCGGTTCATCCAAAAGCAGGAGCTTTGGTTGCGTACCTAGCGCTCGAGCAATCTCGAGTCGACGTTGGTCTCCATAAGGCAGATTTTTTCCTAGTTTGTGGGCAACATGATCGATACCCATAAACTTGAGAAGCTCCATAGCCTTCTCTTTATTTGCCTTCTCTTCTCGCCGTGAACGAGGGAGACCAAAGAGAGACCCAATAAAACCTGATTTACTTCGAACATCTCCTGCAGTGACCACATTTTCTAGTGCGGTCATTTCACCAAAGAGACGAACGTTCTGGAAAGTACGAGCAATTCCGGCCTCGGTAATCTGCCAACGCTTTTTACCGACCACTGAGATCTCTCCATTGAAAACGATATCTCCACTAGTTACCTTGTAGACACCAGTAACGACGTTGAAGACCGTCGTCTTGCCAGCACCGTTAGGTCCGATAAGAGCAAGGATCTCTCCTTCATTTACGTGAAGGTTGACATCATTGAGTGCGCTGACGCCGCCAAATTGCATCGTAACGCCTTTGAGCTCAAGTACTTTTTTCATGACTGTAAGGACTTCTCTCTCTTCTTACGAGGCAGAATTCCATCAGCTCGAACGTTCATCATGATTACTAAGACAAGACCGAAAATAAGTAGGCGAGCATCTGAGATAAAACGAATTCTCTCTGGAAGATAGGCCAGGATCACAGCGCCAGTGATTACGCCCCAGATATTTCCCATGCCGCCAAAGACGACGCAGGCAAGAATCAAAATTGATGTGTTGAGTGTAAACATTTCAGGAGCGACGAACATCGACTTTGCCGCGAAAACCACTCCACCTGCGCCACCGATCGCTGCACCGATGGCGAAAGCCCAAATCTTGTACTTGAGCGTCCTAACACCCATGAGATCTGCAACATCTTCATCCTGGCGAATACTCTCCCACGCTCTACCTGGACGACGTGATGAGA
>CAZNUC010000064.1:5057-6586 GCA_964576165.1 uncultured Candidatus Planktophila sp. | reverse complement strand
CGCCAGGTTTTGGAGATCGTCGTAAGGCGATGCTTCAGGACATTGCAATCCTTACAGGTGCAACAGTGATCTCAGAAGAAGTTGGCCTCAAGCTTGAAAGCGCTGGCATTGAACTGCTTGGTCGCGCTCGCAAAGTCGTTGTTTCAAAGGAAGAGACCACCATTGTTGAGGGTCTCGGCGATGAGGCGCAGATCAAGGGACGCGTTTCACAGATTCGTGCTGAGATTGAAAAATCAGATTCAGATTACGATCGCGAGAAGCTACAAGAGCGTCTAGCAAAGCTTGCTGGTGGAGTTGCTGTTATCAAGGCAGGCGCTGCAACTGAGGTAGAACTCAAAGAGCGCAAGCACCGCATTGAAGATGCAGTACGAAATGCAAAGGCTGCAGTCGAAGAAGGCATTGTTGCCGGTGGTGGCGTTGCACTCTTGCAAGCAGGAACAGCGGCATTTAAAAAGCTCAAGCTCGAAGGCGATGAAGCAACTGGTGCAAAGATTGTTGAAGTTTCTATCGAAGCTCCACTTAAGCAGATCGCGGTTAACGCCGGTCTTGAAGGTGGAGTGATCGTTGAGAAGGTTCGCCATCTTGAATCAGGTCATGGCCTTAATGCAGCAACGGGTGAGTACGTCGACATGCTTAAAGCTGGCATCATCGATCCAGTGAAGGTCACACGTTCTGCCTTGCAGAATGCTGCATCAATTGCCGCACTCTTTATTACAACTGAGGCTGTCATCACCGATAAGCCAGAGAAGAAGCCAGCGGCTCCTATGGGCGGCGATGGCGGCGGTATGGATTTCTAATCTGATCCTCGCATACGAATTACCAGAACAGGCTCGCGATTAACATCGTGGGCCTGTTCTGCTTTACCCTTACCCCATGACAATGTCGGCACAAGAGATCGCACGCAACGCTGCAATTGCGGATGCGGAAAAGGCGACGCAGGTTGGCGCATTCATCTCTGTTGATATTGATTCTGATAATCGCGTCTCAACATTCTTATTTGAAGCAGATCTTGCAGGATATAAAGGATGGCGCTGGTGTGTCACTGTTGCAGAGGTAGAAGATGGTGCAACCCCAACCGTCTGCGACGTTGTAGTTCTTCCAGGTCCAGATTCACTTCTCGCTCCTGATTGGATTGATTACCGCGATCGCATTCGCCCTGAAGATATTCAGCCAGGAGTTATCGTGCCAAGCATTCTTGATGATTCTCGTTTAGCACCTGGCATACACTCACTTATTCACGATGAAGAACTTGATCCAATGCAGGTATTTGATTTGGGACTTTCACGCGCTCGTGTACTTTCAATTGAAGGACGCGACCAAGCAAGTAAGCGTTGGTATGCAGGAGATAGCGGACCGAATGCACCGATTGCACAGAGCGCGCCTAAACCTTGCCAAACATGTGGCTTCTTCCTACCAATTGCAGGTTCGCTACGAGCATCCTTTGGTGTCTGCGCCAATGCAATTGCACCAGATGATGCGCGTGTGGTTTCTGTTGACCATGGCTGTGGAGCGCATAGCGAAGCGACCGT
>CAZNUC010000064.1:0-4957 GCA_964576165.1 uncultured Candidatus Planktophila sp. | reverse complement strand
AAGTAGCGAAGCGACAATTAAGTAGCACCGCCCTATTAATCTGCGATAAACTTCGCCCGATTGTTCGAACCACAGTTGTTTCTACCCCAAGGAGTATCCAATGCCTACAGGCCGCGTTAAATGGTTTAGCCTCGAAAAAGGTTTTGGTTTTATCTCATCCGATGAGGGCGAAGATGTTTACCTTGCAGCAACAGCTCTCCCTGAGGGCGTTACTACGGTAAAGCCTGGAACAAAACTTGAATTCTCAGTAATCGATTCACGCAAAGGACCGCAGGCGATGTCTGTGCATGTTGTTGATACACCTGTTTCGTTAGCGGATAATTCTCGCGTAAATAACGATGATCTTGCAGCGATGATCGAAGATACGATCAAAATTTTGGACAAAGTTGGCAACGGTCTTCGTCAAGGCCGCCACCCATCAGGTGCTGAAGCAGAACGCCTCGGTCGTGTTCTTCGTGGAATTGCAGGTCAGCTCGAAGCTTAAATACCGCTTCGGCGATCACGCCTAATTGAGTACCGAATACCTATAGCACCGAGTGCTGCTCCGACTACGCAGGTCCAGACATACTTTGAATCGTAATCAAGGGTAATAGCAACCATTCCTGCGATAAGCCATGCGATCGTGCCGATAGCAACAAGGATGACAACAGTTTTTATCGGCGACCCTTGTTTTTTCGGTGAGACTTGTGACATAGGTCTATAGTAATGCGAATGCGCGTAGATGAGAACGGGAGTTGGCGTTCTTTCCGGCATAGAAATTATCGAATCCTTTTCCCCGCTAATGCTGTATCCAATATTGGCTCATGGGCCCAGCGCATTGCCCAAGACTGGCTCGTGCTTGAGCTGACTAATAACAATGGTTATTACTTGGGGTTAGTGACAGCAATTCAATTCGCACCTTTTCTTCTCTTCACATTACATGGTGGACTTCTTGCCGATCGCGTAAATAAACGTCTTGCCTTAGTTGTTACCAATACTTTTGGTGGATTGTCCGCACTTGTTCTAGGAGTTCTTGTACTGACCGGCGACATTCAACTCTGGCATGTCTTTGCCTGTGCTGCTGTTCTGGGAATTTCAGGTGCGGTCGATGCTCCGATCCGTCAATCATTTACATCTGAAATTGTCGGTCAGGCAGATTTAGCAAATGCGGTGAGCTTAAATTCAGCGAACTTCAACGCTGGTCGCTTAGTTGGTCCAGCAATTTCAGGTTTTCTCATCGCGCATTACGGTACAGGGCCCTCATTTATCATCAACGCCTGCAGTTATGTTTTGGTCAATGTCGCACTTCTTTCTATGCGTGAATCAGAGTTCTTTATCCGTGAATCAAAGAAAACTTTAGGCACGATCCGTGAGGGAGTTGCCTATGTAAAGGCGCGCCCCGATCTCTATGTCGTGATGATCGCTGTCTTCTTCGCTGCAACCTTTGGGCTAAATTTCCAGATATTTAACGCCCTGATGGCACGTGGAGAATTTAATAAAGGCGCTGCATCCTTTGGTCTGCTCGGAACATTTATCGCAGTTGGTTCATTGAGCGGGGCGCTGATTAGCGCCCGCTTTGAAAAACAACGTAACACCATGTTTGTGATCAAGACTGGCACACTATTCTCGCTCTCAATTCTTATCCTCTCGGTAATGCCGACATTTGAACTCTATGCAGCATGGCTACCTTTCTGTGGATTCTTTGCTCTCACAATGCTCATCACGGCAAACTCTTTGATGCAGATGCATTCAGATCCTGCAATTCGTGGGCGTATCACTGGCATTTATTTATTGATTTTCATGGGCGGAACTCCATTTGGTTCTATCGCAATCGGATATTTGGTTGAAGCAATCGGCGTACGTGAGAGTGTCGCGATTTGTGGAGGTATTTCTCTCATCGGAATGGTTGCAATTTGGATTTACTACAAGGACAAAGTTGGAGTGCCGAGCGATATAACAGTTGAAGGTGTTTTACCTGCCCAGTACGACGATCCACGCTAGTAACGCCACAATAGTAATCAGCGAGATAATTCTTCTACTTTTGTAATTCACTCAGAAATCCCTTCCGCCTCATGTACTTTCTTCTGTGACACATGGCTTGGGATAAAAATGACAATAATAAATGCGATAGAAATGAGAACGGGAACCATGATGTAGGCACGAGAGATACCAAACTGATCATCAAGCAAGCCAAGTGCAAGTGGAGCCAGTGCGATCGCAATTCCTGCAGCTAATGAACTCAATCCAATCGCCTGATCCGGGCGGCCATCACTCAGGTCAATGAGGCGAAGTGAGGCCAGTGCGAATTGAGTAGATAGTCCGACACCGATGAGAAAGAGCCCAAGAATACTTAAGGCATAAATATGTGAGAACCAGAAAATTGCAAAGCCAATAAATTGAATTCCAATAACGGTAAGCAATTGCTGATCAAGATGAAGTTTGAAGAGAATTTGCCCAATGTACCAACGCCCTAATCCCATACCGATTCCATAGGCGAGCATTACCGTTGTAGCAGATGCACTTGTCCCGCCCACACGGTCCTTAAAAAGGCTAGCGGCCCAGAATGCTGTAGCAAATTCGCTACCGATACAGGCGATGAACCCAATCCAAGAGATCCAAAACTTGAGAGACATCTTTCCGCTCTGTCGCGCGTGTTCTTCAAATACATGGTCAACATAGTTTTTATCGCGCGCAAAGAGATAGATGAAGAGTGAGAATGGAATAATCAGAAAGAGCCCAAGGCGCCAATTATCTGGATAGTTAGTGGCAATAGTTCCAATCAAAAGTGTTCCTGCAATAAATCCAACAGATGCAATTGCATTTGCCTGCGAAATCGTAAGAGCTGCTTTATCGCCAGCGTGGCGATTGAGCATGGTGAGACTGTTGTTCACAACTGTTGATGTGCCAAAGCCTGCAATAAGAATTGATAGCAGTGTTAATGGATAAGTTGGAAAGAGAATAAAGGCACTTAAGCCGGCGCAGAAGAGTGCAAGACCAAGCCATGAGAGTTTTACGCGACCATATCGATGCGCAAGACGAGAGTTGAGTGCACCCGCTACGATCGCTGCAATACCGAGCGCGGTTCCATGGAGCCCTGCCTGCGCACCAGTTGTTCCTTGATCTTCGCGCAACAAGCCCTGAGATGGGCCAAAGCCACCCAAGAACATATTGATGGCGACAGTTTGAAAGGCTACCTGCCAGAAGAAGCGATCACGAACAACCTTACGTGGCATCGTTAAAGCTGGGCTACAACGTAATCAATACAAGCGGTGAGGGCATCGATATCACTTGGATCAACTGCAGGAAACATTGCGATACGCAATTGGTTCTTGCCCAGCTTGCGATATGGCTCGGTATCTACTATTCCGTTGGCTCGTAGCGCTGAGGCAACCTTTGTTGCATCGATTGAATCATCAAAGTTAATTGTGCCCACGACATTTGAACGCTGTGCTGGATCGACTACAAACGGTGTTGTGTATGAAGTCTTTTCAGCCCATCCGTAGAGTTTGGCTGCAGATGATGCGCTACGTCCTGTTGCAAAAGATAAGCCGCCATTGGTATTCATCCACTCAACCTGCTCGGCTAATAACATCAAGGTGAGAAGTGCGGGTGTGTTGTATGTCTGATCAAGGCGAGAGTTTTCAATGGCAATTCCAAGATCAAAAAATGCAGGTATCCAACGACCTGATGCCTTGATCTTCTCGGCGCGTTCGATCGCCGCTGGGCTCATGAGTGCAAGCCAGAGACCTCCATCGGAGGCAAAAGATTTTTGTGGAGCGAAGTAATAAGTATCAAACTCTTTTGCATCAACATGTAATCCACCTGCAGCACTTGTTGCATCAACAAGAACAAGTGCGCCATCTGTTCCAGCTGGACGCTTGATAGGCATGGCAACACCGGTACTTGTTTCGTTATGTGTGAGCGCATAGACATCTACGCCAGCTTCAGCGACAGCAACAGGGTGTGAGCCTGGCTCAGATTTAATGACCGTTGGTTCATCTAGAAATGGTGCTTCCTTTGCAGCGCTGGCAAACTTCGATGAAAATTCACCGAAAACCAAGTGCTGTGACTTCTTTTCGATCAATCCACTTGTTGCAATATCCCAAAACGCAGTTGAGCCACCATTTCCAAGGATTACTTCATAGCCTTCTGGAAGGCTAAAGAGTGAATGCAATCCTTCGCGGACACGGTGCACAACACTTTTTACCGGCTTCTGGCGATGTGATGTTCCGATAATTGATGATCCACTTGCAAGCACCGATGAAAGTGCTTCTGGGCGAATCTTTGATGGGCCACAACCGAAACGACCGTCCTGTGGTTTGAGGTTTGCTGGGATTACGATCTCTGAACTCATGGGCTAAGACTACGGGTAGTACCTAGTGAGGACGAACTCAGAATCAGTGCTCTCCCTCTCAAATCGCAAGCGATCGTGAAGACGTGAGTAACGACCCTGCCAAAATTCGATCGACAACGGCATCACGCGATAGCCACCCCAATGTGCTGGACGTGGAACGCTCGTGCCCTCTGGCCATTTCTTGCTTGCGCCAGCAAAGCGACTCTCTAACTCTTCCCGTGATTCCAAAGGTTGAGATTGCGCACTCGCCCACGCACCAATCTGGCTCGACCACGGACGTGTTGCAAAGTAATCATCTGATTCAGAATCTGAAATCTTCTGCACCAACCCACCAATACTTACCTGGCGTTCCATCGCATACCAAGGAAATAAAAGTGTGACCTGTTCATTAATTTCCATCGCATGGGCTTTGCGCGATTGGTAATTTGAGAAAAAAGTAAATCCACCATTGGAGATATCTTTCAATAACACGGTGCGCGAGGAAATTTTCTCATCGCCACCGAGAGTGGATAAGACCATTGCATTTGCCTCAACGATGTACTCGTTGGCCGCCGCCTCTTTCAACCAGATTGAAAATGCCGCTAAAGGATCGGCCGGCAGGCTTTCAAGACCGACATCCCCATA
>CAZNUC010000063.1:0-6594 GCA_964576165.1 uncultured Candidatus Planktophila sp. | reverse complement strand
TTCTTCATCCAGCTAAACATCTTGCGAAGTTCGCGACCCACGGTCTCGATTGGGTGTGACTCACCCTTTGCACGAAGTGCTGAGAATTCTTTTGCACCGCTCTCGAGATCATCGACGAAGCGCTTTGCAAATGCACCTGATTGCACATCAGCAAGTACGGCCTTCATATTCTCTTTCACGCGTGGATCGATAACGCGTGGACCTGAGACGTAATCTCCGAATTCAGCGGTATCTGAAACTGACCAACGCTGCTTTGCGATACCACCTTCGTACATCAAATCAACAATAAGTTTAAGTTCGTGGAGACATTCAAAGTAGGCAACCTCTGGCTGATATCCCGCTTCGATAAGAGTTTCAAAGCCATACATCACGAGCTGTGATGCGCCACCACACAATACTGATTGCTCACCGAAGAGATCTGTTTCGCACTCTTCAGTAAATGTTGTCAAGATTCCGCCGGCGCGCAATCCGCCAATTGCCTTTGCATAAGAAAGTGTGAGTGGCCAAGCACTCCCTGTTGAATCTTGTTCAACAGCAACGATCACTGGAACTCCGCGACCGGCTGAGTACTCACGACGCACTAAGTGTCCTGGACCCTTTGGTGCAACCATGCAGACATCAACGTGTGCAGGAGGTGTGATGTAACCAAAACGAATATTGAAACCGTGGCCAAAGAAGATCGCATCCCCTGTTTTAAGGTTTGGTTCGATTGACTCGGTATAGATGTGGCGCTGAACATGGTCAGGTGCCAAGATCATGATGACCGTTGCTTCCTTGACTGCATCAGCAACACTTGTCACGCGAAGGCCGGCCTCTTCTGCCTTTGCACGCGATGGCGAACCATCTTTGAGACCGACTCGAACATCAACACCTGAGTCACGAAGACTCAGTGCGTGTGCATGGCCTTGTGAGCCGTAACCGATGATCGCGACCTTGCGACCCTGGATGATTGAGAGATCTGCATCCTCTTCGTGATACATCGTTGCCACGGTATTTCTCCTTTGTCGTTGTTCTATCGAGATCTAGTTTAGTTCTGATAATCGGGTTGGGTATCGTGCTTGGTATTGCTGATTGCGCCTTCAAGGACCTCTTCGATCCGTATTACGTTGATCAATTTATCTAACTGAGCGATTACCTGCTCAAGAGAGTGACCTTCGACACTCACCTCGATAGTCATCTTAGAAATCTTCGAATTCTCAGTCGGTCCGACCGTGAGTGAATCAATGTTGTAGGTGCGACGAGCAAAGAGTCCAGCCACACGCGCCAAAACTCCTGGTTCGTTTTCAACGAGAACTTCTAATTTATGAATTGCCATTAGAGCTCCTGTGAATCCCAGTCAGGGGCTGTTGCCCGGGCGATCATGATGTCATCGTTAGATGTTCCCGCTGCAACCATCGGCCAGACCATTGCATCGCGATGAACACGGAAATCTACGACAACTGGTTGATTATTAATTGACATCGCTTTTTCGATTACCGCATCGACATCTTCTGGACGTTCGCAGGCAAGACCCACGCAGCCCATCGCTTCGGCTAACAATGGGAAGTTGGGAACGCGCTTTGATTCAAGGCTGGTATTTGAATAACGGCTGTCATAGAACAAGGTCTGCCATTGGCGAACCATTCCAAGACTCTCATTATTGATGATTGCAATCTTTACGGGAATGTCATTAAGTGCGCACGTGACGAGTTCCTGATTTGTCATCTGGAAACATCCGTCACCATCGATTGCCCACACTGTTGTATCAGGTGCGCCGACCTTTGCACCCATGGCAGCAGGAACGGCATATCCCATTGTTCCCGCACCACCTGAATTGAGCCATGTACGCGGCTTCTCATACTTAACAAATTGCGAAGCCCACATCTGATGCTGACCCACACCTGCTGCAAAAATTGTGTCAGGACCACAGATTTGGCTCAGCCGTTCAATCACAAATTGTGGCGAGAGCGAACCATCAGATGGAATGTCATAACCAAGTGGATATGTTGCACGCAATTTATTCATTGAGTCGAGCCACGGGGTTAGATCTGGCTGGCTCTTGGCAAAAGCGGCTTTGAGCGCTGGAACCAGCGCTTTCATCGTCTCGCGCACATCACCGATTACTGGAACGTCTGCGTAACGATTCTTACCGATCTCTGCTGGATCGATATCGGCGTGAATCACCTTTGCATTTACTGCAAAAGTTGAAAGCTTTCCTGTGACACGATCATCAAAGCGCGCACCTAAAGTAATAAGCAAGTCAGCCTTCTGTAGCGCGGTGACCGCTGCAACTGTTCCGTGCATTCCTGGCATTCCCATATGCAGTGGGTGTGAATCAGGAAAAGCTCCACGTGCCATCAACGTTGTAACGACAGGTGCACCCAAGAGTTCAGCGAGTGCAAGTAGTTCGCGCGCACCGTTGGCTTTGATCACGCCACCACCGACATAGAGCACTGGCTTCTTTGATATGGCGATAAGCGCTGCTGCATCATTGATTGCACTTTGGTGAGGTGTTACCTGAGGCTTATATCCTGGCAATTCAATACTTGTTGGCCAGTTATAGGTTGTCTCTTTCTGAAGTGCATCTTTTGCGATGTCGACAAGAACTGGACCAGGACGACCTGTCGTTGCAATATGAAATGCTTCAGCGATTACGCGTGGAATTTGATCTGGGTTGGTTACAAGAAAGTTGTGTTTTGTAAATGGCATTGTGATGCCGCGGATATCTGCCTCTTGAAAGGCATCGGTTCCAATTGCAAGAGAGGGAACTTGACCAGTGATGGCAACCATTGGCACCGAATCCATCGCTGCATCAGCCAACGGCGTGACTAAGTTTGTTGCCCCTGGCCCAGATGTAGCGATACAAACGCCAGCACGACCTGTTACTTGGGCATAACCAGTGGCAGCATGGCCAGCACCTTGTTCGTGGCGAACCAAGATGTGTCTGATTGTGGAGTCGTAGATCGGATCGTATGCAGGCAAGATTGCACCGCCAGGAATACCGAACATCACATCAACGCCAGCGGCTTCAAGGCTTTTCACCAATGAAGTAGCTCCATTCATTACTGTGCCTTCTGCTGTTGGAACATGTGCCATCTCTTCGTACTCCTTTCGATCTCAATAGAACGGTTAAATAAAAAAACCCTCAGATATCTGAGGGCGCGTGTCGTCAAGGCACGCGCTATCGAATCACCACCACTGATGATGTCTGAACGCGTGTGCTTGTCATGCCCGTATTCTCCAACCTCAAGGCATATGCGTCAAGAGTTGAGATGGTGATCTCACAATATGAGAGGGATATCGAGTTAGTCGCAGACAGCCCCGCGGGAGGCCGAGCCAACGAGCTGAGTAAATTTATGAAGTACACCACGAGTGTATTGATGCGTCAGTGGCTTCCATCCAACTTTTCGAGCCGCTAACTCTGCAGGCTCTACCAAAAGATCAAGGGTTCGATTGGTGATATCAATTCGAACAATGTCGCCATCTTTTACAAATGCGATCGGTCCCCCATCAACTGCCTCAGGAGATACGTGACCGACGCACAATCCAGTTGATCCACCAGAGAAACGTCCATCAGTAATGAGCAGAGTAGATTTTCCGAGTCCGGCACCTTTGATAGCACCAGTGATCATTAACATTTCGCGCATTCCAGGGCCACCCTTTGGTCCTTCATATCGAATGACAACTACATCACCTGCTTGAATAGTTCCATCTTCAAGGGCATCCATCGCCGATTGTTCGCGATCAAATACTCGAGCCGGTCCTTCAAAATTAGCGATACCGATTCCAGCCGTCTTACAGACAGCTCCTTCAGGTGTGAGTGATCCACCCAAGATAGTGATTCCTACATCGGTAGAAAGTGGCTTATCAATAGCGCGAAGTACTTCACCATCAGCAAGTGGTGGCTTAATGTCAGCTAAGTTTTCAGCCATAGTCTTACCGGTGACAGTCAATGTATCACCATGGAGATATCCAGCATCAAGTAATACCTTCAACACAACAGGAATTCCACCCACACGATCAACATCAGACATGACAAATTTACCAAATGGTTTGAGGTCACCAAGTAGTGGGACATTTGAGCCGATTCGGTGGAAATCTTCTAGCGTTAACTCAACATCGGCCTCGTGAGCGATCGCCAACAAGTGAAGCACCGCGTTGGTAGAGCCACCCAAGGCCATTAATACTGTGATCGCATTTTCAAATGCCTTTTTTGTCAGGATCATGCGAGTTGTGATTCCGAGTTTGATGAGGTTGACAACTGCTTCACCAGATTTAATGGCATAGGCATCGCGTCTGCGATCAATTGCAGGAGGAGCAGCAGATCCAGGTAGTGAGAGACCTAGCGCTTCACCGATTGCCGCCATTGTGTTTGCAGTAAACATCCCAGCACAAGCACCTTCGCCCGGACAGATTGCACGCTCAATTTCATCGACATTTTCTTTGGTGATAAGTCCTCGTGCACATGCACCCACTGCTTCAAATGCATCAATGATCGTGACATCTCTTCCATCTACCTGACCCGGAAGGGATGAGCCCGCATAGACAAATACTGCAGCCACATCAAGTCGCGCTGCTGCCATCATCATTCCGGGAAGTGACTTATCGCATCCAGCAAATGTCACCATTCCATCAAATCTTTCAGCCTGCATAACAGTTTCAACAGAGTCAGCGATGATTTCTCTCGAAACTAGTGAGAAGTGCATTCCTGAATGGCCCATGGAAATTCCATCAGAGACAGAGATTGTTCCGAACTGCATTGGGAAACCGCCAGCGTTAATCACGCCTTCTTTAGATGCTTTTGCAAGTCGATCAAGTGAAAGATTGCATGGGGTGATTTCATTCCAGGAGGAGGCAATTCCAATTTGTGGTTTGACCCAATCCTCATCACCCATTCCAACTGCGCGCAACATTCCTCGCGCAGGAGCACGTTCTAATCCATCAGTAACAACTCCAGAACGCGGCTTCATCTTCGACATGAGAGAAGTCTAGCCTCAAGTCTAGGTTGGTCTAATTGCTCTGGCCCCTAGTTAATTTGACCTAGGTGGCCAAGTAGAAGTTCGCGCACGCGCGCGGCATCTGCTTGGCCCTTTGTCTCTTTCATCACAGCACCAATCAGCGCACCTGCTGCAGGTATATGTCCGTCACGGACTTTCTGGGCAGTCTCAGCTTGTTCGTTACAGACTTTTTCAATTGCCGCCATGAGTGCACCATCATCATTAACAACCTTGATTCCGCGCTTTGCCACAACCTGTGCCGGAGTTCCCTCCCCCGCAATCACACCTTCAACAACTTGGCGTGCGAGTTTGTCAGTGAGTTCACCAGAAGCAACTAGCGCAACAATCTCTGCAACATCTGCAGGAGTAATTGCAAGTTCTGTAACAGAAACTTCTTTATCGTTGGCAATTCGAGAAATTTCACCAAGCCACCATGAACGAGCCTTTGTCGGATCGGCTCCGAGTAAGACCGTTGCTTCTACGATATCGAGAACGTCCGCATTAACCATCGCAGCCATCTCTTTATCTGGGACGTTCCACTCTTGCTTCAGACGTTTTCTACGAAGTGATGGTCGCTCAGGAAGTGCCTTACGTAATTCTTCGATCCATGCAGCATCAGGTGCGACAGGGACAAGATCTGGTTCTGGGAAATAGCGATAATCCTCAGCCTGTTCCTTTGAGCGACCAGAACGAGTAAGCCCAGTATCTTCTTGGAAGTGACGAGTCTCTTGCTTGACCTTCTGTCCTGCATCAAGAAGTTCAGCATGGCGAATCATTTCACCGCGGATAGCGCGTTCGACTGAACGGAGTGAGTTCACATTCTTTGTCTCAGAACGAGTACCAAGAACATCTGATCCGATCGGCTTGAGCGATACGTTAGCATCACAGCGCAGTGAACCTTGCTCCATCTTCACATCAGAGACACCGAGTCCACGCAAGATGTCGCGGAGTTCTGCAACATAGGCGCGTGCAACTTCTGGTGCGTACTTGCCTGTGCCGGGAACAATCTTCGTCACAATTTCAACCAAAGGAATCCCGGCACGGTTGTAATCAAGGAGTGAGTAATCCGCCCCATGGATACGACCTGTTGCCCCACCAACATGGAGAGACTTTCCTGTGTCTTCTTCCATATGCACACGCTCGACTTCGATGCGGAATTCTTTTGGACCTTCATCAGTGTCAATCTCAACATCAACATGGCCATCAAAACAGATGGGTTCATCGTATTGAGAAATCTGAAAGTTCTTTGGCATATCTGGGTAGAAGTAATTCTTGCGAGCAAAGCGGCTATACGGTGCGATAGAGCAGTTCAGGGCCAAACCAATTTTGATCGTAGATTCAATCGCACGAGCGTTAACTACTGGCAGAGCACCAGGAAGTGCTAAACAGACTGGGCACGTTTGAGTGTTAGGTTCGCCACCAAAGACCGTGCTACATGAACAGAACATCTTTGACTCTGTATTGAGTTCAACGTGTACTTCAAGACCCAATACTGGATCGTACTTTGCGACGACATCATCGTATGAGATAGCCATTACTTGCTACCTCCCAATGTTGGGGCCTTTGAAATTAAATGTCCGCCCCACTGTGAAACAAGGGCTGCTTCGAGAGCTGATCC
>CAZNUC010000062.1:0-6624 GCA_964576165.1 uncultured Candidatus Planktophila sp. | reverse complement strand
GCATTTGCAGAATCGAGAGCGCAAGAGATCGAAGCTAAAGCAACCGAGTATTTTTCACAGCACGTGAATATGGTGAGTGACAAGAAAGATGCTGTCGCTGCTCTTGCAGATTTTCTTACCGAACAAGGTTATGCGGCGAGTGTTGAAGAACGTGGAACTGGTGAAGAGATCTGTCAGCACCATTGTCCCATCGCCCACGTAGCGGCGGCATATCCCCAACTATGCGAAGCAGAAACACAAGCATTCTCGCGCCTGCTTGGTACTCATGTTCAACGTTTAGCAACTATCGCTCATGGCGATGGAGTCTGTACTACTTATATTCCTCAACTCACAACTACCGCTGGAAAGGCATAATCATGACAACAGCACATCCCGAACTCGATGGCCTTGGAAATTATGAATATGGTTGGGCTGATAAGACCGATGCCGGTGCAACAGCAAAACGCGGAATCAACGAAGATGTCGTTCGCGACATTTCGGCGAAGAAGAATGAGCCAGAGTGGATGCTTGATCTACGACTCAAGGGACTTTCACTCTTCGAGAAGAAGCCGATGCCATCGTGGGGTAGCGATCTCTCAGGAATCTTCTTCGATACCATCAAATACTTCGTACGCTCAACAGAGAAGCAAGCGACAACGTGGGATGACCTTCCAGATGACATTAAAAATACTTACGATCGACTCGGAATCCCAGAGGCAGAAAAGCAGCGCCTTGTTTCAGGAGTAGCGGCACAGTACGAGTCTGAGGTTGTGTATCACTCCATCAGAGAAGACCTTGAAAAACTTGGGGTTCTATTCCTTGATACCGATACAGCGCTACGTGAGCACCCTGAACTCTTCCGTGAATACTTCGGGACAGTTATTCCTGTCGGTGATAACAAATTCGCGGCACTGAACACTTCTGTCTGGTCCGGCGGTTCATTTATCTACGTTCCAAAGGGCGTCCACGTAGATATTCCATTGCAGGCATACTTCCGAATTAACACAGAGAATATGGGCCAGTTTGAGCGCACGCTGATTATCGCTGACGAAGATTCATATATTCACTATGTTGAAGGTTGTACTGCTCCAATCTATAAATCAGATTCTCTGCACTCAGCCGTTGTCGAAATTATTGTGAAGAAGGGTGCACGCGTTCGCTATACAACAATTCAAAATTGGTCGAATAACGTGTACAACCTTGTTACAAAGCGTGCGACCTGCGCCGAAGGAGCAACAATGGAATGGGTCGATGGAAATATTGGCTCAAAGGTCACCATGAAATACCCAGCAGTTCTACTCATGGGCCCTCATGCAAAGGGTGAAACACTCTCTCTTGCATTCGCTGGACCTGGTCAGCACCAAGATTCTGGCGCGAAGATGGTTCATGCTGCTCCGTACACATCTTCCTCAGTAATTTCTAAATCTGTCGCTCGTGGTGGTGGCAGAACTTCCTACAGAGGACTTGTTCAGGTCCAAGAGGGTGCTCACCATTCAGCGAGTACCGTCAAATGTGATGCACTGCTTGTCGATAGCATCTCGCGCTCTGATACATATCCTTATGTAGACATTCGTGAAGATGATGTCTCGATGGGTCATGAGGCGACGGTCTCAAAGATTAGCGATGACCAACTCTTCTATTTAATGTCACGTGGACTTAATGAGGATGAAGCGATGGCGATGATTGTTCGTGGATTCATTGAACCAATTGCGCGCGAGTTACCTATGGAGTACGCACTCGAGCTCAACCGCCTTATCGAGCTTCAGATGGAAGGGGCAGTTGGGTAATGACTGCACTGCAATCTAATCTTTTGGAGATACATACTCCGCAGGGACGTGAAGAGGCGTGGCGTTTCACCCCTCTCAAACGCCTGGCAGGTATGCACGATGGCACTGCTGTCGCCTCATTACTTGATTCATTGAAACTCAAAGGAGCATTGCCTCCTGGAGTGAGCTTTGAAAGAGTGGAGGCGGAAGCCTTCACGAAGAGTAATGATGCAATTGTGCAGAGAATTCGCGCCTTTTCCGGATCAGTACAACGATTAACTGTTTCTCAGAATACTGAGATCAACGAACCAATTCATTTCTCTCGAGCGATGCGAGATCTGCAATCTGTTGAGTTCGCTCGAGTGCAGATCGTTCTCGAACCGAATTCAAAAGCTACAGTGATCTTTGAGAATTCAGGGGATCTGCGTCTCGGAGAAGACCTTGAAATTCGAGTGGGAGCAGGTGCTCACCTGACTTTTATCTCACTTCAAGAGTGGGGTTCATCGACAGTTCATGCCGCACATCACCACGCAGTGGTAGAGCGCGATGGGACATTTAATTCAATTGTCGTCACAGTTGGTGGTTCACTCGTCCGCCTTCTACCTACAGTCGAGTTTGCTGGAACCGGTGCCAGCACTGAACTACTGGGTGTGTACTTTGCAACCGAAGGTCAGTTCTTTGAGCATCGCATGTTTGTTGATCACCTCGTACCGCAAGCTAAGTCTCGGGTAAATTACAAAGGCGCACTGGCAGGGCAAGACGCACATACCGTGTGGATCGGCGATGTATTTATTCGCGCTGCGGCCCAAGGGACAGATACGTACGAGTTGAATAGAAATCTTCTACTATCTGATGGCGCGCGAGCAGACTCTGTTCCCAACCTTGAAATTGAGACAGGGGAGATCGTTGGTGCTGGCCATGCGAGCACCACTGGTCGTTTCGATGATGAGCAACTTTTCTATCTCATGTCTCGTGGAATTAGTAGCGCTGATGCGCGCAGATTAGTTGTACGAGGCTTCTTTACAGAAATCGTCTCACAGATCAAAGATCAGGTGATTGAAGATCGAATCATGGCGCGTATCGATGATGAGCTAGCAAAGGCTGGTGCCATCAATGGCTGATCTCTCGTTAGCAACCTTAGTTGAAGGCAAGCCAGTCAAAATTGAGAAAGATGGCAAAACCATCTGTGTTACTCGTGTTGGCGAAGATGTTTTCGCTATCGATGACACGTGCTCTCATTCTGATGCATCTCTTTCAGAGGGTGATGTATCTGGATTCAAAATTGAATGCTGGCTACATGGCGCAGAATTTGATCTACGCACGGGTGAAGCACTCACACCACCAGCGGTTGCACCGCTTAAGACTTATGGCATACATGTTGACGGAGACTCCGTCACAGTGGAAATCTAATCGGGGACAAAGATGAGCACACTTGAAATTCGCGGATTAAAAGTAAGCGTAACCACTGAAGGTGGAGACGTTGAGATCTTGAAGGGCGTCGACCTCACGATCAAATCTGGAGAGACGCACGCGATCATGGGTCCCAACGGTTCCGGAAAATCAACTCTCGCATATTCGATCGCTGGTCATCCAAAATACACAATTACTGGCGGAACAGTAACTCTCGATGGCACAGATGTTCTAGAGATGTCAGTAGATGAGCGTGCTAAGGCTGGTCTTTTCTTAGCAATGCAATATCCAGTCGAGGTACCCGGAGTATCTGTCTCAAACTTTCTTCGCACTGCAGCCACAGCACTTCGTGGAGAAGCGCCAAAACTTCGCGAGTGGGTAGGAGAAGTAAAGAGTGCAATGGAAGCGCTCAAGATGGATCCATCCTTTGCGGCGCGAAATGTAAATGAAGGATTCTCTGGCGGAGAAAAAAAGCGCCACGAGATCATGCAACTTGAGCTTCTGAAGCCAAAGATTGCAATCCTTGATGAAACTGATTCCGGTTTGGATGTTGACGCTCTGCGCGTAGTGTCTGAAGGTGTAAATCGAGCAAAAGAGAATAACAATGTTGGAGTTCTCTTGATTACTCACTACACACGTATCCTTAAGTACATTAAGCCAGATTTTGTGCATGTATTTGCTAACGGAAAAATCGTTGAGGAAGGTGGCCCAGAATTGGCAGATAAACTAGAGGCCCAAGGTTACGGGGAGTACGTAAACGCTTAAGCGTTTACACATTCGATATGTCCTTCAATCCACTAGTCATCCGTGAAGATTTTCCGATCTTCTCACGGACGATTCGTGATGGTAAGAGACTTGTCTACCTTGATAGCGGTGCCACTTCACAAAAACCGCAGGTTGTTATTGATGCTGAAGTGGATTTCTATCGCCTTCACAATGCGGCAGTTCACCGAGGTGCTCATCAACTCGCGGAAGAGGCGACTGATCTTTTTGAAGGCGCACGGTTTAAAATTGCACGTTTCCTTGGTGCTGAAATTGATGAGGTCATCTTTACCAAAGGTGCAACTGAATCACTTAATCTCATCGCTTACGCGATGGGTAATGCTACGAGCGGGAATAGATTTAACCTGAAAGCGGGAGATCGAATTGTCGTTTCACAGATGGAGCACCACGCAAACCTGATCCCTTGGCAGCAGTTAGCAGCTCGCACTGGGGCTGAGTTGGTCTGGTTTGATGTCACGCCCGAAGGCCGACTAGATCTCTCTCAGATTCCAACTCTCATCACTGCTTCAACCAAAGTTGTTGCACTTACTCACCAATCTAATGTCTTGGGAACAATCAATCCTTTGGATGAGATAGTTAAGGCAGCGCACAATGTAGGCTCAGTTGTCGTTCTTGATGCATGTCAATCAGTGCCGCACATGAGCGTTAATGTGAAGGAATTAGGGATCGATTTCCTTGCCTTCTCAGGCCACAAGGCAGTTGGTCCAACTGGAGTGGGCATTATGTGGGGCCGCCGTGAGCTCCTTGAAGAGCTTCCACCGTTTCTCACTGGTGGTTCGATGATTGCAGATGTCACCATGACGTCAGCGAGTTGGGCACCAGCGCCAGCAAAGTTTGAATCTGGAGTGCCTAATATGGCTCAGGTTATTGGTCTTGGTGTTGCCGTTGATTATCTCTCTGCGATCGGTATGGATTCGATCGCAGCGCACGAGCATGAACTGACTTCTGATCTCCTGACCAAACTGTTATCCGTCGAAGAGATCAAAGTAGTAGGCCCACACACTATGGAAAGCCGTGGGGGAGCACTCTCATTTACAGTTGAAGGAATTCATCCACATGATCTCGGACAATTCCTTGATAGTCAGGGAATTGCTGTGCGAACTGGACATCATTGCGCATGGCCACTGACTCGCTCTCTTGGAGTACCAGCAACTACGCGTGCCTCACTATATCTGTACAACACTATTGCAGATAATGATGCCTTGATGACCGGGATCCATTCTGCGATGAAATATTTCGGCAAATGAACTTAGATAACTTATATCAAGAAGTAATTCTTGATCACTACAAGAACCCACTCAATAAATCTTTAGCTAAAGATTATGATGTTCAGGTCCATCACATCAATCCAAGCTGTGGTGACGAGATCACTCTCAACATCACTCTGACAGGCAATGTGATTAGTAAAATTACATGGGATGGGGTCGGTTGCTCAATCTCGCAGGCGAGCGTCTCAATCGCGAGTGATCTTTTAGTTGGAAAGACCCTAGATGTTTCTGAGTCGATCACTGAAGAGTTCATGGAGCTGATGCAGAGCAAGGGTAAGAAATCCGGTAATGAACTGGTTTTGGAAGACGCCGTCGCCTTGGCTGGTGTTTCACAGTATCCAGCGCGGATTAAATGTGCCCTGCTGGGGTGGATGGCGATTAAGGATGCCTCGATGCAGGCATCGAATAAGTAGGTAAGGCTCACAAGAACGACCTAGTAGGGATAGAATCTCAATCCGAGGAAAGGTAAGTCAATGAGTGCAAAAGTTGAAGATGTAACCGAGGCCATGAAGGATGTTGTTGATCCTGAGCTCGGGATAAATGTTGTAGACCTCGGACTTATCTACGATGTGATGGTTGATGAAAGTAATATTGCAATTCTCAATATGACGCTTACTTCGGCTGCTTGCCCACTTCAAGATGTTATTGAAGATCAGACTCGTCAAGCGCTAGCACCACTTACTAGCGATGTGAAAATAAATTGGGTATGGATGCCACCCTGGGGTCCGGATAAAATCTCTGATGATGGTCGTGAGCAGTTAAGAGCTCTTGGCTTTACTGTTTAACGCGTGTCCCAACACGCAATGTGGATGACCTTTAGGTCAATCACAGCAGATCCTTCGGTCAAAGAGAGAAAACTTAAGCCAGGCACAGTCAAACGGATTCTCTCCTACGGTCGGGCATATCGACGTTATCTGATTTTCTTTTTAGGAACAGTTGTTGTTGACGCTTTTCTCATCGTTTCAACACCGCTTCTCTTGCGAAAGCTCATCGACGATGGCGTCTTACCTAAGGATCCAGGGCTTGTAACAACTTTGGCTCTCATAGTTGGATTACTGGCGATTCTTGATGCAATCATGAATGTGATTGGTCGATGGTTCTCTGCTCGAATTGGTGAGGGTCTGATTTATGACCTTCGCTCTGAAGTCTTTGCTCATGTACAGAAACAATCAATCGCCTTCTTCACTCGTACTCAGACGGGTGCGTTGATCTCCCGAATCAACTCCGATGTAATGGGAGCACAACAAGCATTTACTGCAACCCTATCTGGGATTGTGAGTAATGTGATTAGTCTTACGTTGGTAACAATCGCAATGCTCTTCCTCTCGTGGCAAATCACGCTCTTCTCACTCGCCTTGCTCCCACTCTTTCTCTTGCCAACAAAGTGGGTGGGGCGCAAGATTCAGTCCCTGACTCGT
>CAZNUC010000061.1:0-6702 GCA_964576165.1 uncultured Candidatus Planktophila sp. | reverse complement strand
GCAGGTGCTGCCTTAATCACCACACCTTTGTTCCACACAAACTTCTTTCCCTGTTTAACGCACGTGTATTTACGTCCGCTATCAATTATTGTTTGCCCAGCTTTCTTGCATGCAGAGCCCGCCTTGATTGCCGCACTCGAAGGAAGTGAGATAACCAGAGATAGCGCAATTGCAGCACTGACAGCCAAGGCAAGACGCTTCATCTCAATCCCCTCAGGTCAACCCAACAGAGATCAATCATGTCCCACTCCGCCGACATTTGCCACAGGTATCGACAGAACACCCTGGTAATTCCATACTTAGGCTGTGCGTCGAAAGCTGATACTCCTACTCTCCCTCGCGCTGGTAGCTATACCACTCGACGCCACGGCTGCAGTAAGTGCTGGATCCTCGTGCAAGAAAATCGGGAGCACTGCGCTGGCAAATGGAAAAAAGTTCACCTGCATTAAGGTCGGAAAAAAGTTCGTCTGGGATAAAGGCGTTCTACAAAAGACAGCAGCAAAACCCAAGCCAGCAACGACCCCGCCACCTACAATTCAAAAACTGACTTACCCGACATCTCCTGAGATTCAAAAACTTGATCTACTTGTTCAGCAGGCATTTAGTACGGCTAAGCCAGCAGAGGCAAAAATAGATTTCCAAGTCGGCCCCGGTACAGAGAGCGCACAGATTGCTGAGATAGCAAAAGTCAGCATAGAGAGCGCACTTGTTGTCGCATCTATTCTAAAAATAAACCTGTCAACACCTTTGACTATTTACATTGGAAACCGTGACTGGCTAACTCCAAAGATGCCCGCAGGCACGTGGTGTGCTGACCCAATGATGGGCGTTCCTGGATCAGCCTCAGCAGGCTTCTGCGGTTTAAATAATGGTGTTGCATTCCTCAGTGTTGATGGTCTGATGGAAAATGGTGGAAAGAAAACATCCCGCGACTTCACTAAAGCTCCAGATCGCTTCTTTCTCTCATTTGTTTTTACCCATGAGTTATTTCACGCTATGCAAGGTGAGGCTTCGTCACAGTATGCACAATCAAGAGGCTTCTACAACCCTTATTGGCTTAACGAAGGTGGAGCAAACTTTGGCGCCATGATGTCACAGGCCTACATCCACAAAGTTCCTTTCTCACAGATTCGCGTATATATCGCCACTTACTCATCGTGTGTCACCTCTGCCCAACCCACCTTAATAAAAGATTCCATCCGAAACGCCGGACAATCCAATTGTGGTCCCTATTACGCTGGCTACCTCTGGAGTGAGTATCTGGTTGCATCTACTGGTGATTTCGGTTCGTTAATCGATCTAGCAAAACAGAACGAAAAGGTCGGCAGTGAACTCACATACGATCCAAACAAGCCCGATGAATTCGAAGAGAAGAAGCTTGCGCTTTCAATGAAGTACGGTTACGGCATCGACTTCAATACCTTCATCACTAACGCTCAAGCTTATTCCGATGCTGCTACCCAACAACTTCGCCAATGGCTATCTGCAAATAACCCGATCTACCCTCAGACCCCTTAACCTCTACACATGAACCTTCGCTACGCCATCGCCGCCAGCGGCATCGCAATTGTCCTGATCTATGCCATCGGCTCGGGCCTCTGGGTCAACACTGGCGATAACTGGTATGCCAACATCAATAAACCATCATGGCAACCACCAGGATTTGTCTTTGGAATCATCTGGCCATATAACTTCATCGTCCTTGGAATTGCATCAGTCGTCATCGGCCAACGCGCATCCACATCCACTTCACTTACCTACATACTCTTCTTCGCACTCTCGGTCGCAGCCGCTCTCACCTGGGCCTACCTGTTTTACCGCCCCCACAACCTCACCGGCGCAGCAATCGCCCTGACTCTAACCGCGCTGCTCACAATCCCCATGACATACATTCTCTTCACCATCTCGATACCCATGGCGATAGCAGTCGTGCCATATCAAATCTGGGTTGCAATTGCTGCAGCGTTGAGTTGGAGCATCAGAAGTTTAAATTAAATCTGAGCATGAGCGCCCTAACCAGAGAGAAACACCAGTATTGCTCGTGCACCCAGAGCTACATCTTCTTAAAGGATTTACCACCATTACTTGACTTGAAAATTGAATTACCTGAAACAACGGCAATGATTTTTGAAGATTGAGTCACAGTTGAGACGCTTTCAGGAAAATCGCTCACCTTACTCCAGGTCACTCCACGATCAGCAGATCGATATAGGGCTTTACCCGCTGTCGCAAGCAAGCTATCACCGAGCCAATCAATTGAGGTAAAGGTCAGAGTCGAATCAACTGCACGCATTTTTGTAAATGATTTCTGCGTTGAGATAAGCTTTCCTTCACGAAGGGCAAGTGCAGCACCACCTTTGGTCGGATTAATTGCGATATCGCTAAACAAGTTCTTACCTCGACTCACCCAGTTCTTACCTGCATCTTTTGAATAGAGCAGGTTGCCACTTCCTGAATCAACTCCATACATATCATTCCCGGCACTTTCAAGGAGATGAAAATCAACTTCTCCTTGCAGCCCCATCTTCTTCCAACTCTTTCCACTATCTGTTGAAAGCAATAAACCCACCGGCTCTGGCAACTCAGAACCCGGGCCAGGATGTCCACTTGCATACAAGCGCTTACCGAAAACAGCCAGTCCCATGATGTCGAAATTTTCTCGCCCCATTGGTTGCACAGTCTTTGCATCCACATAACGAAAAAGACCTTCATGGGTTCCCAGAATTACCTCATCACCAAAGGCGCGCACGCTATGAATGTGTGAAAGAGTGCCGATACTCTGCCCAGAAGCTGAAGCTGGAAGAGCGCTGAGCAGGAGAGAGCCAAAAAGCAATCCCAAAACTGCTGAGATCTTTTTACTCATTCTCACCAATCAAACACGTCCTGCGTACGGCATCAAGCCGGGCATGCTGTAGATATTTGAAAACTTCAAACCACTCTTAGTTGATCGAGCTTCCCACATCATCTCGTTTCCAGCATAAATACTGATGTGGTGAATTTTGCTGGTCGATCCATCATAAGAATAGAAGAGCAGATCGCCCGGTTGCATCTCGGCTAACGGAATCTGCTTTACATATCGGTAGTACAGCGCCGAGTTCAAACGATCCCAGTTTGGCCAGCCAAGACCTGCAGACCTGTAAGCGGCATAGACAAGTCCAGAACAATCGAAAGAATCTGGACCTTCATCTCCCCACACATATGGCTTGCCTGCTAACACCTGTCGCTTCGCAAATTCAACTGCCTTTAATCTCATCTCTTCAGTCGTTCGCGAAGAACTTACCCCGGTTGGTCCACCTGCACGCCAGACCCTTGATTGATTGGGCACCTTCGTCGCTTCATTTGCTCGCGCCTCTTCCAAAAGCGCAAGCTGACGGCGTTGTTCTAAGGTAACGCGAACTTTTTTGGCAGATGCTAAATCGCGCTGCAACTTATCTTGAACTGCCTGCAGCTTATCGACCTCTTTCTGTTGTTCAGCCTGGGCATCATCTGCAACCTTCTTTGCAGCAGCCACTTTCTCGGTTACAACGCGTTGCTCTTCTTTAGCGGCATCGGCAACAACTTTCGCAGCTTCTGCAACTTCTTCGGCGGCCTTAAAGCGAGTCAGTGTTGTTTTATTTCTTGCACCTAAATTCTCAATCGTTGATAGGCGATCCATCATGTCTTGTGGTCCATTTGCACTTAAAACAGATTCAAGATCGCTGAGCCCTCCACCAGATGTGTAGGCATGAATTGCTAACTTACCGATTTCTCGATGGGTGGAAGTCACCGCTGCTTGAGCTTCTTGATATAGCGCAGCGGCAGTATTTGATTTCTTCGTCGCAGCAACGAGCTCTCCTTGAGCACGCAGGTATTTAGCCCGTGCATCGGATGCGATTTTAGATAGCGCTCTTAAATTTCCCCGCGCAGCCTCTAAGCGCTTAAGGGCATCGCTGGCAACTTTTTTCTTCGCAGCCTCTGCCTTCTTCGCCGCTTCGATCTGTGCCAGCGTTGGCTTATGGTTTGAGGAATTAGCCTGCTGGATGGGCAGAAACAATCCACCGATCAACGCAAGAGTCAGAAGTGTGGCTATCTTTAACTTCATATTCTCTTTGCCCCCACAAATGGCTTACTTCCAAACCTCATTGTGAATTTAACGACTTCTACTCTCTTACCTGGACGTGGAGCATGAACCATCTTTCCACCACCCATATAGATCGCGACATGGCTAATTGGTTTGCCGTAGAAAACTAGATCCCCTGGCTTTAGATTCTTCGATGAAACTGATTTGCCATACTTAATCTGAATTCTCGATGAATGTGGCAATGACACCCTCGCCTGCGCGAATGCGCGCATGGTCAACCCCGAACAATCCCAACGTGTTGGGCCGGCCGCTGCCCACACATAAACATCGCCTACTTGATTTAAGGCATACTTAAGTGCAATTGAACCCCGGGAATTATCGCCCTTATAGCTCTGGGCATACTTTTTCGATTCGCTAAGAATTTGATTTTCACGCGCAGCTTCTTCTCGTGCCAAGCGCTCACGATCTTCCTTCTTTAAACTTTTGAGAATCTTTTCAGCCTTTGCCAAACTAGCCTTGGCATTAGCAACCTGCTTATTGAGTTTTTCGCGCTCTGCCCGCAATAGCGCTGTTTTATCGGCGACCACAAATTGTGATGCCTCAACCTTTTGTTTTGTTGTTGCATAATCTCTCAACTGCTTCGAGTAATTGCGCGCCAACAAATCCATTGTTCCGGCGTCGGATAAATAACGAGTGGGATCAGATGAAAAAAGCAGGTTTAATCCCCCACCAAATCCACCAGAGGTGTACTGAGCGATGGCTATGCGCGATAACGTTGTACTGGCAGCTTCGAGCTCCTTACGCAAAATTGCCTCACGACTTTCCAGCGCCCCTGTCTCACGCTCCAGCGCCTTAATGCGAATCGTCGCCTCGTTGGCATCTTCAAACTTCTCGGCAGCCAATGTCCTGAGTCGATCCACTTCATTCTGGGCAGTCTCTACCGTCGGCCTAGCCTGAGCCACCCCGGGACTAAGCCCCAAGATCAATACGAGCGCGATCAAAAATCTAAACATAGAATTTCCTCTACTCGCTGAACACGGACAGTGACCAAAAAGCTCTTAGCTTCAAGCCTGCAACATATGGCGATTTTAGCAACGCCCATCCCACATCCGCCCTTTGAACCCGCATATTCACAGGATTCCCCGCTCACAGAGAGCGGAATTCTCAGGTAGAAAAGAGTTCTAATCCCCTAAAGCGATGCGAGCTTTTCAACCACCTCTTTAGCCGACGGATTGGTCATCGCACTTCCATCTGAAAAGACCAGCGTCGGCACTGTGCGATTGCCACCATTTACCTTTTCGACAATCTCAGCCGTACCCGGCACCTCTTCAATATTGATCTCTTCAAAGGTGACCCCAAGATCAGCCAATTGAGCTTTCAAGCGCTTGCAATAGCCACACCAGGTCGTTGAATACATAACAAATGACATGGTGTCAGCCTATCGTCAAAACTTCTTAATCATTTGGAAGACCCAGAAAGATAGCAGGCTAATCTCAACTGTTACATGCAGCATCAATATCTGCAAAACCAGCCATGATTGCCGAAACTTCAGCCGGATCACTCACTTCAGTCCAAGACCACTCCCAAACATCAGACTTCAATTTTTCGATCAGTTCGAGCTTTGAACCCGTTGGTGGATCGATCGCACCAGATAAAACGGTATTCAGATCGCTATTAAACTTTAACTTAAATTGAAAAAGGTCAGTTTCACCAATGGTCTCTAAAACTCTCTGGATACTTTCACGCCTAGTATCAATATCAGCAGCGGTAGGAACTGATGAAATAAGCATCGCCATCTTGGTCGAGTTGATATTCAGGATCGGGCAAGCCGCACCATAGGAGTCAGAGCTGCCACCACAACCGGTCAGCGTGGCCCCAAGCACCGCGGCGAGGACTCCCAATTTCACCAACTTAACCTTCACGAGTCTCCCCCTTCGAATTCATTTCTAATGGGCACAACTTTAATGCTGAGCACATTCCCATCAGAGCGCAGACATAAGTCTTGAATGGTCAGTTTTTAGTAAACAAATGTCTTATTAATCCATGAGTAAGACAGGGGCAAATTCGTCTGCAAATTGTTCAGCGGTGAATCTGTCACACGAAGCGCTAAGGGCGTTAATAATCTTCCACTGATCCTCTTCGGGCATGAATGAATATTTTGTGGCTGGATCATTCTTGCGATATTGCTTATAAGTTGATTCAATGACAGGTGTCCCTATTGGAGGTGCATTGAAGAGATTTGCATCATATTGCATAGTGCGAAGCTCGACGATTGTGTCATAACTTGAATCACCATCTTGAATCTGCGAGAAGAGTCGCTCTTCGATCAAGGTATAGAAGTCATATGTATTCACTTGGGTATACCAAAAATCTTCATTCTCAGGTGCTTGCCTGTAATCCATCCAGTCATAAATCAACTGGCAATTCGCATCCCTTACTACCGGATCAGACTTACTTGCAGCAGTCTCAGAACCACCGCAGCCGCTCAGTAGCGAACCTGCAATCACCATCGATAGAACTACCGACACGACCCTCACGTGAACATTTTTCACTTTCATAACCCTTTCTACTTACTCGTAAGCATGATCCCAATCATGCCACCTGCAAAACCGCACCAGATAAAACTCGGCGTCCCCCAGAGC
>CAZNUC010000060.1:0-7068 GCA_964576165.1 uncultured Candidatus Planktophila sp. | reverse complement strand
AGGTGCTCCTTCTTGGTATCGACAACCCAGATTGCTGAAGGCAACTTGGTCATGTGACGAATACCGTCAAGGTTCTTGTGAAGTTTTTCGCGCTCACGACGAAGAACGAGAAGTTCTTTCTTTGTAAGCAACATGTCATTTGCGTTCTCAAGAGCTTCAAGCTCCTTAAGACGCTGAATACGCTTGTAAACAGTTGGGAAGTTGGTGAGCATTCCACCTAACCAGCGCTCTGTCACGGTTGGCATGCCAACGCGTGCAGCCTGCTGGATTATTGGCTGGTGTGCTTGCTTCTTTGTGCCAACGAATAGAACGTGGCCACCCTTTGCAACTGTATCTTTTACGAAGGCATATGCCTGATCGATAAGTGCAAGTGATTGCTGAATATCGATGATGTAGATGCCATTGCGCTCTGTGAAAATAAAACGCTTCATCTTTGGGTTCCATCGACGTGTCTGATGTCCAAAATGGACTCCACTGTCGAGGAGTTCACGCATTGTTACTCCTGCCATGACGGCACTCCTTTTTAGATTTTCTATGCGCGCGCGAAAGCACTCGCAGAAAATCTGCTCGGTTTATGACTTAACGCTTTGTTAAGTCCGTCGCACTTACAACGCCGACTGAAATCAAAGAGATCAGACCGAAGTGGCTTTCATTCCTTGCAAAGCAATTCATGAATAAGTGCTGAGAAGTCATCAGTTTTTCAACTGATGCTGGGCGAAATTCTACCTGAGCCAGATGAGTGCAAAATCCCACCTTATGCGCGGGGATGGGCCTGCTTAAAGGCTTTTTGCAGCCTTTCAGTCGATACATGGGTGTAGATCTGCGTCGTTGCCAGGGATGCGTGGCCCAAGATTTCTTGGACGGTGCGAAGATCTGCTCCCCCTTCAAGTAAATGTGTGGCCGCTGAATGTCGCAGACCATGTGGCCCCATCCGTTCAACTCCCTCGAGTGCAGAGAGCGCTTCATAGACCACAGTGCGCACCGTGCGTTGATCGATCCGCTTTCCTCTAGCCCCCAGAAAAATTGCCGCACCAGATTTATCTGTGGCAACTAGAGCCCGCGCATCCTTAATCCACGAATCAAGTGCCTTCATCGCAGGATTACCTAACGGAATCGTGCGCTCTTTATTTCCCTTACCTAATACTCGAATCGTGTTTCGCGAATAATCAACATCTTCAAAATCAAGACCACAGAGCTCTGAGACTCGCGCTCCCGTTGCATAGAGCACTTCCAAGATGGCCAGATCACGAACCGCCAGCGGCCCCTCTTCCTCCCCCACCCGTGTACCTAACGCATCCATGGCAAGGGACGCATCAGCGACTGTAAGTACGTCAGGCAAGGTGCGATGGCCTTTAGGCGTTGCCAGCGAAATTCCTACATCACTAGCGAGAAAACCTTTCTTATGTGCCCACTTAGTAAAGATTCGAATCGACACTGCACGGCGCGAAAGAGTTGTCCGCGCACCACCTTTGACCTGCTGATTGGCGAGCCAGGAGCGGATATGGGCCAAGGTCAACTGTGAAAAATCACTGACTCCTAGTGAACCTAAGTGCGTCAACAAACTATCGACATCACCCAGGTATGCCCTGACGGTATGTACTGAAAGGTTTCGCTCTCGCTCTATATGAAAAGCAAAGTCATGACGGATCTTTTCGAAGTCATGGCTCATAGCGAAAGGTTACTCGGGTTTTCGTCCTTGTCGCAGTAAGCCGAAGGTAAGTGCATCTTCAAGTGCCATCGCAGATGCCGCAATGACGTTTTCGTGAACACCAACGGTGCTCCACTCGCCTTTGCCATCTGAAGTTTCAACTAATACGCGAGTGATCGCACCTGTGCCAAGGCGTCCTTCAAGAATACGCACTTTGTAATCGGTGAGTTCAAGGACGGCAAGTTCTGGATACAACGTGTTGAGTCCATCGCGCAAGGCGCGATCGAATGCGTTGACGGGTCCATTTCCAGCGCCACTGCAGGTGATCTCTTTACCTTGCGCGGTAACTGTGACTTCTGCTTTTGTAACGATCGAACCTTCACTGCGCTCAGTTGTTGTAAGCCAGTGATCAATGGTGAAAAAGGCTGGACGCTTTCCATTGAGCTCTTCGAGAAGTAATAATTCAAAGGAGGCATCGGCTGCCTCAAAGGTGAAACCTCGAGATTCCATCTCTTTAACTTTTTCGACAACGCGTCCGATAAGTTCGCGGTCTCCCCCGAGGTCAACACCGAGTTCTTGAGACTTCAATTCAATAGATGCACGCCCGGCCATCTCAGAGACCAACATGCGCATATCGTTTCCGACAGATGCTGGATCTTCATGTTGGTAAAGATTTGAATCAATTTTGATTGCAGATGCATGCAGCCCGGCCTTATGTGCAAATGCCGATACACCCACATATGGCTGGCGGGCAGATGGTGAAACATTGGTGACCTCAGCCACTGCATGTGAAATGCGGAAGGCTTCACGGAGTGCATTCTCAGGCAAAACTGGCTTATCTTTCTTGAGCTCTAGGTTGGCGATGATTGCAACAAGGTCAGCGTTACCTGTTCGCTCACCATACCCATTTAGAGTTCCTTGGACATGTGTCACACCTGCTGCGATCGCAGCCATTGAGTTGGCGATGGCACATCCGGTGTCGTTGTGGCAATGAATTCCAAGGCGAGCACTTGATGCTTGCAGAACATCGTGGACAACTTGTGAAAGCTCATCAGGCAACATTCCACCGTTGGTATCACAGAGGGCAATCACATCAGCGCCAGATTCAGCGGCAACGCGAACAACTTCGAGTGCGTATGCGCGATTGCTGCGGTAACCGTCAAAGAAGTGTTCTGCATCGAGAAATACACGCTGACCTTCTTGGCGAAGGTGGGTAATGCTGTCGCGAATCATTTCTAAGTTTTCATCGAGTGAAGTTTTGAGTGCAAGATCAACGTGGCGATCAAAGGCCTTAGCGACAAGAGTTACTGCAGGTGCGCCAGAATCACGAAGTGCGCCAAGGAGTGCGTCATCTGCCGCCTTTACGTTGGGGCGACGAGTGGCACCGAATGCTACAAAGGTTGCGTTCTTGAGTTTGAGTTCTTTCTTTGCCAGTGCGAAAAATTCTGTGTCTTTTGGATTTGCCCCTGGCCATCCACCTTCGATAAAACCAACACCGAGATCATCAAGGTGGCGAGCGATTGTTAACTTGTCGTGGACTGAAAGGTTGAGGCCCTCTTGCTGTGCGCCATCGCGCAAGGTGGTGTCATAGATATGAAACGCGTCATCCATTGCCATTAGATGACTCTCTTTACCCAGCCGTGTTTATCCTCAATATTTCCGTGCTGAATGCCAAGTAAGTGATTGCGGATTTGCATGGTGATTGTGCCAGGTTGTCCATCTCCTGTAACCCAGGTACCCATGGCACTCTTTGCTTGGCCGATAGGTGAGACAACTGCTGCAGTGCCACAGGCAAATGTTTCGGTGATCTCACCGGATGCGATGCCATCTTGCCAATCAGTGGTACTGATCATTCCTTCTTCAACTTTATAGCCAAGATCTGCGGCAACGCTCAAAATTGAATCACGTGTGACACCTGGCAGCAATGTTCCGGTGAGCTTGGGTGTGAAGATCGTGGCATCTGCGCCTTTACCTTTAACAAAGTAAAGATTCATCCCGCCCATCTCTTCGACCCACTTGCGTTCAACGGCATCAAGCCAGACAACTTGGTCACAACCTTCTTTCGCTGCTGCCTTCTGTGCAACAAGGCTCGCTGCGTAGTTTCCACCGCACTTTGCTTCACCGGTTCCACCTTGAGATGCGCGAACATATTCAGTGGAGATCCAGACAGATACCGCCTTTGATGGATCAAAGTAAGCACCGGCAGGGGTCGCAATCAAAATATATGTTGCCTTATTCGAAGGGCGAACACCCAGACCTACTTCAGTTGCGATCATAAATGGGCGAATGTATAAAGATTCACCAACTTTATTTGGAACCCAACCTGCATCCTGTTTTACTAAAGTTTCAACTGTTTCAAGAAAGAGTTCAACGGGCATTTCTGGAAGTGCTAAACGTGCAGCGCTGCGTGCAAAGCGCTTGGCATTTGCTTCTGGGCGAAAGAGTGCGATGCCACCATCTGGTTGGCGATAAGCCTTCATACCCTCAAAGATTTCTTGGCCGTAATGAAAGACTGCTGTTGCCGGATCTAAGGTGATTGGACCATAGGGAACGAGTTCAGGTTCTGCCCACCCGCTCTTCTCATTCCACTCACAGATAACCATGTGGTCGGTGTAGTACTTACCAAATCCTCCTTCTGCAACGAGAGCATCTCGGGTTGCAGCATCTTTTGCCTGAGGATTGAGTGTGATCTTCATATTAGAGCAGCGCTAAAAGCGCATCCCCCACTTCTGTCGTGCTTCGCTTTGCAGTACCTCGTGTTGCAAGATCTTTTGCCACCGCTGCCTGCACATCGCGCGCAGCATCTGCTAGCCCAAGGTGATCAAGCATCATGGCAATCGACATAACAGTGGCGGTTGGATCAGCAAGGTTTTTGCCAGCGATATCTGGCGCTGAACCATGTACTGGTTCAAACATGGATGGGAATGCACCGGTGGGATTGATATTGCCCGATGCTGCCAATCCGATTCCGCCGCAGATTGCAGCTGCAATATCTGTCAAGATATCTCCAAAAAGATTATCTGTGACAACGACATCAAAACGATCTGGGTTTGTTACAAAGAACATGGATGCTGCATCAACATGCAGGTAATCGGTGGTGATTGCTGGATACTCAGTAGCAACCTCATTAAAGGTACGAGTCCAGAGGCTTCCAGCGCGCGTAAGCACATTGTTTTTATGAACCAGGGTGAGCTTCTTGCGATCTCGCTTAGTTGCTAGCTCAAATGCATATCTGATGGCACGTTCAGCGCCGCGACGAGTATTAAGTGACTCTTCGGTTGCGATCTCGTTTTCGGTACCGAGTGCGAGAACACCCCCAGCGCCAACGTATGGGCCTTCAGTACCTTCACGGACAACCACGAAATCAATCGGTGCATCTGTGGCAAGAGGTCCTGTGATACCTGGTGAAAGTTTGGCAGGACGCAAGTTGATGTAGTGATCGAATGCAAAGCGAAGTTTGAGTAGAAGTCCACGCTCTAAAACTCCACTAGGAACAGTTGGATCCCCCACTGCTCCGAGCAAGATGACATCAGATTTTGCAATCTCTGCCATCACAGAATCAGGAAGTACCTCACCTGTGCGATGCCAATACCCTGCACCTAAGTCGTATTCTGTCTTAGCGAAGGTGGTGTCGTACTTTGCCGCAACTTTATCAAGGACACGGATACCTTGAGCAACTACCTCAGGGCCAATTCCATCTCCTGCAATAACGGCAAGGTTAATCTTCTTTGACATTAATTCACCAAAGAGACAGATCGAACAAGATCTGCTCCGATCTCCTTTGCAACCGATGCTGCAACAGATTCTGAGACAGATGAATCAACGGTGATCGCCATAAGTGCGCTTCCACCTTGAGCCTGTCGTGCAACCTGCATGCCGGCAATATTTATCTTGGCAACGCCAAGTGCGTTACCGACGGCGCCGACGACGCCAGGGCGATCGACATAGCCAAGGAAGAGCATGTTCTCTGATGGTGGAAGATCAAGATCAAAACCATCAATTGCAATGATCTTCTCAACTTTGCGAATACCCATCAACGTTCCATCAACCTTGACTGATTTACCGTTACTCAAGGCAAGGTGAAGAGAGATCATGCTGCGGTACTCAGGGCTATCTGGAGTTGTTGAGACGTTCGATGTGACACCGCGCTCTGCAGCAAGTCCCGGTGCATTTACATAGGTGACATCTTCAGCTCCTGCTGCAAGAAGTGCGCCTTTGAGTGCGCTAATTGCTAAGACAGATGAATCATGTCCTGAGATATCTCCCATGACTGTGATCTCCATACTGACAGGAAGTTCTCCAGCCAAAGCTGTACCGATCTGCGCCATCTTCTCAACTAATGGAAGTGATGGACGAATCTCATCGTGGATCGCACCACCCTTGACGTTGACCGCATCAGGTACGAGCTCACCGCCGAGCGCTTTACGCACAGAGACTGCAACTGCAATACCTGCACGCTCCTGTGCTTCGTCAGTTGATGCACCAAGGTGCGGTGTTGCGACAACTTCATCAAGTTCAAAAAGTGGCGAATCTGTACATGGCTCTGTCGCATAGACATCAAGACCAGCGCCTGCAACACGACCTTCCTTAATTGCGGTGTATAGGGCTGCTTCATCGAGTACTCCACCACGCGCTGCATTAATAATGCGGACCTGTGGCTTGACCTTCTTAAGCGCTTCCTCACCAATGAGATTCGCTGTCTCTTTTGTCTTTGGAAGGTGGATAGTAATGAAATCACTGCGCTTTAAAAGTTCATCAAGTTCGACGAGCTCGACATTAAGTTGTGCTGCGCGCGCTGGTTGCAAGTATGGATCGTATGCAATGACAGTCATTCCAAATGCCTGCATGCGGTGTGCCACCAATTGTCCGATGCGGCCAAAGCCCACAACGCCAAGAGTTTTTTCGAATAACTCAGCGCCGGTGTACTTAGAGCGCGCCCACTTCCCGTTACGCAAAGCTGCGTGTGCAGGAGAGACAAAGCGAGCTGATGCGAGCAAGAGTGCGATAGCAAGTTCTGCGGCAGAGACGATATTTGATGTTGGAGCGTTAACAACCATGACGCCGGCAGCTGTTGCCGCTGGAATATCCACGTTATCAAGACCAACACCCGCGCGAGCAATCACGCGAAGTCCCTTGGCTGCAGCAATCGCTTCAGCATCCATCTTGGTGGCAGAGCGAATCAGAACGGCATCGACACCCTTACCAAGTTCAGCCAAAAGCTCTGCCCGGTTTGCACCGTCGCAGTTACGCACCTCAAAGTCAGGTCCGAGCGCTTCAAGTGTTGCTGGACTTAACTCCTCTGCAATCAGAACAACAGGTTTACCCACGTGATGCGCTTCCTTCTTGATAGTCATCTTTATTGGAATTCTTCATCCAGCTAAACATCTTGCGAAGTTCGCGACCCACGGTCTCGATTGGGT
>CAZNUC010000059.1:5888-7129 GCA_964576165.1 uncultured Candidatus Planktophila sp. | reverse complement strand
AGCATCTACGCAAAGATGGAATCACTCTAGAGCGCTGCGCATTGGCGCAAACTTTGCGTTGCTCTCTTGAAGTTCTTTCTCAGGATCTGATCCCGAAACGATTCCGCAACCGGCAAAAATGCGGATTGTTGTATCGGTGACCTGGCCACAGCGGAGAGCGATTCCAAGTTCTCCGTCTCCTTGTGCATCTATCCAACCAACGGGACCGGCATAACGTCCACGGCTCATTCCTTCTATAGAAGAAATCACTTGAGATGCTAAATGTGTGGGGGTTCCACAGACTGCAGCAGAAGGATGAAGTCGCGAAAGAAGTGAAAAAGCGTCGACATCAATCTTTGATTCGATGAGCGCACCTGTCACATCAGTTGCAAGATGCATGACATTTGCAAGGTGTAATACAAATGGTGATTCAGGAACATTTGTTGAGGTACAGAATGGTTCGAGTGCATCTGCTACAGAGCGCACGGCGTATTCATGTTCTTCTAAATCTTTAGATGAGCGTGCAAGGGATGCTGCGAGCGCTAAATCTTTCTCATCATCTCCAGTCTTGCTAATGGTTCCGGCTAAAACGCGGGAAGTAACCATGCCGCGGGTAAGGCGGAGCAAGAGTTCAGGGGTTGCTCCAACGAGATTATCGACAGCAAATACGTAAGTAGATGGATATTGCTCGCTTAAATTGTTAAGAATCGGGCGGAGATCAATTGTGCGATCGGTGACTGCAACTAAATCTCTTGCAAGTACTACTTTTTCTAACTCACCAATTTCTATTTCACCTTTAGCAGTTGCTACTCGAGACATCCACTCGTTGGGAGTAAGAGAACCATCTGCCCAAACAAACTCTGCGGGATTGAGGTCAGGTGCTTTTTTAGGCAGGTAAGGTTGTGCTTTATCGCCGATCCAAGTCATCCATGAGACACCAGATCGCGTTCCGACAACGACCTGTGGAATAACAAGTACAGACTCTTCATTTTCATCGAATGAGAAAGATGTAAAAACAATAGGTCCGGTGCCGCTGACATTGAGAGTATTTACAACGTTAAATGTTGCAAGTTGTTCGGCCCACCATTGGCGAGCCTCTCTAAAGCGATTCGGTCCCTTAACTGTCGTTTTTGCGTATTCGCCCCAACCGACAACTCCTTGACCCCCGCGAACCCAAGTGAGTGCGCCACTTTCAGGAAGTAGATCCAGAAGCGGCAGATGCGATGACACTTTTGAGGTTGTCACTGGAATCAGGGAAGACA
>CAZNUC010000059.1:0-5788 GCA_964576165.1 uncultured Candidatus Planktophila sp. | reverse complement strand
GAAGTTGTGGTTAAGCCTACCTTCAGCGAGAATAAGCGCATGTCGCGAGCGAATATGGATAAGAATCCGCAGGAAGTAGCTGCGATGTTCGATGGGGTCGCCCGCCGCTATGACATCGTCAACGACATTTTGAGCCTTGGGCGTACTAAGGCCTGGCGCAAGGCCGCCACAAAGGTGATCGCCCCAGTCCCAGGGATGAAGATCCTGGATATGGCTGCTGGCACCGGATCGAGCTCGGCCCCCTTGGCAGCAGCCGGGGCAGAGGTGATCGCCGCTGATTTCTCAGAAGGCATGATCGCTGCCGGCAAGAAGGCCCGCCCAGATCTGAGCTTTATCAGGTGCGATGCCCTGAACCTGCCCTTTGAAGATAACGCCTTTGACCTCTTTACTATCTCTTTCGGCCTGCGCAATACCCAGAACACCGCCAAGGCGCTTGCTGAGGCCCGCCGCGTGGTCAAACCGGGCGGACGTTTAGTCGTGGTCGAGTTCTCCAGTCCCACCTTTGCTCCATTTAGGGCTATCTATATGAATTATTTGATGCGCGCTCTGCCCTTTATCGCCCGCAAGACTTCCTCAAACCCTGATGCCTATATCTATCTAGCCGATTCGATCAGGGCTTGGCCAGACCAAAAGGCGCTCGCAGCGCAGATTGTCGATGCGGGATGGACACAGGTTGGTTGGAAAAACCTCACCGGTGGAGTTGTGGCAATTCACATGGCTGTGGCCCCTTAGCCGTTCAGCCGCACCCGCTGCCACCGCCTAGACTTACGCCCCGTGAGCGCTAATCCATATGTCCCGATCCTGATTCTCTTTGCAATCGGCTTTGGCTTTGCCATCTTCTCGGTAGGAATCGCCTCAGTCACAGGGCCGGCGCGCTATAACCGAGCGAAGTTAGATGCTTATGAGTGTGGAATTGAGCCATCACCGCAAGCACTTGAAGGTGGACGTTTTCCAGTTAAATACTTTTTAACAGCGATGCTCTTTATTGTCTTTGATATTGAAATGGTTTTTCTCTATCCATGGGCGGTTACCTTGGATCAGCTGGGACTCTTTGGATTAGTGGAGATGTCGATCTTCATCGGCACAATTTTTGTCGCTTTTGCTTATGTATGGCGACGCGGCGGATTGGAATGGGATTAAATTATGGGTCTTGAAGATAAGTTACCGAGCGGAATTCTTCTCTCCACTGTCGAAGGTTTGGCAGGCTACATGCGAAAGAGTTCTCTCTGGCCAGCAACCTTTGGTCTTGCATGCTGCGCGATCGAAATGATGGCAGCGGGCTCATCTCCAAAACATGATATTTCCCGCTTTGGAATGGAGCGCTTTAGCGCCTCTCCACGTCAAGCAGATTTAATGATTGTCGCTGGTCGCGTATCTCAGAAGATGGCACCTGTTCTTCGCCAAATTTACGATCAAATGACGGCGCCAAAGTGGGTTATCGCGATGGGTGCATGTTCTTCATCTGGCGGAATGTTTAACAACTACGCAATCGTCCAAGGTGTCGATCACGTTGTTCCAGTTGATATTTATCTTCCAGGATGCCCACCACGTCCAGAACAGTTACTAGATGCGATCATTAAATTGCATGAACAAATTAGCAATACATCCCTTGGGCCAAATCGTGAGGCGATTATCAAAGAGGTCGAAAAAGCAGCGTTAAATGCTCGCCCTACGATCCAACTTGGTTCTTTCCCGCTCGAAGGGACTCATGCATAATGAGTGAAACTCAGCAAGGAATGTTCGGTGCTCGCGGCACCGGAGATACATCTGGATATGGCGGCTTGGTCGCCACATCAGTATCAACGGGATCTACAGAGCGTCCATTTGGTGGATATTTCGATCAGGTGGCCGATGATCTCGAGCGCGCATACCCAGACTTTGCTGACGCCATCACTCGCATTGTTGTTGAATGTGGCGAACTCACACTTCACATTAAGAAAGAGCGTTTAGTTGAAGTTTCGCGCATCCTTCGCGACTCACTGCTCTTTGAAATGTGTATGGGAGTTTCAGGAGTGCATTACCCAGAACGCACAGGTAGTGAACTTGTTGCGGTCTACCCACTTCTTTCAATGACAAGAAATCAACGTATCCGTCTTGAGGTGTGCACATCTGAATCTGATCCACACATCCCATCAGTGGTTGGAGTGTGGGGCGGAAACAATTGGCATGAGCGCGAAACTTTTGACATGTTTGGAATCATCTTTGATGGCCATCCAGGGCTCACACGAATCTTGATGCCAGATGATTGGGATGGACATCCACAGAGAAAAGATTACCCACTTGGCGGAATCGCTGTTGAGTACAAGGGCGCAACAACACCTGCTCCATCACAGCGGAGGTCATACCAGTGACAACTACTTTTGATCCGTATGCATCTTCTCGCGAAACTACTGAAGGTACTGTCTATTCAGTAACTGGTGGCGATTGGGATTCACTCGTCTCTGAAATTGGTGAGGCGAAAGAAGAGCGCATCATTGTAAATATGGGGCCACAGCACCCTTCTACACATGGAGTTCTCCGCCTTGTTCTTGAATTAGAAGGCGAGACGATTACAGAAGTTCGCCCAGGTATTGGTTATCTTCACACCGGCATTGAAAAAAATATGGAGTTCCGTTCCTGGACTCAAGGAACAACATTTGCCACCCGTATGGATTACCTAAGCCCCGTCTTTAATGAGACTGCATACTGTTTAGCGATCGAAAAGCTTTTGGGTATTACCCAAGATGTGCCAGAGCGTGCCTCAGTTATTCGCGTTCTTATGATGGAACTCAATCGAATTTCATCACATATGGTCGCACTCGGAACAGGTGCCCTTGAGCTCGGTGCGATGGGTCCAATGTTCTTTGCATTCCGTGAACGCGAAATGGTTCTCGATGCCTTCGAAGCAATCACTGGTCTTCGTATGAATATGGCCTACATCCGCCCAGGTGGAGTGCAGCAAGATATTCCAGCCGATATGACTCCTCGTCTTCGTGAACTAGTAAAGACTTTACGTAAAAACTTTAAAGATAATGAGCGACTTCTCATTGGAAACACAATTTGGATGAAGCGCACAGTGGGCATTGGATATCTTGATCTAGCAGGCTGTACAACTCTTGGAATTACCGGTCCTGTTCTGCGTTCAACTGGACTCCCTTGGGATCTACGCAAGATGGAGCCGTATTGCGGATACGAGAATTATGAATTTGATGTCATCACTGCAGATACCTGCGACGTCTATGGTCGTTTCTTGATTCGCATGGCAGAGCTCGAGCAATCACTTCGAATTATTGAGCAGACTCTCGACAAACTTGACGCGCTCAAAGGTGCTCCTGTCATGGTTGCAGATAAGAAGATTGCATGGCCAGCACAGTTAGCACTTGGCGCAGATGGACTTGGTAATTCACTCAACCACATCCGCGAAATTATGGGTACTTCAATGGAATCACTAATCCATCACTTCAAACTTGTGACTGAAGGATTCCGAGTTCCTGCGGGTCAGGTATATGCAGCGGTTGAATCACCACGTGGTGAGTTAGGGGCCCACATCGTCTCTGACGGTGGAACACGTCCTTATCGCGCGCACTTCCGCGAACCATCATTTAGCAATTTGCAATCAACATCAGCCATGAGTGAAGGCGGAATGATCGCTGACATCATTGGTGCGGTTGCATCAATCGATCCTGTGATGGGAGGAGTTGACCGCTAATGTCATCTGTAGACCCAACACTTAATCAAGAGATTATGAACTCCATTGTTGCGCGTTACCCACGTAAGCGCTCTGCGATCATGCCACTCCTGCATTATGTGCAATCAGTTGCTGGATATGTCACCAACTCTGGTATCGAAAATATTGCGGAAATGCTTGAAATCGCAACTGCAGAAGTCTCAGCCGTTGCCACTTTCTACACTCAATATAAGTTCAACCCAATCGGTGAGTATCACGTAGGTGTTTGCACCAATACTCTCTGCGCCATCATGGGTGGGGATGCAATCTTCAGCGCGCTTAAAGAGCACCTCGGTATTGAAAATGATGGTGTTACCGCTGATGGAAAAGTTTCTCTCGAACATATCGAGTGCAATGCAGCCTGTGATTACGCACCGGTTGTGATGGCTAACTGGGAGTTTTACGACAACCAAACTGTCGAATCAGCAAAGTCTCTCGTTGATGGCGCACGCGCAGGAAACCCACCTGCACCTACACGTGGACCAAACCATCTTGTTACATATAAGCAAGCATCAGCGGTATTGGCTGGCCTCAACGATGGTCTTGCCGGTGAAGGTGTGCAAGCAGGTTCACCAACGCTTCTTGGTCTTAATCTCGCACGAAAGATGGAGGGCAAGTAATGTCAACGCTCACACCAATTCTCTCGGCACATTGGGATGATAAAGATTCGTTTACCTTAGAAGGTTACAAGCGTCACGGCGGTTACAAGGCTGCAGAAAAAGCTTTAGCGATGGATCCAGATGCAGTGATTCAGATGGTGAAAGATTCAGGTCTTCGTGGACGTGGTGGTGCAGGTTTTCCTACCGGAATGAAATGGGGATTTATTCCGCAGGGCGATAATAAAGATCACTACCTCGTTGTAAATGCAGATGAATCAGAGCCAGGTACATGTAAAGATACGCCGCTTCTTATGGCCAACCCACATGTTTTGATCGAAGGTTGCATTATTGCTTGCCATGCAATTCGTGCAAAGCAAGCGTTCATTTATATTCGCGGAGAAGTTACACATGTTGTGCGTCGCGTTAATCAGGCGATTGCTGATGCCTATGCCGCAGGAATTCTTGGTAAAGGTGTAGATGTTGTTCTACATGTAGGTGCCGGTGCATACATTTGCGGTGAAGAGACGGCGCTTTTGGATTCACTAGAAGGATTCCGCGGACAGCCTCGCCTTCGCCCACCATTTCCGGCAATCGCTGGGTTGTATGCAAAGCCAACAGTTGTAAACAATGTTGAATCAATTGCATCTGTTCCAGCAATTATTGCTAACGGTGCAGAGTGGTATCAAGCAATGGGTACTGAAAAGTCAAAGGGTGCAACTCTGTATTCACTCTCTGGCCATGTAAATAACCCAGGGCAATTTGAGGCCCCACTTGGAATTACCTTGCGCGAGATTCTCGAATTGGCTGGGGGAGTGCGCACAGGGCACACTCTAAAATTCTGGACACCAGGTGGATCTTCAACTCCACTCTTCACCGATGCACACCTTGATATTCCATTGGATTACGAAGGTGTCGCCGCAGCTGGTTCAATGCTTGGAACAAAAGCCCTTCAAATTTTCGATGAGACAACATGTGTAGTTCGCGCGGTACTTCGTTGGACCGAATTCTATAAACACGAATCATGCGGTAAGTGCACTCCTTGTCGTGAGGGCACATGGTGGCTAGTTCAAATCCTGCGCGATCTCGAAGCAGGTGTTGGAACAGAGGCAGATCTTGAGAAGCTTCTCGATCTCTGTGACAACATCATGGGACGTTCTTTCTGCGCACTCGGAGACGGAGCAACAAGCCCAATCACATCGTCAATTCAATATTTCCGCGACGAATACATTGCCCATCTCACAAATGGTGGTTGCCCTTTTGACCCAGTCCAATCAACACTCTTTGCGGGAGCCAGCAAATAATGACTACTCAAGAGACCGCCGTCGCAGTAGAGCTGATTACTGTCGTCATTGATGGATTCGAAGTCAGCGTTCCTAAAGGAACCCTTGTTATTCGTGCGGCAGAAAAACTTGGAATTCAGATTCCGCGTTTTTGTGACCATCCACTTCTAGATCCAGTTGGCGCATGTCGCCAATGTCTTGTT
>CAZNUC010000058.1:0-7160 GCA_964576165.1 uncultured Candidatus Planktophila sp. | reverse complement strand
GCCTCTTCCCTACGCGCCTTATCTTCTTCGGCGTGGGCTTCAGCATCTGCCATCATGCGATCGATTTCATCCTTTGAAAGTGCTGAGCCACCACTGATTGTGACGCTCTGCTCTTTGCCGGTTGCAAGATCTTTCGCTGATACGTGAACGATTCCGTTTGCATCGATATCAAATGTCACCTCAACCTGTGGGACTCCACGTGGTGCTGGTGCAATGCCTGAGAGCTCAAACATGCCTAATTTCTTATTGTAGGCAGCCATTTCGCGCTCACCCTGATAGACCTGAATCTGCACCGCTGGCTGATTGTCATCAGCTGTTGTGAAGATTTCGCTACGTTTTGTAGGAATAGTTGTGTTGCGCTCGATCATGCGCGTCATTACACCACCCTTAGTTTCGATTCCAAGAGTAAGTGGTGTGACGTCAAGGAGAAGAACATCTTTTACTTCACCCTTGAGAACACCGGCTTGTAGGGATGCACCAACTGCAACAACCTCATCAGGGTTTACACCCTTGTTTGGCTCTTTACCGCCGGTGAGATCGCGAACAAGATCTACAACTGCTGGCATACGAGTTGATCCACCAACAAGTACGACGCTCTTGATCTTTGAAATAGAGATTCCTGAGTCCTTAAGAACTTGCTGGAATGGCTTCTTGCAACGATCAAGCAAATCAGATGTGAGTTGCTGGAATTGTGCACGAGTAATTGTTTCGTCAAGGAACAATGGATTCTTCTCAGCATCTACTGTGATGTAAGGAAGGTTGACTGCAGCTTGCTGTGAAGATGAGAGTTCAATCTTTGCCTTCTCCGCTGCTTCACGAATGCGCTGCATCGCCATCTTATCTTTTGTGAGATCGATGCCGTTCTTTGATCCAAATGTTTGTACGAGGTAATCAACAAGTGCTTGATCCCAATCGTCTCCACCGAGGTGGTTATCTCCGGCAGTTGCTTTTACTTCAACAACTCCGTCGCCGATTTCAAGAAGTGAAACGTCAAATGTTCCGCCACCTAAGTCAAAGACAAGAATTGTCTGCTCTTGATCAGCCTTATCTAAACCGTATGCAAGTGCTGCTGCAGTTGGCTCGTTAATAATGCGAAGAACATTAAGACCCGCAATTTCGCCGGCTTCTTTTGTTGCTTGACGTTCTGCATCAGAGAAGTATGCAGGAACGGTGATGACAGCATCTGTCACAGTTTCACCAAGATATGCCTCGGCATCGCGCTTGAGTTTCTGCAAGATACGGGCAGAGATTTCCTGCGGTGTGTACTTCTTTCCATCAATATCAATGGTCCAGTTGGTGCCCATGTGGCGCTTTACTGAACGGATGGTGCGCTCAACATTTGTTACTGATTGGCGCTTGGCCACCTCTCCCACGAGGACCTCGCCATTTTTGGCAAAGGCGACGATCGATGGGGTGGTGCGAGCGCCCTCAGCGTTGGCGATAACCGTTGCTTCGCCGCCTTCAAGGACACTGACGCAGCTATTTGTCGTTCCGAGGTCGATTCCGACTGCTCTAGCCATTTATTTACTCCTTTTTCAAATACCACTCGAGCTCACTATGAGGTCGAGGCTGTTAAACCTGAGTCCATCTTACCCAAGAGATTGAGTCGATGCGACTCAGGTTTACATGGGATAGAACAGAGGCTCCGCCCCGAATATTCCCACCCCAACTATTGGTAGGCAGGGGGATAACCTAACGCCCATGACCACCCTCCAGATTGCTGCAGCCTCCCTCGCCTACGGGCTCACAATCTTTGCGCTGGTCTTCCTGGCCACCCGAGTGCGCGCACTTGTCGCGATCTTTAAAGCTGGCCAGCCTGATCCAACTAGAAATAATGACAAGGGCGCTCGACTTCGACATATGCTGGTTGAGGTTCTTGGCCACACCAAGATGCTTAATTTTACCGCCACTGGAATTGCACACTGGTTTGTGATGATCGGCTTCGGCGCACTCTTTGGAACTTTAGTTACCGCATATGGTCAATTGATTTCTCCGAGTTTTGCACTTCCACTCATCGGGCACTTTATTCCTTACGAATTTCTCTCAGAACTAATTGCATGGCTTACTGGAATCGGAATCGTGACACTGATTGGTATCCGCCAAGTGACCCGTCTACGTTCTGAACGCGCGAACCGCTTCTCTGGTTCTGGAATGGGTAAGGCGTATTACGTTGAAATCACAATTCTTATTATTGTCTTTGCAGTCATCGCACTTCGTGGTCTAGAAGGTGCACTTGCTGGAGAAGAGTCCTGGAATTGGCATTACGCGCTGTCGTGGCCAGCAGTTATTGTATTTAGCGGTCTATCAACTGCAACGTTAGAAAATCTTATAGTTATCGTTGCAGCGATCAAGATTGTTACTTCGATGGTCTGGTTTGTTGTTATTGCTAGCAATCTGACTATGGGTATTGCATGGCACCGCTTCCTGGCATTTTTCAACATCTTCTACAAGCGCAATAGCGATGGCAGCAACACACTCGGTGCGCTGCCAGAAATGTTGTCATGCGGTAAGCCGATTGATTTTGAAGATCCAAAAGAAGATGATGTCTTTGGTTTAGGCACACGAGCAGATATCTCTTGGAAGGGTCTGCTTGATATGTCTACTTGCACCGAGTGTGGGCGTTGCCAATCACAATGTCCTGCTTGGCATACAGAGAAGCCACTCTCACCAAAGCTTTTAATTATGGCAATGCGCGATCATGCAATGACGAAGGTCGTTGAAAACGAAGCTATTGTTGGCGAAAATGCCCCTATTTCACTAGATGTTCTCTGGTCCTGTACAACATGTGGTGCGTGCGTTGAAGAGTGCCCAGTTGATATCGAACATGTTGATCACATCGTCAATATGCGAAGGTTCCAAGTACTTGTCGAATCTGAATTTCCAACTGAACTTGGTGCGACATTTAGAAATCTTGAGAAGACTGGAAACCCATGGGGTGCCAATCGCGCCGATCGCGAAGGGTGGATTGCCGAATGTGATTTCCCAGTGCGACTTGTTGAAGGTGAACTTCCGGCAGAAGTTGAATATCTGTTCTGGGTTGGTTGTGCTGGTGCCTATGAAGAGCGTGCAAAGAAAACAACAAAGGCTGTGGCAGAACTTCTACATATGGCAGGGGTTAACTTTGCAGTTCTAGGAAAGCGCGAAACGTGTACCGGTGATGCTCCACGTCGAGCAGGTAATGAATTCCTTTATCAAATTCTTGCGCGCGAAAATATTGAAACATTTAAAGAGACCTTTGGTGATCGCCCTAAGGGTAAGAAGAAAGTTGTTGTCACTTGTCCGCATTGCTTTACAACAATCGGTCGCGACTATGCACAAAGTGGATATGAACTTGAGATGTTGCACCATACGCAATTACTCAACACGCTAGTGCGAGAAGGTCGCCTTAAGACGAGCCCACATAAGGCGGATCAGAAGATTACATTCCATGATCCGTGCTACTTGGGTCGCCACAATCAAATTTACGCACCCCCTCGCGAACTTCTTGAAGCATCTGGTTGTGACATTGAAGAGATGCCACGAAATCAAGAACGTTCATTCTGCTGCGGTGGTGGTGGATCACGTATGTGGATGGAAGAAAAACTTGGTACACGTATCAATCTCAATCGAGTTGATGAAGCAATTGCTACTGGTGTTGCCGAAGTTGCAGTCGGTTGCCCGTTCTGTCGCATCATGATGGGCGATGGAATGACGGCGCGTGAATCAGATGTTGAGGTTCTCGATGTCGCTCAGGTTCTACTGCGCAATATGAAGAGCTAAATTACACCGCTGTAATTCATCCACACCTGTGGGTTACTTGTGGATAAGCACCTTCGTGATCACAGCCCCGCCTATAAGCCCGCCTACATGGGCCCGCCAATCGATTCCTGGGACGGTAAACCCGATCGCGAGGTTAATTCCCACCGTGACGAGCACAGCCCGCATGCCAACGCCGTATCGCCTGCCCATGACCAGAATTGAACCGAAGAGGCCAAAGACTGCCCCTGACACTCCGATTGAATATCCGTTGAAGGGTAAGAAGTAGGCCGATGTGAGTGAACCTGCAAGGAGTGAGACGAAGAAGATTATTAAGAATTTAACTCTGCCCAAGAATTCTTCAATCTGACTACCGAGTGAATGTAGCGCCAACATGTTAAATGCCAAGTGATAGGGGAGATCACTTATCTGATCATGCATCAGGGCGACAGTGAAAAGGCGATACCACTGACCATAAGCCTGCATCTCTGCAAGTGGTGGCAGATAAAAGTTATTAATTATTTGTGGGTCAATTTTTTGCCAGAGGAAAAACCCACAAATAACCGTGATCAGGCCTACGGTCGATGAACGATAAGCCTTCACGGTAATTTACTTATGCAACGGTGACGCTATTAATTACTACATCTTTAACTGGCTTATCTCCTGCACCAGTTTTTGTAGTTGCAATTGCATCAACAACGGCTTGGCTTGCCGCATCCTTTACTTCACCAAAGATTGTGTGCTGACGTGTTAAGTGTGGTGTTGGTACAACAGTAATGAAGAATTGTGAACCATTTGTATTTGGTCCTGAGTTAGCCATTGCTAAAAGATAAGGGCGATCGAAAACAAGCTCGCCATGGAACTCGTCTTCAAATTTATATCCTGGGTCGCCGAAGCCTTTACCCATTGGGCATCCACCCTGAATCATAAATCCTTCAATGACGCGGTGAAAGATGAGCCCGTCGTAGAAGTTGCCGGTCTTTTTAGCACCTGTCGCGAAATCTTTGTACTCCTTGGTTCCAGTTGCTAGTCCTACAAAATTAGCGACTGTCTTTGGCGCTTGGAACTCGAACAACTCAATAACAATATCGCCGAGGTTTGTGTGCAAAGTTGCGGTTGTCATGACTAACACCAATCTTTAGGGGTTGTAGGGCTTTAAGGTGGCTATGGAGTTCGCTTAGATTACACGAGATGCAGGAGAGCTAAAACTCAAGGATTACACCAATTACATCTGCTGGGATCTATTGAATTTGCGATTGGTTCACCTTCAGTAGTGTGATCACACCGCAGACATCCGTACAGGTGCGCACGAACTGCTGTATCTGATTCTTCGCCACATTCACTACATGACAACCCAAATAGTGGTTGAACCGCGCTCCAACCTGGGCTCTGGCATTTCGGACATAGCATTGCAATTTTCAAGGCTAAACGTTCTGCTGCGATTTTAATATTCTTTGCCCTGCTCGGTGAACAATGCGCCCGTAAGTCAGATTCAATAATAATTGGATCTATCTTCAACGCTTGAGCTCTCTCGATCGCCACGCTTAATTCTTCTTTTGTCTTTATCGCTTTACCAATCACCTGTTTGTATCCAAGCTCACTTCGAACTATCAATTGGTGGTGTGGGAAGTCAGATTTGGCAAGAAATGCGTCCAGATCTATTCCATCTTTAAACGTTATTTGGTGAGCAATAATATCGAAAGATTTGTAGTGTTCAACAATTTCAAGATTATTTACTGTGTCGATGAATATAATTGTTTCGATATCAGATGTGAGTAAACCTATCTGCGGATCGGCACCAATCGATCCCTCTGATGCGAGTGCGAAGTTAAAGCCTGATGCTTCAATTCCCAGTAACGCTTTCTTACGCACTGTCTCTAATTGCGTTCCCACTCTTTGAACCTCACCGGCGAAACTTCCAAGAAGATCTGTATTTACATCAACCTCGACTACTTTCATTCCGAGAATTGAAAGAAATGATGGTGCAAAAAGTGCGCCTTTGTGATGAAGGGTTGGTAGCGCTACAGATTGTCCGCGATAAGAATCAAGAATGGAGGACATTAATCGGTAAAAATTTCGATCAACTCACCAATTGAATGTGAGGCCTCGCTGGGGTGTCTAAATTTCTTCTTTGGGTTGACTGTATATCTATTGCGCCTGCCGATCCGTTCGACAGAGATGTAACCCGTCTCTTCTAAATCGCCAAGAATTGAGAGCGTGCTGCGCTCTGTTATTCCGATTGCTGCAGCAATCTCTGCAACTTTGAGGTCAGGGTTCTGAGCAATTCGTATCAAAATGTGGCCATGGTTGGAGAGAAAGGTCCATGAGCCTTGTTCGGTGACTTTCATAGGGTAAACATACATGTAATTTGATACATGCAATAGATCTCATGTATTCTTTTCTCATGAGCGCGTGGTCAATCGCACAGGCAAACCTGACTTCTGTCAGTGTTCTCGCCTTTATCTTTGGTTTTATCGCCTCACGAGCCAAGACGAATCTAAAGCTGCCAGACTCGGTCTATCAATTCATCTCGATCTATCTTCTCTTTGGTATCGGCCTTAAAGGTGGCTACTCACTCCAATCTGTTGGATTTACACAAATTCTTACTCCTGGCCTAGTCACACTAACCCTTGGGGTTGTTATTCCAGTACTTGCTTTCTATTCATTACGCCTTATTCGCGCCCTTTCAGATATTGATAGGGGTTCACTTGCTGCGCATTACGGTTCCACATCACTGGTGACCTTCTCTGCCGCTCTCTTATTTATGGAGAGTAACTCTATTTTTGTTGAAGGGTACGCACCTGCACTTTTAACATTGCTAGAGATGCCTGGCTTAATTGTAGGTATTTTCCTTGCGAGTACTTCTATCTCGCACCCTGATGTTAAATGGGCGACAACCTTGCGAGAAGTTGTCGTCGGAAAGACAGTGTTAATCCTTCTCGGTGGAATGTTTATTGGATTTCTTACATCTCCATCAGGTTATGAGAAAGTTCAACCATTTTTTATTGAACTCCTTGCCGGTTTTCTAGCACTCTTCTTGCTACACCTTGGTTACTCTGCTGGAAGTAATTTTCATGAAGTAAAGAAGGTGGGACTTCCACTTGGAATCTTTGCAATCCTCTTCCCGATTATTGGTGGATTAATGGGTGTGGCTGCTGCGAGTACAATTGGTTTATCCATTGGCGGCGCTACCGTGTTAGGTGTTCTCTGCGCAAGCGCTTCTTATATTGCAGCACCTGCTGCTGTTTCTATTGCACTGCCGCAAGCAAATCTTTCGGTTGCCCTTTCAGCGAGTGTGGGAATTACATTTCCGTTTAACTTAATTATTGGAATTCCGCTGTATTACAAATTCGCTCAGATATTTGGTTGAAAATTGTGGAGACCAGTTTTACTGGCTCCAAATTAGAAATTGTGGAGACCAGGGG
>CAZNUC010000057.1:0-7354 GCA_964576165.1 uncultured Candidatus Planktophila sp. | reverse complement strand
TGTAAATCCCCCGGCTCTGCCTTCGAAGGTTCAAATCCTTCACCCGCCACCAGTACTACTAGCGAGATCGCTCAGCAGTTCTCCTGATGAAATCAACTGTGAGATCTGGATAATTCCACATAATCACGTGGGCGCAATTTTCGACAACGATCCAATTTGAGTGCGGCGGGGCAACGGTCTTTTCTTGTGCAACATCTTCTGGAAGCATTAAATCGTAGTCACCAAAAATAATTGATGTATTGATATGGGCAGGAATTTCAGATTCAAACTTTCGACCTCGCGCCCCATTCCACATTGGCATATATCCACGCGAGTGCGCCATCGCTAGAACTGAATCGCGGCATGCTTCAAAACTGAGTTCTCGCCACAAATGGGTAATTTTTTTGTATCCGATTGCTTTCAGTGGTGCGATTCGATAAGCCAGAGTCATAAAGTGGCGAGAGATCTTGGCAAGAATTCGAGCATCAATACTTGGTGGATACCAATGCTTAGGTGGTTCATGCCAGAGGCCTGCAGGTGCTAGCGCGGTGATGCTCTTAACCTTCTCTGGAGCAACAGCGCCCATTTCAAGAGCTATCCATCCGCCTAATGAATTTCCTGCAACATGCATCTGCTCAACACCGTGGCTGTTTTCTAGTTCGGTAATGATGGCGTGAGCCAGTGATTTTGGATCAAATTTTTCTCCGGGATAAAAATCTGCAACACCGTGACCGGGTAGATCAACGGCATAGACGCTGAAATGCTCTTTTAGTTGCGGGATCAAGCTCTTCCAGATTGTTCCCGCCGAACCCAAGCCATGCACAAGGACGAGTGCGGGCCTAGAAATATCTTCGGTATGAAGATGGGCGATGATCGGCATAAAAGGATTGCTCTCCCTATGAGCGAAATAGTATGTGAGCGTTTAGGCGTAAGTGTACTTCGCTTCACGTAAAATAAATCTAGAGGGTCAGTTGATACCGTAGTAGCCTTTCTCTCATGAGCGCAATTAACGAAGATGAACTCAAGGCACGACTAGATCCTTTGTCATATGAGGTCTTGCGCAATGGCGCGACAGAACGTCCTTTTACTGGCGAATATACCGATACCGACAAGGTCGGAAGTTATCGCTGCAAGGCATGTAATTCAGAGCTCTTTAAGAGCGAGACAAAGTTTCATTCAGGATGTGGCTGGCCATCGTTTTATGCACCAACTGCAGATGATGCAGTGAAGTTAATTGAAGATAGATCACTAGCACCACGTATTCGCACTGAGGTTCGTTGTGCCAACTGTGACTCACACCTAGGTCATGTCTTTGAAGGTGAAGGTTATGACGTGCCGACAGATCAGCGCTGGTGCATCAATTCGGTCTCGCTCATTCTTGAGGAGAAATAACACTCTTTAATCTGTCGTACTCAACCTTGATGCAAAGATCCATAACAACGTCGAGACCGGCATCGACTGCGCGCGCTGCACTCGCATCATCGACAAGTCCTAGCTGAATCCAAATAGATGATGCACCAATTTCAATTGCTTCATCAACCACTGCAGGAATGTCGCTAACTTTACGGAAGATATCGACCATCTCGATATCGACTGGAATATCTCGAAGAGATGGATAGCAAGGCTTGCTCAATACAGTAGTGAGTGCTGGGTTAACAAAGTAGAGATCAAGATGAGAGTGGGCGAGAAGCCATCTGCTGACACCGTTACTTGGTCGGTCATCTTTATCTGAAATACCAACGACAGCCACGCGCTTTGTCTTGGATAGTAACTCCGCTATTTCATTGTCGCGAGTGATAACTTTGCTCATATCGCCATCGTACTAGGTGGGACCTTTAACTAGCCGTCAGGAGCGCATTGCCATGATGAAAGCAATTCAGATTACCGAATTCGGTGGCCCAGAGAAGATGGCGCTGATTGATCTTGAAATTCCAACCCCTGGCCCTGATGAAGTTTTATTAGATGTGTTAAGTATCGGCATCAATTACGCAGATACACATCAAGTCGAAAATAGTTACCTTTCTCAGCAAACACTTCCGCTTATTCCAGGTGTTGAAGTCGTGGGGCGCACGCCAGATGGAACTCGGGTATTAGCGCTGGTCTCATCCGGTGGATATGCGCAGAAAGCGACTGCGCATAAAGCGGCAATGATAAAGATTCCAGATGCTGTGAGTGATGAAGATGCACTCACTATGTTGGTGCAGGGATCAACTGCATGGCACATCCTAAAAACGATGGCACATCAAAAGCCCGGGGAAAGCGTTGTCGTTCATGCTGCCGCAGGTGGAGTGGGTGTGATTGCAATTCAATTGGCAAAGATGTGGGGTGCAAAAGTCATCGCAGTGGCATCAACACAAGAAAAACGTGATCTTGCACTTTCACTTGGTGCTGATGTTGCAATTGATGCTAACGATTCAGATCTTAAGAGTGCGATCATTGCAGCAAATGGTGGCAAGAAAGTTGATGTCATTCTTGAGATGGTGGGCGGGCCTACCTTTGATAAGAGCCTTGAGTCATTGGCTCACTTTGGTCGCTTGATTACATATGGAATGGCATCTCGAGTTGCGCCAACTTCTGTGGCACCTGGTGCGTTAATGGCTGGTACAAAAACTGTTAGTGGGTTTTGGTTGGCACATTGCTTTGGAAAGAAAGAGTTATTTCATGATGTGATCACAGAACTCTTTGAACTAATTGCTGCCGGATCTCTGCGGCCCGTGATTGGATCACGCTTTGGATTGAGCCAAGCGATAGAGGCTCATCAGCAGATGAGATCTCGAGGATCTACTGGCAAAATCACGCTTGATCCCAGCCGCTAACCTTTTGCGATTTTTTACTTTTGCGCCCTTCGCGTACACTCACGTCTCTACCATCTGCCCCCCTAGCTCAGTCGGTAGAGTGTTTCCATGGTAAGGAAAAGGTCACCGGTTCGATTCCGGTGGGGGGCTCGCAGGAACACAACTTCATAGATAGATTTGGCGGGGTAGCTCAGCTTGGTAGAGCAAGCGGCTCATAATCGCTGTGTCGTGGGTTCAAATCCCGCCTCCGCTACCAATTCTTTAGGCACCAATTTCACCCAAATGGGGTGCTATGGGTAACCTAGGCACCTCAGAATTCAGATCTAAGAACCGATGTAGAGGGAGTAACACCATGGCAAGTAAGAGCGCGGACGTTCGTCCAAAGATCACCATGGCATGCGTTGATTGCAAAGAGCGTAACTACATCACCAAGAAGAACCGCCGCAACGATCCAGATCGCATGGAACTAAAGAAGTTCTGTCCACGTTGCAAGGCTTCAACTCTTCACCGCGAAACCCGCTAATGCTCAATCCCGATTCGGTCGGGCGTACCTTTGAAGGTGCGGGTAGCGTTACAGTCACACAAGCTGAGATAGATGCATTTGCTGCCGTAATTGGCGAACCAGATACCAGCATCGCTCCACCGACATTTTCAATTCGCATTAGCCTCGAGCAGTCGCAATCCATTTTGTCAGACCCATCAATTGGTCTTGATTGGACTCGAGTTGTACATGGCGACCAAAAGTTTGAAATCTTCTCTCCAATTAAAGCAGGCGATACATTTACCTGCTCATCAACAATTGAAACATATCGCGTAGCGGCAGGAAACGAAATTGTCACCGTTCGATCTGATCTTAAATCTGGGTCAGAGATCGCACTCTCTTCATGGTCGACATTGGTGGTGCGCGCATGATCGAAGTGGGAACAACAATCCCTGAGCGGATCTTTACCGTTAATCGCGCAACCCTGAAGGCATATGCCGATGCAAGTGGCGATCAGAACCCGATTCATCAAAATGAAGAGTTTGCAATATCAGTAGGGCTACCTAACGTGATTGCACACGGCATGTTAACGATGGCACTTGTTGGAAAATTCGTCACCGATTGGGCCGGCGGATCTGCAAAGGTGCAGCATTTCGGCGCTCGCTTTATTAAGCCCGTCATTGTGCCTGCGGGAACTGATGTTGATCTCACCGTAACTGCAACCGTGAGCGCAGTTGATGAAAAGTCGATTACTCTAGATCTCACCGCAACATCTGCTGGAATCAAGGTGTTGGGAATGGCAAAAGCGGTCGTATCACGATGAGCGCTCCTGATCACATTGTTGCGTTAGCACAAGAGCGAATGGTGGCACGTGCTGCAAAAGATTGGGCACGTTCTGATCTCTTGCGTGATGAAATTGCAGCTGCTGGATTTGAAGTTGTAGATGTTGCCGCAGGCTTTGAACTTCGTGAGAAAGAGCGTTATCCGGTCTTTGCCTCACCACGAGATATTCGCCCAATCGCACTAGGTAGTGCACCAATTGCACTGACCATGATTGTTGATGGATTTATCGATGACTGTGTTGATACTGTTCTATCCATAAAGAAGTTCTCTCAAGTTCCTATAGTCCTTCTTGTCCTGGGAGACCCTGGCGCTTTAGTAAATCAGCTTGATGCCCAGACAAAAATTGTGGTTCTTAGCGAAAAGTGTGGCTGGGGTGAATGTGCAAATGCGCTTCTAAAGAACGTGGCTGCCAAATTTGTTGTTTTGATAGATCCATCCACACGATTTACAGGAGACGCGATAACTCCCGTACTTGAAGTTCTTTTACAAGGAAAATACATTGCTGCTGGCTGGAAGGGCGGCCTGATTAACCTTGATGATCAATGGCGAAGTGTTGACGATAAAGGTATCGGCGATGTTGATGTGCTATTTAGTTACTTCATCGCAGTTGATCGAGAGGGAGCAATTTCTGCAGAAGGTTTTAGTAATCGCGCCATCTATTATCGAAATGCAGATATTGAATTCTCATTGCGGCTTAAGCATGCGGGCGCTCACTTGTTGCAGATGGATCTACCTTTGGAACAGGATCGCCATCACGGGTATCACGATGTTGATCCTGAGTATCGGGAATTACAGTCGAAGAAGAATTACGATCGAATTCTTGAGCGCTTCCGTGACAAAGAGGCAATTCTCTCCCCTCGCAGGTAGCCTTTACCCATGACCGATCTACGCGATTTCACATCCTTGCGAGTAGGCGGTCCTGCTAAAAACTTTGTTGAAGCGCATAACGAAGAAGAGATCATCACCGCCCTGATCGCTGCGGGAGATTCACCCGTACTCATTTTGGGTGGCGGAACCAACGTTCTGATATCTGATGCCGGCTTTGAGGGCACCGTTATTCACATTACAAATAATTCACTTGTTGCCGAAGTTGATGCCTGCAGTGGCGCTACTCTCACAATAGGTGCCGGTGAAAATTGGGATGATTTTGTCGCTCTCACGATTGAACGTGGTTATGCTGGACTTGAAACTTTAAGCGGAATTCCTGGAACCATCGGGGCCGCCCCAATTCAAAATATTGGCGCATACGGTCATGAAGTCGCTGAATTCATCACGAGGGTACGCACCTATGATCGAAAGGCAAAGGCAGTTAAAACTTTCATAAATAGTGAATGCGAATTTGAGTATCGCTCTTCATTGTTTAAGAGAAACCCCGGCCAATTCATTATTCTCGACGTTCAATTCCAAATTCGTATCGGTGATTTAAGCGATCCGATTACATATTTAGAGCTTGCTAAAAAGCTTGATCTTCAGATGGGTGATAAGGCTCCAGTGCAGACAGTTCGCCAAGCTGTTCTTGAGCTTCGCGCCAGTAAAGGAATGTTGCTCGATCCAAACGATAGCGATTCAAGGTCTGCGGGCTCTTTCTTTACTAATCCAGTAATTTCCCAGCAAGCAGCAGATGCTCTGCCAGATGCGGCCCCAAAGTGGCCACTGATCGATGGCCGTGTAAAAATTTCTGCAGCGTGGTTGATTGAAAATGCTGGAATGCGTAAAGGTGATGAAATTGGTGGAGCCAGAATTTCAACTAAACATGTACTTGCACTAACAAATGCGGGGGATGCGACAGCGACGGATTTAATTGAGCTGGCAAAGAGCGCGCAAGCAAAGGTTTATGAAAAGTTTGGAATCAAGCTAGAGCCAGAGGTAAATCTGGTGGGACTTAGCCTTCTGTAAGAAGCTTTTTGATACGGCCGATTCCCTCGACAATATCTTCATCACTTGTTGCATATGAGAAGCGAAGATATCCAGATGGACCAAATGCTTCACCAGGAACTGCTGCAACTTCAACCTCTTCCAAAATCAGTGTTGCGAGTTCGGCAGATGTCTGCGGAGTCTTTCCACGAATTGTCTTTCCAAGTACGCCCTTTACGGATGGGTAGACATAGAAAGCACCTTGCGGAGTAGGACATTCAAAACCAGGAATCTCATTGATTAAATCAACAATAAGCTTGCGACGACGATTAAATGCGACGCCCATCTCATGGACAGCGGTGAGGTCTCCAGTGAGAGCGGCTAACGCCGCGCGTTGTGAAACATTTGAAACATTTGACGTCAAATGTGATTGCAGATTTGTCGCAGCCTTGATGACATCCTTAGGTCCGATCATCCAGCCGACGCGCCATCCGGTCATCGCATACGTTTTTGCAACACCGTTAATAATGATGCATGTATCTGCTAGCCCTGGAACAAGTACTGGTAGCGATGGCGCAGTTGCACCGTCATACAAGAGGTGTTCATAAATCTCGTCGGTGACAACCCAGATGCCATGAGCGAGCGCCCATTCACCGATTGCCTTGGTTTGCTCTGGTGTGTAGACAGAGCCTGTTGGATTTGATGGTGAACAGAAGAGAAGCGCCTTTGTCTTTGGTGTTCGTGCTGCCTCAAGTTGTTCCACTGTTACTAAATAGTTCTGCGTTTCATCGGCAAATATCTCAACTGCCTTACCGCCAGCAAGTGCGATACATTCTGGATATGTTGTCCAATATGGTGATGGCAATAAGACCTCGTCACCCTGATCGATAATTGTGGCAAAAGCTTGATAGACCGCTTGCTTTCCACCATTAGTAACCAACACTTGCTCAGCGGTGATGTCATAGTGTGAATCGCGCTTTGTCTTTTCAACAATAGCTGTACGAAGTTCTGGTAACCCCGCTGCAGGTGTGTAGCGATGATTTGCTACAACCTTTGTTGCAGCCGCTGCCGCTTCAACAACATATGCCGGTGTCGGAAAGTCAGGTTCGCCAGCGCCGAAACCAATAACTGGGCGTCCAGCTGCCTTGAGGGCCTTTGCTTTGGCATCAACTGCCAAGGTGGCTGATTCGGCGATCGCTGAGATTCGTGCGGAGATTCTGCTCATGGGCTAAGTCTGCCGTATCACAGCCTTGGCGCACGCTCAGATTTACCAAGACCCAGTTTTACCAAGACCCAGTTTTACCTAGGCCCACCTCTAGGCATACACTCTGACGCTCACGATGTTTGTAGCTCTGCCTTGGCATGCCTACACATTGCGAAGGGCAGTAGCTCAATTGGCTAG
>CAZNUC010000056.1:0-7395 GCA_964576165.1 uncultured Candidatus Planktophila sp. | reverse complement strand
ATGGAAGGTGCTCTCGAATTCTGTCGCGAAGATGAATGCGTAGAGGTCACACCTGCTGTGGTTCGTATTCGTAAGGTTGTCCTTGACCAGAACGAGCGCGCTCGTGCGACTTCTCGTCAGAAGAAGGCGAACCTGGCTGCAGACAGCTAGGCCGTTGTCTCTCCATTCTGAGCCTTCTCAACCTTTGTCGGATGACTAGGGTTAAATGGCGCCTATGAAGCTGATTAAAGAGCCCATCTCAGTCGAACCTTTCGACTTTGATGGTGCCTCACAATCAGTGATCGCCCACCGTGGTTCACCACTGTTAATTAAAGGTGCAGCGGGCTCGGGCAAGACCACTCTTCTTATCGAATCTGCAATTGCGCGTATTCAAGAAGGCGCACCTTCAGATTCGATTCTCTTTCTCACCTATGGCCGTGAGAGCGCTTCACTGATTCGTGATGCAATTGCAATTCGCAGCAGTGCAACGGGGTATGAACCACTCGCGCGAACATTTCACTCACTAGCTTTTTCGATTCTCAAGATGAAAAGCGGTGATGATTACCGCGAACCGATTTTGTTATCAGGTGCTGAGCAAGAGAAAATTATTGCTGACTTACTTCAAGGCGATGTCACCGACGGATATCGAGAGTGGCCACCAGAGTTACGCGATGGTGATGAGAAACTAGGTAATCCACTCCTTACTCGTGGATTCATTCGCGAACTTCGTGATCTGATGATGCGTGCAAATGAACGGCAGATTTCACCACAAGAGTTAGCAACACGTGGAGGACAACTCGGTGAAAAGTATTGGTCGCCGGCGGCTGCTTTCTGGAAGCGCTACGAAGGTGTGATGGATTTGGCCGCATCTGGAGCTGGGGATGCCAAAGTTCGCATTGATCCGTCTGAATTGATTAATGCTGCGATTGCACATTTAAAGAACAGCCCAGAACTTCTTGCAACGCTCCGTAAATCATTTGCCACAATCTTGATTGATGAGTTTCAAGAATCTGATCCAGCCCAACGTGAACTTCTCGCGCTGATTGCACCGAGTGATCTTCTGATCGCACTCGATAGCAAGAGCGCGGTGGGTAGATTCCGTGGCGCAGATCCAGATGGTGCCGATACCGCAGCCCACTCACTTATCGGTGATCACGGCATCGTGATTACACTTGAAAGCAACTTTAGAAATCCAGCAAAGCGCGATGCGGTGATGGCGGCGAGTGCATCAGAAGAGGCTCATCTCATTGCCCACCATTGCAAAAAAGCCCATCTACTCGATGGAATCCCGTATTCAGATATGGCGATTATTCTGCGATCCGGTGGCGCTGGTGCATCTGCTATTCGCAGGGCGTGCATGCAGGCAGCAATTCCCACAGTGGGCGAGATCGAAGCGCTCGGCAACAACGCTGCGATAGCACCGTTCCTATTGTTGGCGCGCATTGCAACTAATCCAAAGAAATTGACCTTAGCTGATGCTGAAGCGTTACTCACCAGCGAGTTTGGCGGAAGCGATGCGATCTCATTGCGCCGTATTCGCAGGTCACTTCTGGCCTCACGTGACGATGATGATCTTCGCACCGGTTCGGCCATGTTGATCGATGCACTTATCGACGGTGATATTCCTATTGCAGATGCACCTGAACTTAATCGCGTGCATGCACTTTTATCAGCAGCCCGTAAATCGCTCGCGCGTAAAAATCCGACGGTTCATGATCTTTTGTGGGCAATCTGGGATAACGCGGTGACAAGTGATGGAAATAAAGTCAGTGATGCGTGGAGGGATGCAGCCCTTCGTGGTGGTTCTCGCGGCGCTGCAGCCGATCGTGATCTTGATGCAATGATTGTTCTCTTTGAAAGCGCTGCGCGATTTATAGAACGTTTTCCAGGTGCAGCGCCATCAGTATTTCTTGACCAGATTAGCGAAGAATTTATTGCAGCAGATGTGATCACAGCTAAAGGTGTTCGCCCTGATGCACTAGAAATCCTTACCGTTCATAGCGCTAAAGGTCGTCAATGGCCCTTTGTGATTATCGCTGGTGTGCAAGAAGGCATCTGGCCTAATTTAAAGGTGCGCTCCACTCTTCTTGGTGCCGAACGTCTAGTCGAACGCGAACGTCATGGAGATCATCTACCTGATCGTGAACTACAAGCGATCACTGCATCATCACTTCTTGAAGATGAACGACGCCTCTTTTACGTGGCACAAACTCGGGCCACATCTAATCTTCTGGTCACGGCAGTATCTCGCGAAGATGATGAACCATCGATTTTCTTCCATGAAATATATGAAGAAATACATGGTTTCGCGGCCGATTCATCTCAGGCAGCAAAGGCGCTTCCTGCCCGCCCACTGACCGCTCCGGCGCTGGTAGCAACACTTCGCCGCAATTTAGCGTCCCAAAACTCCGACTCTGCCGCAGAGCTTCTTGCCACTCTCGCTGCTTCAGGAATTTCACTGGCCCAAAGCGAGAACTGGGTGGGTGCACGTGCACTATCAACTGATGCACCTGTAGTTAAAGAAGGTGATCCTGTCTATGTATCTCCAAGTGGAGCTGAGACATTCACCGAATGCGGAGTGAAGTGGTTCCTTGAAAAAAGTGGTGGAACTAATGGTGACGGCGTTGCGCAGCTATTGGGTTCTGCAATTCATGAGTTTGCTCGGCTGAAAGTTGAAATTCCAGGAATCACACATGAGCAACTAGTAGAAAAGTTAGAAAGTTCTTGGTCACTTATCGATCAATCAAGTGGATGGCTTAGCGCCGCAGCCCTTAAGCGCGCTGAACGCATGCTTGAACGATTTGCTCAATATCACAATGATATCGAAACCAAGAGCGATCGAAGTGTTGTCGGAGTTGAGATGGATTTCACTATTTCCTTCGGTAACGTCATTGTAAAAGGAAATGCTGATCGTCTTGAAGTCGATAGCCAAGGTAAGTACTTTGTCGTTGATTTTAAAACTGGAAAGTATCCAATCGGACACAAAGAGGCGCTGACCAATTTACAACTTGCTTGTTACCAGCTCGGTGTGATCATGGGTGGCTTTGGTGAGAAACTCAAAGGCAATGAGACGAGTGGTTCGCACCTTGTCTTTCTTGCTCACGATACAAAAGAGGTTGCACTACGTCACCGCCCAGTAATAGATGCAGATGAGGTTCGTGCACAGCTATCGATTATCGGTGAGGGTATGGGCGCTGCGACATTTACTGCAACTGTTAACGAGATGTGTCCACGATGTGTTGTTCGATCATCGTGTCCGGTGCAGCCCGCAGGTCAGTCGGTGATTTCATGATTGAGAAATACTCACCACTTCAGGTTAGTGCCCTCATAAGGAGTGTGGATCCTGGCTTTTACGACCCTACCCCCGAGCAAGCAAAGATCATCTCAATCGCGAGCAATCCATTTGAACCCGCAGTTGTGATTGCAGGTGCTGGTTCGGGTAAGACTGAGACGATGGCATCTCGTGTGATTTATCTTGTTGCAAATGGTTTTGTAAAACCTGACCAGATCTTAGGTCTCACATTTACCCGTAAGGCAGCAGGTGAACTCTCTGCTCGTATTCGCAAACGTCTTCGCCAATTACAACTTGCAATGGAGAAAGCCGGCCTTGAGGTTCCATTTACAACTCTGGATACATCAGTAACCACATATCACTCATATGCTGGTCGCTTACTGAGTGAACATGCGATCCGTTTTGGTATCGATGCTGACACGCAACCTATGGGTGAAGCCGCGCTCTGGATGTCTGCCAATACTTTGGTGAGCACATGGAACGATCCTGATTTTGTCTATGACGGCGCACTCAACACGGCTATTGATGATGTGATGGGGTTGGCATCTTTAGTACTTGAACATCAGGTGCCACTCGAATCAATTCGTGCCGCCGATGAGCAAACGTTGGCTGAACTCGCACAATTTTCTGGCGGACTTAATGACGAGGTCCGCGCAGTTTCAAAAACAGCCCGCCAACGAATTGCACTCTTGCCACTAGTTGAAAAATTTATCGAAACTAGACGCAGTGAAGGTGATCTCTCATTTGATGATCAGATGTCACTCGCTGCAGATATCGCCATGAAGTTCCCAGATGTTGCAACAATCGAACGCGGCAAGTATGCAGTTGTCTTGCTCGATGAATATCAAGATACATCTCAATCACAGGTACGTTTACTCTCTGCCCTCTTCGGTAATGGCCATCCTGTTACCGCCGTTGGTGATCCTTGCCAATCGATCTATACCTGGCGCGGTGCATCTGCTGGCACCATCGGATCATTTAAGGATCACTTCCCTAAAGCGCCCGGCTCCAAAGGCCTTGAAATATATGAGTTATTAACCACCTTTAGAAATGATGAAGCAATCCTTGAGCTTGCCAATGAAATCTCGCAACAAGTGCGCTCACTCGGCGGTCTAGATGTTTCAGCACTTAAACCAAGGCCAGATGCCGGCAAGGGCGATCTCGTTGTGGGTCTCTTTGAAACTATGGAGGCTGAAGCAAATGCAATCGCTGAATACATTGAGCCACATTGGAATAATCCAGAGCGTTTAATTGACGATAGTAAAGTTCCAAAGAGCTTTGCCGTTCTGGTTCGAAAGCGTTCACAGATTCCAGCGATTCAAGGAGCACTTCGAAGCGCTGGGATTGAATGTGAAGTTGTTGGGCTAAGTGGCCTTGTCCATGTTCCTGAGATCGCAGATATTGTTGCAATGCTCTCGATTATCGCCGATCCAGATGCTGGTGCATCACTGATGCGCATGCTTACTGGCCCACATATTGCCCTGGGGGCTGCCGATATTGCAGCACTTGGTGCATATTCGCGTGCGCTTGCCAAAGAATCCTCTAGTGATAGCCGATCACTTGTTAAGAAAATTGTGGCAGGAAATCCAGATTCTGCAGAGGCTGATGATCAATTCCTTGGTTCACTGATTGATGCACTCGATGAGATCACAAAGGCAGATAAATCTAAATTTAGTGAAGTTGGTTTCCAACGCCTCACCGAATTTGCTGCAGATCTCAGACGGCTTCGTTCTCGCTCCGCCGGAGCGATTACAGATCTCATTGCAGAGATCGAGCGCTATCTCAACCTTGAAGTTGAAGTTCTCTTACGTGATGGCACTCGATCAGGTCGCAGACATATTGATCGCTTTATGGATGAGGCATCTAAATTTGCCCGTAACGGAGCATCACTGAACGCTTTCTTGCAATGGTTAGCAATTGCCAGCCGAGAAGAAGGTGGCCTGAAAGCAGGCGCTGCTGAAGTCAGTTTTGATGCTGTACAGATACTCACAATTCACAGCGCAAAGGGCGCAGAATGGGACCTTGTCGCAGTACCAGGGCTAGCTCATGGCACATTCCCGAGTGATCACAAGGGAGATCCCGATAACTGGATCACCAATGAAAGACATATTCCCTTCGCTCTGCGCGGTGATGGTGGACAACTTCCGGTCTTCTCATGGAACAACGCGACATCAAATGCTGATGCTGGAAAAGCGGTAAAGAAATTTAAAGAGCAGTGCAACACATTTAAAGAGCAGGAAGAGATTCGCCTTGGCTATGTTGCAATGACTCGCGCGAAGACACATCTGATCTGCACATCATCGTGGTGGCGCGATGGCCAGAAGAAGGTTCCGCCTTCATCAATTTTTGAGCAAGCACAATCTGTCGCTGCTCGAGTCGGTCGCATCATCAACCTTGAGGATGCACCGATTGATGGTGAGAAGAATCCACTTCGCGAAAACCCTGCCAGTGCTACCTGGCCTCTTGATGCGCTAGGTGATCGCAGGCAACGCTTTGATGCAGAGGTCGCACTCGTTAGATCAAAAGCGCCTCTCTCTCTTGATACAGCGCTCTCTGATTCCAGTGATGAAGAGATCAGTTCCTGGATTCGTGATAGCCAAGCAATAATTAATGAATTTGAGAATTACAAGAACGCTCTAGCAAGTGTGGCTCTGCCTCCTCGTATGGCGACATCAACGTTGATTGCACTCTATGAAGATCCACAAGCACTTGCACTCTCGATTCGACGTCCGATGCCACGAGCAAGTGATGAATTCTCTCGTCGTGGAACTGCCTTCCACCTATGGATCGAGAAGCATTTCAACATGCTCACCTTCTTTGATGATGAAGATTTCGATCTCCTTGAGCCGCTCGAAGCAGATCAGACCCTGGAAGAGTTAAAGAGTGCGTGGCTAGCAAGCACTTGGGCTGGGCGCACTCCTTATGCCGTTGAAGTTCCCTTTGAAACGGTCATTGCTGGCGTTCTTATTCGTGGCCGCATAGATGCTGTCTATAAAGAAGGCGATAGTTATGAAGTCATCGATTGGAAAACAGGTTCGAAAAAGCTCGGTAAATCAGCGGCAATTCAATTGGCCGTCTATCGCTTAGCGTGGGCGACCTTGAAGAATGTTGAGTTAGAAAAAGTTAGCGCTGCATTCCACTATGTGCCAACCTCGATTACTGATCGCCCTGCAGATCTGATGGGACGCGATGAACTCATTGCTCTGCTAGAGCAGTTCAATTCTTAACTCAACTACTTACTTCACCTTCAGATCAACAGATAGCGGCAAGTGATCACTTACTCCAGTTGCAACGGTAGGAAGTTGCGTGGATTCCATAGCAGATCGAGTGAGAATGTAATCAAATTGGATCTTTGCTCCCCAACTTGGATAGGTTGCTTGGGTTGCTAACGATCTCCACTTAGAGGCAACGACTGGCAAATTCTTTGGCAAGTTTAAATCCCCAACAATGATTGCCGTTGTATTCATTTCTCTCTCTAGTTCAATTGCCCAACCCTTGATTGCGCGAAGTTGTTTGAGGTTATATCCAGGGACAAAGGACAGGTGTGTATTGATCACGGTAATTCCATTTACCAACGTTGCCGCAAGTGCTACACGTGGTTCATCTCGAATATAGATTGGCTTGAGTTTTCCTGGATTTGCTTCATCACCTGGAACCAGAAGTGGCATACCAATGGGAGCGTTACCAAGATCTAGTCGATGCCACTTAGCCACTTCGATCTTTGAGGCGATGCCAATTCCATATCCACCTTGATACGCACCTTCACCCGTGTCATCGCTCTCAGTGATAATTCTTTGATCACTTGCCTCAACTTTTCGCCACTTTTCACCTGGCGTTCCAATAATGCACGGAGCAAATGCAAAGTGCGGTGCACCAATACTCTGAGCAATCTCTGAAATTTGATTGGCATCTGCAGTGCGTGCAAGTCGGTAATCACATTCTTGTACGGCAATCAGATCAGGTGCTAGATCAGTCGCAATTTTCTCGGTGGCATGGGCTAGGGCTGCGATATCGGCTACGGGGGTCGGCGGGATCGCCATTCCATGCAGGATATTCCACGAGGTAATGCGCATAGCGAGCAGGCTAGTACCGTTGCCCCTTATGAGCGCGATCAATAGCCAACC
>CAZNUC010000055.1:0-7761 GCA_964576165.1 uncultured Candidatus Planktophila sp. | reverse complement strand
ACTCAAACGACCAGGAATTTTCTGTGATGGCTTGATTCCTTGATCGTTTCTAAATCTACGTACTTCGGTAACCACTTCTTGGAGGCTAGCGACAATTCGCTTTGCGTTCGGATCAATCTGATCCACATGCGATACTGGCCACGCAGAAATCACCAGACTTTGGCCACCGGTAAGAGTGCACCAGAGCTCTTCTGTAATGAATGGCATAACAGGGTGGAGCAGGCGCATAAGTTGATCCAAAACATGACCCAGGACTCGCTGCGACGCTGCCTTGTTATCGGAAGCGAATACTTCTTTAGAAAGTTCGAGGTACCAGTCACACAAGTCATCCCATGCAAAGTGGTAAATCAATTCACAGGCACGAGAAAATTCATATTTCTCGAAGAGCTGATCGGCTTCCAGAATTGTTTCATTCAAGCGTGTCAGTATCCAACGATCGATCACAGTTAATGAATCAAATGCTGGTAGCTCACCGTTTACATGTGCGCCATTGATCATCGCAAAGCGAGATGCGTTCCAGAGCTTTGTGGCAAAGTTTCGTGATCCGCCGATCCAATCTTCTGCCAGCGCTTGATCTGCCCCAGGATTAGCTCCGCGTGCCAAGGTAAATCGCAAGGCATCAGCCCCGTACTTGTCCATAAACTCAATCGGATCAATGACATTTCCGCGAGATTTAGACATCTTCTTGCCAAATTGATCACGAACAAGACCGTGCAACATAATTGTTTTAAATGGAGGGACCCCATCCATAGCAAAGATCGACATCATCATCATGCGAACAACCCAGAAAAACAGAATGTCATAACCGGTTACGAGAACACTTGTTGGGTAGAACTTGGCCAAGTCGGCCGACCTTTCAGGCCACCCCATCGTTGAAAATGCCCATTGCCCTGATGAGAACCATGTATCTAAAACATCTGGATCTTGTGTCCACCCTGCTGGTGCACTTTCACCGGGACCAACAACTACAACTTCACCTTCTGGCCCATACCAAACTGGGATTCGATGGCCCCACCATAACTGGCGAGAGATACACCAGTCGTGCATGTTATCGACCCACTCAAAATAACGTGGCTCAAGCGATGCTGGTTCGATCTTCACACTTCCGTTGCGGACCGCATCCCCTGATGCTTGTGCAAGTGGTGCAACTTTTACAAACCACTGCTTAGAAAGACGTGGCTCAACAGTTGTATCGCAACGAGAACAATGGCCAACGGCATGAATATATGGCCGCTTTTCAGAAACAATCCGTCCTTGCACCCGTAACGCTTCAACAATTGCTTTGCGCGCATCGAAGCGATCCAAGCCATCAAACTCAGTCTTTGTGTTGGTGACTGTGCCATTGGCATCAAGAATTGTGAGTGTCTCAAGGTTGTGGCGCTGGCCGATCTCAAAGTCGTTCACATCGTGGGCTGGTGTCACCTTTACTGCTCCAGTACCAAATTCAGGATCCACATGCGCATCTGCAACGACAGGAATTGTGCGACCAACAAGTGGAATTTCTACCTGGGTGCCAATGAGGTGCTTATAACGAGGATCATCAGGGTGGACAGCAACTGCTGTATCACCCAGCATTGTTTCCACGCGTGTTGTTGCAACGACTATTGAATTTTCGCCATCACCGTAACGGATTGAGACTAATTCCCCTGCATCATCACTATGTTCTACTTCAATATCTGAGAGCGCAGTAAGACAGCGTGGGCACCAGTTAATGATTCGCTCTGCGCGATAAATGAGTTGCGCGTCATACATTTTCTTAAAGATTGATACAACAGCATTCGACATTACTTCATCCATTGTGAAGCGTTCGCGAGTCCAATCAACACCTGAACCTAAACGTTTCATCTGATCGAGGATTGCACCACCAGATTGCGCCTTCCATTCCCAGACCTGTGCAACAAATGCTTCGCGGCCGAGATCGTGTCGAGACTTTCCTTGCGATGCTAATTGCTTTTCAACAACGTTCTGCGTTGCAATACCGGCATGATCCATTCCAGGTAGCCATAACACTTCGAAGCCCTTCATGCGCTTCATTCGTGAAAGGCAATCTTGAAGTGTTTGATCTAGTGCGTGGCCAATGTGTAAGACTCCCGTGACATTGGGTGGTGGCAAGACAATGGTGAATGGTTCTTTACTTGATGTTGCATCAGCGGTGAAATAACCCGCGCTCAGCCATTTGGTATAGAGCGCAGACTCAATATCTGCCGGAATGAAGCTGGCAGATAACTCGCGCCCATGGCTGGCTTTTGAAGACATGGGCGTGAGTCTAGTTTATTTACGCGCTCTTCTCCTGCGTACCCTTTTCACGACGGGTCGCACGCTTTGGAATATCGCCTGTGCGCATCACCATTTCAGGGGTTGCAGAGCCATCAATACAGGCTTTGTTAATGAGAACTTTCGCTACTTCGCTGCGACTTGGCACCTCATACATCACAGTAAGAAGTACTGACTCCATAATTGCTCGAAGTCCGCGAGCTCCAGTTCCGCGCTTGAGGGCTAGATCTGCAATTGCCTCAAGTGCATCTGGCTCAAATTCAAGGGCGACATCATCAAGATCAAAGAGTCTTTGGTACTGCTTCACAAGAGCATTACGTGGCTCGGTAAGAATCTGCATCAAGGCAGGCTTATCAAGATTTTCAACGCTCGTGATTACAGGTAAGCGACCGATAAATTCAGGAATCATTCCGAATTTTAATAAATCTTCAGGCATCACATCTGCAAAGAAGTCTTTCGAGTTTTTCTCTTCTTGGGATTGCAGAGTTGCATTAAATCCAACGCTGGCTGAACCACTACGTGCCTCAATGATTTTATCGAGGCCTGCAAAAGCGCCACCAACAATAAAGAGAACGTTGGTTGTATCTATTTGAATAAATTCTTGGTGTGGATGCTTACGTCCACCTTGAGGCGGAACGGATGCAACTGTTCCCTCTAGAATCTTAAGGAGTGCTTGCTGAACACCTTCACCTGAAACATCTCGAGTGATAGAAGGATTTTCAGCTTTACGCGCAACCTTATCGATCTCGTCAATGTAGATGATTCCAGTTTCAGCTTTCTTGACATCGTAATCTGCAGCCTGGAGAAGTTTAAGAAGAATGTTCTCAACGTCTTCACCTACATAACCGGCCTCAGTGAGCGCTGTGGCATCGGCGATAGCAAATGGAACATTGAGCATGCGTGCCAACGTCTGTGCCATGAGTGTCTTTCCACAGCCAGTTGGTCCTAACAATAAAATATTTGATTTAGCGAGTTCGATCGCATCGTCACTTTTTGGCTCGCCCGACTGCACACGCTTGTAATGATTGTAAACAGCGACAGAGAGAGACTTCTTGGCACGATCTTGACCAATCACATACTGATCAAGGAACTCAAAAATTTCCTGGGGCTTGGGAAGTTCAGTTAAACCAAGGGATGTGGCTTCGGAAAGCTCTTCGACGATGATTTCATTACAGAGTTCGATGCACTCGTCGCAAATGTAGACACCAGGGCCAGCAATTAATTTCTTTACCTGTTTCTGCGTCTTGCCGCAGAAAGAACATTTCAGCAGATCGCTAGTCTCGCCGATGCGTGTCATGGTGCTCCTAATGTGAGGGGAAGTAGGTCAATCGTAGATTTAATCAATGAAAAATGCGGGTGTATTTACCGTCTGAGCTGTTCGCCCTGAGAAGAATTCCAGAATGATGCGGGCATCTTTAGATCACGAACGCCGGTCACCTTCAACACCGAAAGGCTAATGAGCACATGCATAATCGAAACGCCGATCAGCATCGGCTTCTCCCCAAAGAATTCAGCCGCTGGGCCAACCAAGACCATTCCCAGTGGAATAAGTGCAGTTGATCCCATGTGGTCAACGCTAAATACACGGCCTTGTAATTCCTGCGGCACTTCTTTCTGTACCGCAGCAGCCCAAAATGCTTCCCATGGACCAACAGATAAGCCGGCCAAGAAATACGCACCAATGATGATGTACGGTGAAAATGGAAATGCCAGCGCCAAAGTTGTTGCGCCCAGAAGGGCGAATACAAGGATGCAGAACTGTCCTTGATGCTTAATCTTGAGGCGCAGAGAAATCAAAGCGCCAATAATTGCACCCAGAGAAAAGACAGAGGCAGAGACAGCAAATACATTGTTCGTTTCAAATTCTCGCCTTGTGATCACCGGTAACAGGACGCTTTCAACACCAACGATAAACATGAGCTGAAATGATGTAGTTGCGATCAGGGCGAATATCCACTTGATGTGCCAGACAGTGCGCACACCTTCTTTAAGATCAACAAAGAAAGTCTGCTTATTTTCTTCAGCAATCGGCTTAAAGTCTTCTTCGATAAAGAACATGAGCGATGTACCTAAAATAAAGAAAACACCGGTGAAAATAAATGTGTATCTAGCACCAAATAGCAAAATCGCTCCTGCGCCAACTCCAGGGCCAACGATGTGGGCTGTACGCACGACAATGCTTCGAGCAACATTTCCAGCTTTTAGCTTATCGGGTGGCAAGAGGCTTGGAAGAATTGCTTGGGATGCCGGTGCACCGAGGGCATCACCCATTCCCATCAAGAAAACAACCATTGCTAAAATCCAATAAGGAGTTCCTGGTTGAGCTAAGAAAACTAGCGAGAAGACAAGTAGCGCACGGAAAACATCAGCGGTAATCATTACTTGCACGCGCGGGAATCGATCAGACCACACACCCGTTACTGGTGAGAAAAGCACTGCTGCTAGTACGCGTGCACCCAGAATAAAACCGAGTGATTTAGGATCATTTCCATTGCTATCTAAAACTGCAACTGCAAGGGCGACTGGAAAAGCGCCTGATCCGATTACAAATATTGTGTTTGAAAACCAAAAGAGACGGAACCCTTTGTAAGACCAAAGGGAACCCGCCTCAAATAGTTTCACAGTAAGAGAATTTATCCCTGGGAGTTACCAGGTTGGCTTAGCCTTTCGACTAGCTAGAACCTGATCGATAATTCCGTACTCGACAGCTTCTGCTGCGGTAAGAATCTTGTCGCGCTCGATATCTTGTGCGATCTGCTCAGTAGTGCGAGTGGTGTGCTTTGAGAGCATGCTTTCTAGAAGCCCACGCATACGCATGATCTCTCGTGCCTGAATCTCGATATCTGATGCCTGTCCCCCACCTTCTGATGAAGGTTGGTGAATCAAGATACGTGAATGCTCGAGTGCGTAACGCTTTCCCTTTGCCCCACCAGCAAGAATGATCGCTGCAGCAGATGCCGCCTGGCCAAGACAGATTGTCATCACATCTGGGCGAACAAATTGCATCGTGTCATAAATTGCAGTGAGCGCTGTGAATGAGCCACCTGGAGAGTTGATGTAAACGATGATGTCACGATCTGAATCCATAGATTCAAGTGTGAGCAATTGAGCCATTACATCGTTAGCCACGGTGTCATCAATTGGCTGACCTAAGAAAATAATGCGCTCTTCGAAGAGCTTTGTATATGGATCATGGCGCTTGTATCCAGTGGCAGTCTTCTCTTCAAAGACTGGGAGTACGTAGCGGGAAACAATCTCTTGTGCGCGATCAAATTCGTTCATCATTAGGCTGTTCCTCCGCTACCTAGAACCTGACCTGCAGAGCGAACAACGTGATCAACAAAACCATATTCCTTGGCTTCATCTGCTGTAAACCAGCGATCGCGATCTGAATCTGCAGTAATTGTCTCGATTGATTGTCCTGTGTGATGGGCGATGAGTTCTGCCATCTTTCGCTTTGTGAAACCAATTTGTTCTGCCTGAATCTTGATATCAGTTGCTGTTCCACCGATTCCAGATGATGGTTGGTGCATCATGACGCGAGCATGTGGAAGCGCGTAACGCTTTCCTGCAGCACCTGAACAGAGAAGGAACTGACCCATTGATGCAGCAAGACCCATTCCAACTGTTGCAACATCGTTCTGCACGTATTGCATCGTGTCGTAGATCGCCATACCCGCAGTTACAGAACCACCAGGTGAGTTGATGTAGAGAAAAATATCTTTCTTTGGATCTTCAGCAGCAAGCAGAAGAATCTGCGCCGCAATCGCATTGGCCATTGAGTCTTCAACGACTGAGCCAAGGAAGATGATTCGTTCGCGGAGCAAACGGTTATAGACCTGATCGTCTAGCCCACCTGATGCTGACTGTGGTGCGCGAGCCAAAATCTGCGCCGCCTCCGGGTTGAGATAATCCACTTCATCCTCCTGAATTGTTATATGTATTGACCTTAACAATTCCAGCGTGAAAATGCTTCCCCATTTGCGCCAGAACCTGCGTGAATCTGCCCCTGTTCGCTCAGGGCATATGAAAACTATTCGGCTGCAGGTACTTCTGGAGCCTTAGGGCGAAGATCTTCGAGATTGATCGCATTGCCAGATTTATCAGAAACCTTGACCCGCTCAAGAACCACTGCCAAAGCCTTGGCGCGCGAAACCTCAGAAACTAGTTGACCGATCTGGCCCGCCTTCTGGAGTTCTTGTGCGAACTGCTCAGGAGCCATTCCATAACGCTGTGATGTGCGCACGAGATATTCGGTGAGTTCCATTTCAGTGATCTCAACCTGCTCGCTCTTGATAATCGCATCGAGCAAGAAATCTGACTTCAGTGATGAACGGACCTGGCCATCAACTTCAGCACGGTGCTCTGCATCTTCCTGACGACCTTCGCCTTCGAGGTGATCATTGACCTCTGCCTCAACCATCTTCTCTGGCACTGGAATATCAAGTTCAGCAAGAAGCTTCTCAAGAAGTAGGTCACGTGCCTGCGCACCCTGTTCCAACTTCTTTACGCGACCAAGGCGCTCCACAAAATCTGCACGAAGCTCTGCGATGGTATCGAACTCAGATGCCAGCTTTGCGAATGCATCGTCTGCCTCTGGAAGTTCGCGCTCTTTGACTGCCTTTACGACAACTTCTACATCACCCTTTTCATCATCTTTCTGACCAACGAGTTGAGTGGTAAATGTCTTTGTATCTCCGATAGCCATTCCAACGAGTGCTGCATCTAGGCCATCAATCATGCGGTTTGAGCCAACTTCATATGAAATTTCGTTAGCTTTTCCGCCATCAACTTCTGCGCCATCGATACGAGCCGTCAGATCGATCGTGACAAAGTCGCCATCTTTAGCTGCACGTTCAACGGTATGAAGTGTTCCAAAGCGAGCGCGTAATCCATCGAGCTGCTCTTCGACATCTTTATCTTCAACTGCGACATCGTCAACAGTAATTTGAATCTTTGTAAAGTCTGGAAGCTTGACTTCTGGGCGAACATCAACCTCAACGACAAAGACCAACTTCTCTTTATCAACGAACTCTTTGATATCAACTTCTGGACGCCCAATAACAAGTACATCGTGTTCACGAGCTGCTTGTGAGTAAAACTCTGGAAGTGCTGAATTAATCGCCTCGTCAAGGACGCTTCCACGTCCGACGCGCTGATCGATCATCGCAGCAGGAACGTGACCTTTACGAAAACCGGGAATATTTACCTGCTTAGCAATCTTCTTATAAGCCGCATCGATGTGTGGAGTGAGCTCTGCGAATGAAACTTCTACATCAAGCTTTACGCGCGTTGGTGAAAGTGTCTCGACTGTGCTCTTCACTGTGCTCCCTGATCATCGATATAAGGATGTATAAATGGAACTGACCTAAAACAAACTGGTCGGGGCGGGGAGATTCGAACTCCCGATCTCCTGCTCCCAAAGCAGGCGCGCTAGCCACTACGCTACGCCCCGAGGCGCAAGAGGTGAGTCTAGAGTAATTTTTT
>CAZNUC010000054.1:0-8078 GCA_964576165.1 uncultured Candidatus Planktophila sp. | reverse complement strand
TAGCGAAGTACGTACTCTTCCATCCAGTCGGTTGCAGCCCATCCGGTTGCTCCGCCTGATTCAATTCCTACGCACCATGGGAAGCCAAGCTTCTTTGATTTGATTGTGTTGGTTAGTTTGATGAGGTCTGCATCTGTCTTTGGAACAGTAAGTCCTGCAGCCTTAAAGTTTGAAGGGTTGTACCAAACGAGTGACTTAACGTTTGCAGAAACTGGAAGACCGTAAGTCTTTCCGCCCTTTGTTGCAAGGTTTGCCCATCCTGGAACCAGTGTCTTCTTGATTCCTGCAAGATCAACTGACTTCAAGTTATCGATTGGCTCAAGCACTGATGAGTACTCAAGGAGTCCACCTGGCTGTGGCCACATTCCGATATTTGGTGCCTGTCCGGCCTTTACCTTGACACGGATATCTGTGTCATAAGAAGCCAAAGTTGTGTATGTGATTTTGATTCCGTTTGCTGCACCGAAGGCGGTGAGTTCAGCTTGGAAACCTTCTGCCTGTGCGCCGCCGAAGCCACCAAAGATGGTTACTTCGTCTACAGCGTTTGCAGAAGGAACGATCGCAACAGTTGCTGCAAGGGCAGCAACTGCAATTGAAGCGATTGAAAACTTCTTCATATGAAATTCCTTTCAAGAACTTTCAAAGGGGTGGAAGCGAGAACAGCTGTATCCCGCTTCCGGGGTGGGGAAAAATTACTTCACGCCAAGCCTTGATGGGGGGTTTGGGCGATAACGAAGTAATCAAGATTTTTCACTGTTTTTACAGTCTTTTTACAGTCCCGCCACGCTCAAATGAGGGGTTAGAAGGCGGTGATCACAGATGGGATCTCGCCCGGCGCTAAGAGATCGGTCATCGCGAGGCGGCCTCCCGATACAAAAATTTCTATCGATGAAGAATCGATAATCACCCTGACAGAAAATTCTGAGCCTTGTGAATCGAAGTGCGCGCTTTCTATTCGGGTGCTGGAGAAGTCAAACCAGGCCGCGGTGCGATCGAGGTAGAACATTTGTGTGGAAGCGTCGTAGCCAACCTCTACCGATCTTCCATCACTTCGTGCATACCGCACTCCGGATTTTCCTGATTCTGGCTTGATAACAAATGTGTGATCAAGGACTGCAGCCGTCGCCAATTCTTTCACTGGGTTCTGCAACAAGGTTAACTTTGAGTTGCGGGTGACAAGAGTAAGTTCTCGCGGAACTGTCATCGCACCACGGTATGGATTTGCTGGAATTTTATCCGCGTACTCCCAATTGTTCATCCAACCTAAATAAATCTTACGGCTATCGGGTGCATCGTTAAATGTAACTCCAGCGTAATTATCTCTTCCGTAATCTAACCAACGCATCTCTACATCATCTGGAATAAATTCTTTTCCGTTCCAATCACCAATAAAATAAAAAGTTCCTGAGCCGCCAGTTACACCACCTGGGTTTACAGAGATAAATAACACCCACTTTGTATTGGAAGAATCTCCATCTACAGAAAGTGGGAAGAGGTCAGGACATTCCCAAATACCAGCAGCGCTACCTTGAGCGCTGAATTCACTGAGCAATTGCCACTCCTTCAGATTATCTGATGCGTAAAAGCAGACTGTCTCTTCTTGTGGCTTCACAACGCTCATGATCCAAGACTCATTGACTCTATTCCACGTGACTTTAGGATCCCTAAAATGCTTCATCTCTAAATCTAAAATTGGATTGGCTTTATACCGTTTCCATGTTTCTCCATCATCAAGGCTGTAAGCCAGTGATTGCACTTGTCGTGCTTCATCGTGCTGATGCTCTGTAAAGATCGCAACCATCGCTGGATTTTCAACGCTTCCAAAACCTGTTGTATTAAAGTAATCAACAACCATGCTTCCTGAAAAGACTGCGTGCGTTGGGGTGTATTCAATTGCTACAGGGTGTTCTTCCCACTGAGAAAGATTTTTTGATGTGGCATGGCCCCATGACATATTTCCCCATTGGTCGCCCTCGGGGTTGTATTGGAAGAAAAGATGGTAGGAACCCTTATAAAAAATAAGACCGTTGGGGTCGTTCATCCAATTGCGCGTAGGCGTAAAGTGGATCTGCGGCCTGGGTGCCAAAGTCATGGCGCGTACCTTATCCTCAACTTGTGGATTCGCTAATTAATTCCCTCCATCCAGAGACTCTGATCTCAACTTTTGGCTTCATCGGAGTCCTCGCGATCTTGTTTATGGAGACTGGATTGTTGGTTGGAATTCTTTTTCCGGGGGATTCTCTCCTCTTTCTAGCAGGACTTGGTGCGTCCGGCGCCGCCAGTCAAGCGCTCAATGGTGTTCAGCTTCCATTACTTGGCTTACTTATTGGCGCGCCGATCGCCGTTATTACAGGATCTCAGACCGGCTACTTCATTGGCCATAAATACGGGAAAAAATTATTTGATCGCCCTAATAGCCGAATCTTTAATCAGGCAAAGGTCGAAGCAACACAGAAGTGGTTACTTAGATACGGGCTTGGCAAAGCGCTCTTTCTCGCTCGTTTTACACCCTTTGTACGCACACTGATTAATCCGATGTGCGGAATCATCGGGATTCCTCGAAAGAAGTTTCTCTTCTGGAATAGCGTCAGCGCGATTATTTGGGCTGATGGAATTATCTTGGCTGGTTACTTCTTAGGTGAATCGGTAAAAGATTCACTAGAAACTTATCTTTTGCCGATCACATTACTTGTTTTACTGATTACGACGCTGCCAGTTATCTTCGAACTCTTCCGCGAGTGGCGGACAAAGAAGGAATGGTCTTAAAGATCTAGATCAGCTAAAGAAAATGCAGTGCGGTAATCAAGTCCCGCTGCTTCGATTGCAGCCTTTGCACCGCGTTCAACAATAACTGCAACACCTACAACAATCGCACCTGCTTCCTTCAGTGCTTCAACTGCTGTTAAAACTGAACCACCTGTTGTCGATGTATCTTCAACGGCTAGAACGCGCCTTCCCTTTACATCTGGACCTTCAATGCGACGCTGTAATCCATGTGCCTTCTCTGCCTTGCGAACAACAAATGAATCAAGCGCGCGTCCCTGACTTGCAGCAACGTGCATCATCGCTGTTGCAACAGGATCAGCACCGAGAGTTAAACCGCCCACTGCATCAAAATCTAAATCTTTAGTGAGATCGAGCATTACCTGACCGACAAGGGGAGCTGCGACGTGATCTAGTGTGATGCGTCGTAGATCCACGTAGTAATCAGCCTCTTTACCTGAAGAGAGAATGACTTTTCCGTGAACAACAGCCTTATTTTTGATCTCTTCTCGGAGAAGTTCATGTGAGTTCATGGTTAAACCTTACATCGTGATTGATGGGCACTTACATTGACACCATGGATATGCAGCGGCTGGAGACGGCTCGTTTATTTCACCGCTTTGGTTACGGGCCCAAACCAGGTGAATTCCGCAGCGCACTTAATCAAGGTCTCGCCGTAACTCGGCAAAATGTTTTAAAGATAGATGCGCAAACGATCGTGGCACCAGAATTCACCGATCCCGGCCCACGTCCTGAACCGAATAGCGAGGGAGTTGTTGAGTACTCGCGTTCGTTGCGATACCAAAACCAACTTTTACTTCTTTGGTGGTTGGATCAAATGGTTGTAACCGCTAACCCGCTCAATGAAAAGATGACTTGGTTCTGGCATGGTCACTGGGCGACATCACTCGGAAAAGTAAGATACCCGCTTCCGATGTATAACCAGAATGTGACTTTGAGAAAATATGCGCTTGGTAACTTTGCAGAATTTGCGCAGGCAATGTTCTTAGATGGGGCGTTGCAGTTGTGGTTAGATGGTGGAGAGAACACAGTAAAAGCTCCAAATGAAAATCTTTCAAGAGAGATGATGGAGTTATTTCTTCTCGGTGTAAATCGCTACTCAGAAAACGATGTCAAAGAGTTAGCGCGCTCTTTTACAGGTTATCGAGTGTCACGAACCTCGGGTGTGGTGAGCACTGCCTCTCGTCGGAGAGACAATGGTTCTGTCACAGTACTTGGAAAATCTGGTGTGATGTCGCCTCAAGAAGTAATCGCACATCTTGTTGCACAAGATAGTTGTCAGAGATTCATTCCTGAGAGGGTTTGGTATCGGTTTATCTCATCAGCTAACCCTTTGCCAGAGAACCATTCCACGATTTCTGCCTTTGCAACACGAGATATTAAAACCTTAGTGACAACGCTGATTAATGATCCTGCACTTTCTAGTGTTGATAACTCAATTGTTAAATCCCCAGTCGAATGGTTTGTTGCCGTCTGTCGGGCACTTAACCTCACACCTTCGCAACTTCCTTCATTTACAAAGCTCTACAGTTATCTTGAAAAGTTATCGCAGCTTCCCTTTCAACCACCAAACGTTGGTGGTTGGCCCACAGATCAAGCGTGGCTCAGCTCAGCGAGCGCTCAGTACAGGCTTGCCTTTGCGACATGGCTGGCTTCACTTTCAAATCTCTCTGAATTGGCTGCAGTTGCGCCGAATAATCGAATTGAGTATCTATTGGATTGGTTGGGAATCGTGGAGTGGAGTGCTCGCACAGATTCTGCGCTACGTGCTGTCCGTGATAACCCCCAAAGACTTCTTACCCTCGCAATCTGTAGTCCTGAATACGTGGTGAGCGCATGATCGAAAAACCAGTTTTCTCTCGTGAGCAATTAGGAATGAGCGTCTTTACGCGACGACAATTCCTTAAATTCTCTGGAGTGGCTGCCACTAGCGCAACAATTCTTTCGGTTGATGATATTGCTCATGCAGCCACTACGCGTCCGCTTCCACTTGGTACACCGATTCTTGTTGTGCTCTCTCTTTACGGTGGAAATGATGGGCTCAACACTGTTATTCCATTTAAAGATTCAATCTATTACGCATCACGACCTGGCATCACATATAAACCTGAAACCCTGCTTCCGCTCTCTGATGATCTCGCACTCAATCCATCAATGTCCGGAATAAAATCGCTATGGGATACACAAAAAGTTGCAATTGTTCGTGGGGTTGGTTATCCAAAACCTGACCGTTCACACTTTTCTTCCATGGCGATTTGGCAATCTGGCTCTTCGCAATCAAGTCGTGACACAGGTTGGCTCGGTCGTTGGCTTGATACCCAACCGTTAGATCCGATGTCAGCAATTAGTTTAGGCAGCATTCTTCCTCCAATGTTGGTTGGAAAGAAGCAGAGTGGCTCAGCCTTACCTCTTGGTGGGTTGAACGTTCCGAGCGGCGTGATAGGTGCAGCGTGCGCGCGTTTGTCTGCCCCGTCACCCACTGATAATTCGCTGATGGCAGCGGCAGCAACCTCGATGCGTAATTTGTTTAGTGTTTCATCAAATGTGACACCTATCCTTGCAAAACCTGCTCCTGTTGCACAAGATCTTCCTACCGTTGATGGCGGAAATGCCGGTGGCGATACAAACTTGGCACAACAACTCAATGTTGTTGCAAAACTTATTGCAGCAGGAGCTCCAACTAAGGTCTGGTCTGTCTCATTAGGTGGCTTTGATACTCATGCCAATGAAGCAAATGCACAATCACTTCTCTTAGGCGCTGTCTCAACAAGTGTGACAACCTTCCTGAGTCAGTTAAAGGCATCGGGTCGCTCGAAAGATGTGACAGTGCTTATCTATAGCGAATTCGGCCGCCGCGTTAAAGCTAATGGTTCAGAAGGCACCGACCATGGAACTGCAGGGCCAGTATTTCTTGTCGGTGACCGCGTTCAAGGTGGCTTCTATGGAGATCAACCATCACTTACTCAACTTGTTGATGGAGATTTAGCGGTAACAACTGACTTTAGAGATATCTACGCAACAATTTTGGAAAAGGTATTAAAGACCCCCGCTGAAAAAGTGCTTGGGGTGTGGAAGGGTCGTACCAATGCGATTAAGAGTTAAGCGACTAAGAGTTAACTCTCTTCTTTATAAATAATAACTTCTGATTTTCTTCGTATCGCAAGAGATTTTGGTGGATTTTCAGAAATCAGAGCGTCAACTTCAATACGTAACTTAGCGACCTCAATTGCCATATTTGCCATCGCAGATTCAAGTTCGATAATTCGCTTGATACCAGCATGGTTAATTCCTTCACCAATCAGGCGCTGAATGGTGCGAAGGGATGCGATATCCCGCAGCGAATATCTACGGTTGCGACCAACGGTACGAGAAGGGGAAACTAAACCCAAACGATCGTATTGGCGAAGTGTTTGTGGGTGTAGGCCGGAAAGTTCAGCCGCAACAGAGATGACATAGAGACCTGCCGCCTCATCAATTTCTTCGCGCTTTTCTTCGCTCATGAGCTTGCCTTAGCTCTAAATTCAAGACGTACATCATGGTTTGCTGTTGCCTCTGCAAATTTCTTTAGCGCATCACTTGCAACGCCCTCAATCTTCTGTGGTACTTGCACATCAATTGTTGCTAACAAATCACCAACGACAGAACCTTTCTTAATTCCACGGCCTTTAACGCGAAGCGTGCGTCCGTTGGGAGTTCCTGGTGCTAAACGAACAGTTACTTCTTCACCATCGAGTGTGGGTACTTTTATATCTGCGCCAAGTGTTGCCTCAACAAATGTGACTGGAAGAGTGAGAAGTAAGTTCTCGGCCTTTCGAGAGAAAATTGAATGTGGTTTCACGTGCAGCTGAATAAAGAGATCACCGGGACCGGCTTCACCTGGTGCGCCTTTTCCTTTTACGCGAATCTTTGCTCCATCGTTAACGCCGGCAGGAACGCGCGCACTAATCTTCTGCGGCTTTCCACCATCTGTAGAGAGCGTGAGTTCTAGCGTTGTACCAAAGACTGATTCTTTAAATGTGATTGTTGCTTCGGTCTGTAGATCTTGGCCTTTGCGTGGTCCACGTCGTATCCCACCTCCACCAAATAAATTAGCGAAGATGTCATTTGGTGATCCACCACCAAAAAGATCAGAGAAATCACCACCGCCACTATGGCCACCCATTGGTGCCCGGAATCCTCCACGCTCAAAGAGTGATCGGGCTTCATCATATTCAGCGCGCTTTTTTGAATCGGAGAGGATGTCGTAAGCCTCAGAGACTGCCTTGAATTTCTCTTCTAGGGCGCTATCGCCCTTTGTTTTATCAGGGTGTAACTCGCGCGCCAAAGTGCGGTACTTCTTCTTGATTTCATCAGCGCCAGCTTTCTTATCGACGCCGAGAATCGCGTAAAAGTCCTTCTCGTAAAGATCTTTGGCAGCCATGAACTATTCGCTGACTGGTGTTTCTTGCGGGTCGGTCACGCCCACACGTGCGGGGCGAAGAATACGGTCTTTGAATTTGTAACCTGGTTGCAAGATTTTTGTTGCAGTTGATGTTGTGACATCGGCAGATGTGTCATGCAAGAGCGCTTCATGGATTTGTGGGTCGAAGGCATCACCTTCGGTGCCATATTTTGATAACCCAATGCGTTCTGTCGCAGATGCAATGTGATCAGCAACTGCTTTAAAGCCACCTGTTAATTCACCATGCGATTCAGCGCGTTCAATATCATCAAGTACGGGAAGTAATTCGATGAGTACAGAGCTCACTGCAAGTTCATGGGCAAGTGAACGGTCGCGCTCTACTCGCTTTTTGTAATTTGCATACTCAGCTTGAACTCGTTGAAGATCAGCGGTGAGTACGCTCACCGGGTCAGTTTCCTGACCCGGCTCTGCGACTACATCAGATGCTTCTTCAACGACATCTGCCAGAACTTCTTCTGACATTAGTTGGTGCCTTCCTCGACAACCTCATCGATCACTTCAGCATCTTCAACGCCATCTTCAGTCGCGTTCGCTGCAGCAGCACCTGCAGCTGCATACATCAACGCACCAAGTGCTTGAGAAAGTGTTGAGACCTTTTCGGTGTTTGTCTTGATTGACTCGAAGTTAGCGCCACCGAGTGAAGTCTTAAGTTCGGCAAGTGCTGCCTCAACTTCATTCTTCTTCTCCAGTGCTTCACCCTCTGTGAACTTATCTGCATTATCTGCAATGAACTTCTCGGTCTGGTAGACAAGTGAGTCTCCGGTGTTACGGATCTCTGCCTCTTCCCTACGCGCCTTATCTTCTTCGGCGTGGGCTTCAGCATCTGCCATCA
>CAZNUC010000053.1:0-8300 GCA_964576165.1 uncultured Candidatus Planktophila sp. | reverse complement strand
CAATTGTCTTAAATCAGACCACAGCGCCCTTCTTGAGGTGGTGCTCGAGCGTCGGAATGGCATCACTAAAGCTTTTTCTGCTTCACGTACATTGTTTCCAATTGTTTCGAGTTGACCAAATAAGTGGCGGTCACGAATGTCCTCCGTGTCATATTGATCTATACCGATCATGACACCACCATCTGGGCCAATCAATGAATCTTGTAACTTCTTACCAATTTTACGTCGCAGCCAGATCCAACACCATTTTGGCATTACAAGGAAACGTTGGCCACAGAATTTAAAGAAATCACTAATGCTCTGCCATTCAGTCCAGCGCTGTTTTTTGAGTTCTTCTTCAGGATCTGGTTCTGCAAAACGAAGAACTTTATTGTCGGAGTTAAAGACGATTTCTACCATCTCGTCAACAACATGTTCAATATCCAGATCTTCAATAAAGTAAGTATTGTCGATCTCAGCAACTAAACCTTTAGCGTGTAGATCAATGTTTGGATCAGCAAGGTCAGAAAGGACCGATGCGGCAACTCTTCGAGAAAGGCCATCTGTGAGTACAGAGTTTACAAATACACGGGAAAGTTGATATGAGTGCGCACCACTCTCAGGTTTAGCAAGATCGTCAAATGGACTTCTTGCAATTCCATTCCATAGTCCACCTGTTGCAGCAACATGCATGGCAATGAACTTTGGATATCTTGCATCTTCTTTGACAAATCGATCTGCCGAAAGCGGAGTCTTGCGATCTTCTGGTGAGGCAATCACATGGTGATCCCACTGGCCCTTAAAGACAGTTGAATATTCGTTACTCTTAAGCTCGGTCGGAAACACAACTAGGTTTATTCGACGCAAGTTGGTTTTATCTCCAGGCCGGTCTTCGCTCAATGCAAGGGGTAGCGAGAGTCTGATCGTCTCTGAGAGAAGATCAAACTTCTCATACTCTTCTTCATCGGGTTGGAAAGTGTTGGAAAGAACGCGAACTGCAACTAGTCGAACTGTTTTGAATTTATTTCTCGCCAATTCATCAAATGGATTAACCTCAATACCCACTAGTTCACGGTTCTCATCTAGTCCCCACACGGTTCCACGCGTAGTAGGAGGCCCAAAACCCTCTTTCGTGATATCCCCGGCAGTCATCCAGATAAAGTTTCCTAGAAGACCATCCCCGATCCACTCCTTAAGTTGCTCGTGTAGCTTCGGATACCGATCTTCACTGGGAAGCAGGACGATGCTTACGGAGTTGTTTACCCACTTGAATGACATTTAGTCTTCATCCTCGCCGGCATCAAAGTCCATCTTTGCAATGTCCTTATGAAGACTCTTGAGTGCTTCCAAGAGTGGTTCTCTAATCTCCCAAGTTAGGTCTTTGTCTAGGGCATCATCACGATCTGAAGACAAACTCTGTCTTGCAAAACGTGCTTCATACTTACTGACATTATCTGAAATGTACTTCAGAAGAACTTCTCGTCTTACCTCTGCCGAGTCCTCTTTTCTTCCTGCGCGCTCTGGATCAGGAACTGGACCGCGCCCATTATCTCCAGTTTCTAGCCAGTGTTTAAGTTCTGAAGCAGAACTCTTTAGATCGGCTAGCTCTTGGAGTCGTTTGTAGGACTCGAGTGGATCTAATGACTGTGCGCCGTTGCATGCAACCACAGCAATTGAGAGTGAGAAGATAAGAGCACCTGGATAATCCATCACTTCAATTTCATCCGTGATCAACAATGGATAAGGAAATGAGTGGTATTTCGATCCATCGTGTGAGCAAACAGATAACTTTGGACCCTTCTTCTTCTTCTCATCTTTTGTGATTTCTTTATCAGACCGGAAGTGTTTGAGAGCACGGGCGACAAAGTATCCCTTCAAGATATCTTGCTTAACTGTGCCTGAAGCAGGAATTGACTCGAACAAATATCTAGGTCGACGATGAAGCATCAAACCCGCACGAGTTGAGGGCAGAGCGTTATGGGAATTCCAGTACTGTGAAATTGGTCCAATTATCGAATCCAAAACCATGGGCTGAACACCCTGGTGAACGCTGAAGAAATCGATACTCTGATTAGAAGATTGCGGATCAAATGTTTTTCCGCTTACTGCACCGGTTAAATCTTTGCGCTCTAGAATTTCACCAACTTTGCCGTATAGAGGGTGTGTTGAATCCAACGGGATCGTTGAGACCACGACATCTACCGTGGCCTTTGAGTTATGAATTGCGGATGAGAGCCCATCATTTATATTCACCAGAGGCGCACCGTCAGTTATCGCTTCTTCAAGCTTTGCCAGGAACTTATCCTGACGCTCCTTGAGGAGGGATTTATCTCTCTCATTTGTGAGATATGACGACAAGCTTTCGTTTATGAACCCTGCGAATGGGGTGCCTAACTGCTTCATCCACTTTTGAGCACGCTCAAGATAATCAACTGGATTTATTGAGACGTCAAACTTTGCCGACTGTGCATTCTGTTGACGATCTTCACGTGCTTCTCGAGGCGTTGGTACCCAATCCCTTGTTGTGGTGATGAACTCCCAATAGTTTCTACGATCCAGATTTGGAAGAGCAAGACCTCCCATAATCACCTCATCGACAACCTGCCGCATCGCATTCGTTCGCTTTTCTGAAACTACAGAGTTATTTACCAACTCTGCAAATTGAGCGGGATAGTCCGTCGTTTCTATCAATAACTTTTCATTCTTAGAAGGCTCAAAGCTGCGAGGCACAGAGATCGCATCCTCTGTTGACCAATCCATGAATTCTTTCTTTGAGTTGAGAAGTCCTCGATAGATACTCATAAGATCAGTGCGCAACGGCTCGATGAAATTCTCAGCCATATCCGCAACAAGGGCTGAAACGGTCTGCTTAAGCGCTGCTTCTGAGCGGTAGTAGAAAGAATAAGCAACTTCTCCGAGTGCCGCCTCTACAACCTCATGCCCCGAAGGGATTTCATTCTGATTCTTTTCGGGGAATTTGCCGAGCTCACCACGTATGTATGAGGATAAATCCGCAGCATATTTTAGTTGCACCTCAGACTCAGCTCGAAGTTCATCTGCAACACCAACTAACTTGGTAGATAGCCTATGGAGAATTTCACAGGTGACTTTAATACCGTGCTGAGAGACATATTTTGAAGTTAATGAAAGTAATTCATTCTTTTTCTGCTTTACCCATGGGCGCATAACTGAATTTCGTTCTTTGGCTTCTTCATCCAGGAACTGTTCGATGTAGTTATTAAAACCAGCACGCAAACTGTCGTCCCATTCGACCAATGATTGGGCATTAGTTTTTGGATTTAGTGTTTGTGATGCAACTGCCAAAACTTGACTCTTTAAATTTGAATATAAAGCATCACGGTTTGGTCGTATCGCATCGATAATGTCATTGTGCTCTTCTGTCTCTTCATTGAGTTTTACAGTATCGATAAAATCGAAGAGGTTCTTTTCAGCGAAGAAAGTTACCCATTCTTCTTCAGTTTTGATTGCAAATTTCGGATCTTCAATCGTATGCGCATAAAGCATTCGATCTATCGCTGATCGTGCCAATCTCTGTGCGGCATATGCAACGAATCGTTCTTTCCCTAAACCGACGCGACCGAAACCAAGAGCCATGAATGGCGTTGCATCTTTATTTGCAGTTTTTAGGCCGGATTTATCAGGAAGATTAGTTTCTAAAGTTGAAGCCTGATAATTGCCACGTGAGAAAGCCGTAATCTTGTCATTGACTTCTTGATCAGTCATCCAAGTTGTAAGAGATGACGCCACCGCAAGATAAACATCTTCTTGCTTTGAAAATCCACCCTTTCCAATCATGAAGTTATATTTAGCACCCGTTTTATAGTTTGCATCGTGATAAGGAATGTTGTCTCCCATGCGTTCAGTCATACGTATGGTTCCCTTGGTAGGCGTTGACCATAGGCCACTCATGATTTCACCCATAGAGAAGAGCGCGTTACCTGCAAGGAGTTCAGGATCTACTTCAGTAAATACATCTGGTGCATAGAGCATGTTAAAGATTTCATGGACCCAGTTTTTAGAAGGATGCAAACCTTTGATCATCTCTGAAATTTCAAGGAACTGACCAGCACCAGAACCACCTGCAATAGATGAGATAACAATAATTGTTGGAGATGCTTGAATTTGATCGTCTAGTCCCAATTGACGCGCTAGACGCTTGAGCTCTGGCTCAGCCTCTGCCCGCAAAAGCAAATCTAATTTTCCACGAAGAGCTTGCTTGATCTGTTCATGTGCTGAAAGAGCGAGTACACGACCAACTCCGCGGAATTGACCAGCACCGACTGTGATATCTACATCTACTTCCTTCTCATCAGGGAGGAATCTCTTATAGTCGTCTTTATCCTGGGCTTCAACAAAGTTAAATGAATTAGCGTAGGCGTCTGAATACTTTTGCCCAGCTCTAGAGAGTCCCTTGTAGTCGGCGGGTGGCAACATTGGTGCCGGAAAACCAGTTCCGTCTTGAATCACTGGACTATCAATGTGCAGCATCTGCCATCCCATGGGTACTCCATCTGCCCAATTGGCTTGGCTTAACTTAAGTTCAAGATTGTTTCTGAGTGCGCGCAGGGTTTTTCCACCCGAACCACCGACACCGATGAGAAGAAACTTTGATAACATTTTTGTGACCTTTCGATTGTCTTGAACTGTAAGTAATCTACTGAAGTTAATTATTTCTTACTACGGCGGTGAGCCGGGGCCACCCTTTCGAGTTGGAGCGCCAGGACCAGATGGTCTGCCCGGCGCACCTCCTGGAGTTGATGGTGGTGTTACACGTGCTGGACCAGCAGGGTTTGTCGTGCTGGGTTGAATTGGATTACCCGTTCTCATTGGCGCACCTGGCATGTTGGGGCGCGTGGTTGCTCCAGGAGTGCCGGGACCGTTGGGACGACCTGGACCTCCGATTGAAGGACGTGGTGGAGTTCCGCCGCCAGTTCCACCAGTTCCACCAGTTCCACCAGTTCCGCCAGTTCCGCCGCCGGTACCACCCTCTGCAGGCTTTTCGTTTTTAACGATTGTGATGAGTTGTTCTACCTCTTTACCCAAACCTGGCTTACTTGAAACATTGTTCAATGAGTCACGATGCTGATTGAGATTGGTGAGATCGCGGCGATTGAAGATGACAAGTTTGGCCTCAATCAAGGATCCCTTCTCTGCCTTCGCAGCATTACTCAAAGCAGAATCATTGATGAGGATGTACCAGATCTTTCCAAGGTCTCCGACAATGGGAGCTAGTTTTCCTGAAGCGAATCGTTTCTTACTCTTAACTCTTGGTGCGATATTTCCTACAGAGATCACACGAGAACCTTCTGGTGCTTTTATCTCATACCAAGGTTCTGCGAAAATAGATTTTGGCAACTTCGCACTGAGCGTTGTATTTCCATCTTGAAGAACTCGGACATCGGCCTGCTGTGGTCGACCCTGATAATTTTCACCATGAGTTAGGATTGCACCGCCGTCGCGATTGGTGATACGACCTTCGGTTGTGATCGCAATCGGGTATTCAGCTCTCTGCAACTGACGTCCATATGCTATTCGTGTTGCCCACCAGAGCATGAGATAGATCAACCCAAGCGGTAGTCCTATTCCAAGGATTGTGAGAATTATGATCCAAAGCAAAGGATCACCCGCTGGATCTGTCCTAAAGTTAACTTGAGCATTTAACGTAAAATTCTTACCTGGCTCAGCCTCTGAGTAATATGAAATCGGCAGACCCAGAATCACATCTGATGGATCAGTTACTGGATTACTGACAGTAAGTTGCAGTGAACTCTCTTCCCCTTGGCGAATAGGCATGCAACCGTCTACATCCACACCCGTCGTTGAAACTCTATAACCGTCTGCGCGAGAGAATTTATCTTGAATCACGACAGGTTTTGCATTCTTATCAATACAAATTTTTCCATCGGCCCTCTCAGGACCCTTGAAAACAACGGTTCCGGCAGCAGGATTTTCTAATGATTCTAAAGTTGAGAGTTCAATTGGCTCATTCTTTAGGGTTGGGTAATTACTCAGGAGACGCACATCAATTTTCTGAGACATTGAGACAGGTGCTAAAGGAATTCCACCCTTAGTCTTCAAGTAGAGTGTTATTCGAACTTCGGCTTCAGTGCTATCGCTACCAGGTGTGAAATTCTTAAGTAAGAAGCTCGCAGGATTGCTCTGCTCAGCTTCTTTCTTTGGGCCGCTCTTGCCACCTGTGATTAACTCAATCGTAATCGGATGGTCAGAATCGTACTGAGTCAGATCGGCAGCTAGGCCGGTGGATTGTGAAACAACTTTTCCTGAAAGCAAACCTGCTTTACCTGAAATGAATTCTGTTCCAGGATCAATTCGAATATCGAGTCCACTGCAGTAATAGAGATTGGATTCTCCGCCCATCCCTTTGAACTTCCAAGCTCCGCGTCCCGAATTAGTTGTGCCCTTCTTTATCCGCGTCGCTCCAGCGGTTTCAAAACTGTCTAGGTCGTTACTCGTTGCTGCCGTAAAAGATTTACCACTTGGATCAATCAGACTCCAGTCCTTAGCTGTGGTTACTATCTGAAATTCGCTAATTCCAGGTTCGATCTCGAATTGACCATTTGCGAGGTTATTTACTACAGCACAACCTTCAATTCGTGGGGGAAGTTTTAAAAACTCATATGCTAATTCTTGTGGATTAGATGCTACAAAGAGCGCACCTTGACGATAATTCTTTGGGATAGGGAAAGTTCCACATTGAACTTCTGTGCCATCTGCTAAGACGCCCTGGCCCGTTACTAATGGTTCCATCCATGGCATCCAGACCTTCTGATAGTCACGTTCTTTCTGAATGAGGTTTGCCAAGGCTGATTCATTTTTCAGGAGCACCCCAAGAACAGTCACGCCATTCTTACGTAGGACTTCAAATCTATTCTCACAGAGTTGATCGACAGCTTCTTTAGTCTTTTCTACTTGGGATAGGTCTATCCCACCGTCTGTGAGCCAGATGAGCGTGCTACATCCATTTGTACGCTCGTGCTGGGCATTAAGTTCATTAATTGCACCGTTGATGCCCTGTAACCAATCGGTATTTTTCCCTTGGTTACGCTTTCTCACCTCTGCATTTAGCCGCCCTGATTCAGGAACAATACCACCTTTATTCACTGTCCGCCACGGTTGCCACACGCCGTAAGACTGCGCGAAGAAAGCAACTGAGTAATTAACAGTCACATCGCTTCTAAAGGAAGCCAGCTGCTGCAAACTGGAACTTAGGATATCTGCACGAGCATTATTTGGGTCAGTCTTTTTCAAACTGCCAGATTCATCAATCAAGTAAAAAACGTCTAAAATTTTATTCTTACCTTGTGATTGTAGGCATCGTCCTAAATCCTCGAATGCACCATCAATGGAAGGAATAGCATTAGCGGCGGGAGTTGAAATTACAATCGCACTTAGTGTGCCTGCGGAAAGAACGAGAGCCAATACCCAGGCTGAGATACGTTTCATTGTTAGTTCGCCAAAATCTCAGCAATATCAGTTGCCATGGAGACGATGTGGGGAAAGGCAGCTATGAACGATGCGCCAGTGAGGATACGAAGGATCAGAGAATAGGAAGCGTTGGCTGAAAACCAGGGGTCGTTTCCCTTACCTAAACGTTGGGCGATCGAATCCCAACCAAGGCAGAGTGCAACGATCAATGGAGTGAGTACATAGGCGATGAGGTGTAAAAGAAAGGCATCTGCCATTGAACGCGTGAGAAAGAAAATGGCGACGCTGATCAAAATCGCAAGAGTGGCGACCAGTAGAGGCAAGGGCGAAGCCTTAGACGTTTTTTTTGCCATGTTGGTAGTCGACCCCACATCACCTTTCACGCCTAATTAACCTGAACATTTCCTCGGAGGGTGCATAGTCTTCTAGATTAAGCCGAACTTGACCAGACCCGAGTCCGGGAAAGGCGCAATCCTGGGTCGGCTGACTGGTCAGAGAGCGCCTTCAGGCCACTAACTAATAAGTCGCGTCACACATTTTCCCTAAGAGTGCACTCAGGGTCAGAAGGTTCTGATCTACATCATTGATGCCCAGATAAACCGCTTCGAAAGAGCCACCACTAAGTTCGAATTGAATTTGTGCCGTTGCTGGGTAGCCGTCATAGGAGATCTCACCGGTAAGTTCGACGATCGTGCCTCCAGATGATGGGAAGTCAGTCCAGCTCACTCCCGACATAAAAGCATCAGCCATCTCCCCCAATGTTGCTGTGGGACAAGAACCTAGATACGCATCTTTAACAGAGGATACGTTGGCCGAATCAGAAAAGATGTCTGAGAAATCTGTAAATGGGTCAT
>CAZNUC010000052.1:0-8313 GCA_964576165.1 uncultured Candidatus Planktophila sp. | reverse complement strand
AGAGCCCTCAAGAAGAGCCATGAAAGCAGCCTCATCAATAATGGTCACTCCAAGTTCTTGCGCCTTTGCTAACTTTGATCCTGGGTCACTTCCAACCAATACATAATCCGTCTTTTTTGAGACTGATGACGAAGGTTTCCCACCGTGGGCAGTGATTGTTTCGGCGATTGAATCTCTAGTGAAATGTTCTAGGCCACCAGTTACCACGATAGTCAGGCCGGCAAGAGTCTGCGGCTTACTTTCGCCAGCGACGTTCTTCATTGCAACGCCGGCAGCGCTCCACTTTTTCACAATAACTTGATGCCAATCTACTGCAAACCACTCAACAATCGATTCGGCGATTACTCCACCGACGCCATCGATATCACTGAGCTCCTCCACTGTGGCGCTAGCGATTGCATCCATTGATCCAAGTCTTGTTGCTAGCGCCTGTGCCGCTGTTGGGCCAACGTGGCGAATAGAGAGCGCGACAATGGTGCGCCATAAAGGGCGCTCTTTCGCGTCAATGAGTGCTGCTAACAATTTTTCAACGTTCTTACCCGGTGTTCCATCTTTCTTTGTGAAAAATGGTGAAGCGACGAGCTTTTCTTCCGTCAAGTCAAAGAGATCACCTTCATCATCAATGACTTTATCTGCCAACAGAGCAGCCGCCGCTTCAAGACCAAGAACATCAATATCTAGCGCTGCGCGTGAGCCTATGTAGTAAATCCGCTCACGTAACTGCGCAGGACAGCGCTGTTGATTGGTGCAACGGATATCAACATCTCCATCAGTAATGGCCTTCAGCGCTGATCCACATTCTGGGCAATGTGTGGGCATGACAAATTTTTTCTCTTTGCCAGTGCGCGCAGCGATGACCGGTCCCAACACTTCAGGGATCACATCTCCCGCCTTGCGAATGATGACGGTGTCACCAATCAGAACACCTTTGCGTTCAATCTCTTCTTGGTTATGTAAAGTCGCATTTGTCACTGTAGATCCCGCAACTTTCACTGGCTCCATAAATGCAAACGGTGTTACACGTCCGGTACGACCAACGCTTACTTTGATATCAAGTAGTTTGGTGGTGACTTCTTCGGGTGGGTACTTATATGCAATCGCCCATTTCGGCGCTCGTGATGTAAAGCCTAGGGTGCGCTGAGATGCAATCTCATCAACTTTGATAACGATTCCATCAATTTCATGTTCAACATCATGACGGTGCTCGTTGTAGTGAGCAACAAATTTTTCAACATCTTCCCGAGTAGAAACAACTCGGAAACGGTTACTCGTTGGCAATCCCAGACCCTTAAGGAATTCATACGCCTCTGATTGGCTCTGAAAATTACCGCCATTATGAGCACCAATTCCATGAACAACAATACTTAATGGACGTGAAGCACTCACTCGCGGATCTTTCTGGCGAAGTGATCCTGCTGCAGCATTGCGAGGATTCGCAAAGAGTTGCTTTCCCGCCTCTTCTAGAGATTCATTGAGCTCATTGAAGGCGGCGATTGGAAAGAAAACTTCACCACGTACTTCGATCTGTTCTGGAATATCTGATCCTTTAAGTGAGTGAGGCAAATTCTTGATTGTCTTCACATTTAATGTGACATCTTCACCAGTCACACCATTGCCACGAGTGAGAGCGCGCACCAGCTCTCCTTTTTCGTAGAGCAAGTTAATTGCAAGGCCATCGACTTTGAGCTCACATAAGTATCTCGGTTCGGTGATCTCTTTCTCCACGCGATCAAACCAGAGCCCTAGCTCATCTAAATCAAAGACATTATCAAGGCTCATCATCTTTTCGATGTGATCTCGTTGCTCAAACGTTGTCGAGAATCCACCTCCGATATGCAGTGAAGGTGAATCGGGCTCTAGGAGTTCAGGATTTTTCGCTTCAAGTTCTTTTAACTCTTTGAGCAATTGATCAAATTCAGCATCTGTAATCGTGGGAGCGTCGAGAACGTAATATTTAAATTGGTGATCCCGTATCTCTTGGGTCAGTTCAACAATTCGATGCCGGGCTGCGTTGTTCATGCAAGGGTCTCGCAAATTGTCGCCGAACCAACAACACGATCATCGTCATAAATCACCATTGCCTGGCCAGTTGCAAGACCTAGCAGTGGCGAATCTAAATCTGCCTGCAGATGGGTTCCATCAAAACGATATGTGCATGGCAGGGCCTGGCCATGTGCGCGAACCTGAACAAATCCGCGGTGATCACCTGCAACCACATCAGGGCCACACCAGATTGCGCGCTCACCTTTCATCGATGTCACCGCTAACTCTTCGCGGGGACCCACCACAACAGTGTTGGTGATTGGTTCAATTTTTAAAACAAATCGAGGAGAACCATCTGCGGTAGGAACGGTGATTCCTAAACCTTTGCGTTGTCCGATCGTGTATGTATAGGCACCTTTATGTGTACCAATTTCTTTTCCGTCTTGATCAACAATCGGCCCATCTTCACTTCCCATCCGTTCGCGCAGCCAACCTGCGTTATCACCTGATGGAACAAAACAAATATCGTGGCTATCTGGTTTCTGCGCAACAGCGAGACCGCGACGCTCTGCCTCAAGACGAATATCAACTTTTTCGGTATCACCCAGTGGAAAGAGCGCACCACTGATCTGTTCGCGATTGAGAACTGCCAATACATAGGATTGATCTTTTAGCGGATCAACCGCACGATGAAGTGTTCGCCCCGTTTCGGTGGTTCGCGTACGCGCATAATGTCCGGTGATAACGCCATCAAAGCCCATCGCCTTAGCACGATCTAACACTGCTGCGAACTTAATCTTTTCGTTGCAACGAAGACATGGATTTGGCGTACGTCCTGCCTTGTATTCGCTCATAAAATTCTCAACAACCCCTGCATGAAATTCATCTGCCATATCCCAGATATAAAACGGGATACCTATGACATCTGCTGCCCGCCGGGCATCATGTGAATCTTCAATCGTGCAGCACCCACGCGCCCCTGAGCGATACTTTTGTGGGTTACTCGATAGCGCAAGGTGTACACCGATTACATCGTGACCTTCTTCTACGGCACGTGCTGCGGCAACTGCTGAATCAACGCCACCTGACATCGCTGCGATGAGCTTCATAACGAGTTCGCCGCCTTTGCCATCTCGATGACCTCAGGAATCACACTTAACGTGTATTCAATATCTTCTTCGGTCGTATTTGCCCCAAGTGAGAAGCGAAGAGAAGATGTTGCGCCGATTTCATCACGGCCCATCGCCATAAGTACGTGGCTTGGGCGATGTACTCCTGCGGTGCATGCTGCCCCAGTGGAACAAGAAATTTTCTTGCCATCCATGAGTAAGAGTAAAAAATCTGCCTGCGTGCCAGGGAAAGTAACATTCACAATCCCTGGTAGGCGCTGTGCATCTCTTCCATTGATCTCTGCCTGTGGTGCGACTTTGCTGATTCCACTTTCAAATGTATGGCGCAATGAAAGAACGCGTTCTGCGCTATATGAATTTTCTCTTACTGCTGCAGCAAAAGCGACAATTGATGGAGCATTGAGAGTTCCACTTCGAATTTCGCGCTCTTGTCCCCCGCCGTGTAACAGTGCAGGCATCTCAAATGCTTTCCGCAATATAAGTGCACCAATGCCAAGTGGCCCACCGACTTTATGAGCACTGATCGTCATTGCAAAGAGACCAAGGCCTGAAAAGTTAAGTGGAACTTTCATGAAGCTTTGCACTGCATCTGTATGGACAGGAATAGCACCGGCAATTTCAACAACAGTATCGATAGGTTGAACGACACCAGTTTCATTATTTGCACTCATTACCGAAATCAATGCGATCTCATCACCACGTGCTGCCACGAGTGCGCGCAAGAAATCGCAATCGATAACTCCTGCATGAGTGACAGGGATTTCAATAAGCTCAGCGCCTTCATGTTCAACAAGCCAATGGGCAGGATCAAGAACTGCGTGATGCTCAATTGCGCTGACCACAATGAGGTTTTTATCCGGTGCGCTCCAGAACAATCCTTTGATGGCAGAGTTATTTGCTTCGGTGCCAGATCCAGTGAAGATCACTTCACTTGCCTGACAACCGAGTGCCTGTGCAATCACTTCGCGTGCCTCTTCGACATCCTTACGAGTGGCACGTCCATCGGTGTGAAGGCTTGATGGGTTTCCAATTTTGCGTAATGCGCGCTGCATCGCATCGATGGCAGGCTCAATCATCGGCGTTGTCGCCGCATGATCGAGATAGATACTCATGGAGAGAATCCTAGTTCGAACTTCTGACCAATCAGAATCAAACCAATGCCAATCTCCCGCATTAAAATCTTGGGATGCGCCAAAAAGCATTTCTTGCCCTGATGGGGTTAACTATCGGACTTTTGCCGACCTCCCCGGCGCATGCTGTATATGGAGGAACAGACGCCACCGGATCCCCGCTCGTTCTTACTCTTCTCACCAGCAAAAATGCACGAGTTTCATTCTGCTCAATGGCACTACTGACTGAACGAATTGTCGCCACAGCAGCGCACTGCGTAATTGAGGATCAAGGTGTCGCACCAAATCTTCGGTGGAAAATCTCAGATATGTATGTCAGCCAACCTGGAGCTGACGTCACAAAAGATGACATTAATACGCGAGTTCAGGTTCAAAAAGTGATAACTCGAGATGACTTTATTAATACATGGAAACCAGAGATACGCGATTATCGGACACAGATAAATGACATAGCTTTTCTTTTTTTAGAGAAACCTTTAGTTAAAGGGTACAAAATAGATATAGCAACTGATGAAGAAATAGATTTTGCAATCACCAAGGGTCAGCAAGTGACTCACTATGGGTATGGATTGCAGACTCCAAATGTTCAGTCACACTCTCCCTGGAAAACTCAACTTCGATTAGTAGATGGATACAATCCTCATCTTGAAAAATCCAAAGTTGTATATAGCCAAGAAGGACCAACTGCATTATGCCCAGGTGATTCCGGTGGTCCCTGGTACATCGAAGTCGCGGGTGTAACAAAAATTGCAGCTGTATTGGTTGCAGCTAGCGGTTGCAGGGGAACCTTGCCTTATAACGGAGTAGCCCTTGGCACAAGAATTGCTCCATACATGGAGATGGCTAATTTAAAGTGGAATGAATTCATTTCAATTGAAGAATCGGCGAAAGCAAGCGAGCAACTGAGAACTACAGAGCTTGAGAAGACTAGAACACAAGCAATTGCCGACGGAACGTATATCGCGCCTGGTGGCTGTCATGTCCTTGGAATTAATGCTGAATTGCAATCTCAGGACTCTAATGGAATCTGGAGCGTAAGCACGCCAGCAATCGGTTGGATTCCATCAGATGCATCCTGTCCAAAAACTCATACACATCAGCCTTGGGCTGTTTCAAAAGTTGAGGAGGGGACAAAACTTAGATGGAGATATTGGGGTGCTAACTGGGAGGTCTTTGGCGAAACTTTTAGTTGGAGAAACCCTGTATCTGTGGGAAGTGCGCCTGTTTCGATTGAGAAACCAATCGTAAAGGCAGCAAATATCACGATCACCTGCACTAACGGTAAACGAAGCAAAAAAGTGACAGCTATAAAACCTAAATGCCCAACGGGATGGAAGATTAAGCGTTAGCCAGAAAAAGTTATGACTTGTGTGCAGCCATTGCCGTCGTGGCCTGAGGCAAGACAGCGAAGAGATCTCCGACAACACCGAAATCACAGATTTCAAAGAGTGGAGCCTCGGGATCTTTATTCACGACAACAATTGTCTTTGAGGTCTGCATGCCTGCCCGATGCTGGATTGCTCCAGAGATTCCACACGCAACATAGAGCTGTGGGCTTACAGTTTTTCCAGTCTGACCAACTTGGTGAGAATGTGGATACCAACCAGCATCTGTAGCTGCGCGTGAAGCACCGACTGCAGCGCCTAACAAATCTGCGAAACTTTCAACGGCTGCAAAATCTCCACCTGTACCGCGACCACCAGAAACAACAATTGACGCCTCTGTTAGCTCTGGACGTCCACCTTTAACTGGAGGCTGCGTTGCTGTGATTGTTGATTTCTTTGCAAGATCTGAAATTGTTACTGCAATGTTTTCAGTCGCAGCCGAAGATGCAGTGAGATCAGCCTCGACTGAATTTGGGCGAAGTGTGATCACAGGGATTCCGTGAGTGACAGTTGAGTGCACTGTTGTCGATCCACCAAAGACAAGCTGAGTTGCAACCTTATCGCTGGCGACATCTACCGCATCGGTGATAATTCCTGATTCAAGAGCGATGGCAACGCGTGCTGCAACCTCTTTTCCGAAAGCGTGTGATGCGACCAAGATTGCACCTGCGCTCTTTGCTTGTGCTACCTGGGCAAGTGCTTCAGCCACTGCTGCAACGCCATGCTGGGTAAAATCATTTGCTTCAACGATTGCAATCGAAGAGATAGGTCCTTGGTTAAGTGTTGCAGCCATTGCTGCACCTTGCCCGACAGGAGCCATGACAACTGCACATACATCGCCCATGCGGGCGCCGACTGTTGCAAGCTCTGCACTGGTTTTAGTTGCGGTTCCACCTTGGAAATCGGCGAGAATAATCACTGTGCTCATATCAACTTCTTCTCTGCTAGGAATGTTGCAAGTGCGCTTCCACCGTCACCACTATCGGTAACGATCACACCTGCGCTACGGGCTGGACGAAGTGCTGCATCTTTGACTTCAGACCAAGCGCTGACTGGGGCAACTCCAACAGCTGCAAGATCGCGAGTTTCAATAGTCTTTTTCTTGGCAGCCATGATTCCTTTAAAGGATGGATAACGCGGCTCATTAATCTTTTCAACCACACTCACAACTGCAGGAAGTGATGCCGTGATGCTATCGACGCCTGCTTCTGTGACACGGGTGATTGAGATAGTTGATGCGCCAGGATCAACATCAACTTTGCTTGCAAATGTCATCTGTGCCCATCCCAATCGCGCTGAAAGCATCGCAGGGATAACGCTCATACGAGCATCTGTTGATTCGGTTCCACAGATAACAAGATCAAAACCACCATCTGCAATCGTCTTTGCAAGAACTGCCGACGTTGCAAGTGCATCTGAACCAGCGAGCGCGCTATCTGAGATAAGAATCGCATCATTTGCACCCATCGAAAGCGCTTTACGAACTGCTTCGGTTGCACGCTCTGGCCCCATTGTGATGATGGTGACTGTATGAGGACCACCTTCTTCATTGCCACCATGCGCCTCTACAATTCGAAGCGCCTCTTCCACTGCATATTCATCAAGGTCATTCAGAACAGCATCAACGCCTTCACGATCAAGACGCGAATCAATCATCTTCTTCTCGGCCCATGAATCTGGAACTTGCTTTACGCAGACTGCGATCTTCATACGGCACAGGTTACTGATGAGTAGGTCGATTCACAATCTGAAAAACAAGGCAAGATACCCCTCATGTTGCCTGCCGACCCCCGCACCCTTGGGGCTACCGTCACAGAGGGCGGAACAAACTTCGCCATCTGGAGTAATGCAGCCGACGCCGTTGAGCTCTGCCTCTTTAATGAGGTGAATGGGAAGTTGATCGAGACTCGCTTTGCACTCTCGCACCGCAATGGCCCCATCTGGCATGGCTACCTCGCAGGGGTGCGTGCCGGCCAACGTTATGGTTACCGCATCTACGGTCCATGGGAACCTGAACAAGGAATGCGATCCAATGCTGCCAAATTGCTCATTGATCCATACGCGCACTCACTTGATGGCAAACTTTCATACGTTCCCGAAATTTTTGGTCATGTGGCAGTTGATGCAATTGGTAACGGCGATCTCACAGTGCGCGATGATCGCGACAGCGCACCCTTTGTTCCACTCTCAGTTGTCACCCAATACTCACCGCGAGAAATACATCGTCCTCTCACATCGTGGGCAAAAACGGTTATCTACGAAGCACATGTTCAAGGACTCACCGCTAAAAATTCTCAGATCCCAGAAAATGAACGTGGAACATATCAAGGCCTTGGTCATCCCAGCACCATCGCGCATTTAAAGTCGATCGGTGTCACAGCCCTTGAGCTCTTGCCGATTCATACTTATGCAACTGAACCATCACTCTGGGCTCGTGGGCGAAAAAATCACTGGGGTTATAACGCACTAGCCTTTAGCGCACCGCACAGTGAGTATGCGGCAACAGATGATCCCGTTACCGAATTACAGTGGGCTGTTGATCAATTGCATAACGCTGGAATTGAAGTGATTCTCGATGTTGTCTATAACCACACTGCAGAAGGTGGCGTGGGAGGTCCGACTCTCTCATTTAAGGGAATTGATAACCAGAGCTATTACCGTAACGATGGCGCTGGAAATTATGTT
>CAZNUC010000051.1:0-8608 GCA_964576165.1 uncultured Candidatus Planktophila sp. | reverse complement strand
GGATCACAGTAGTAGGATTGGGCTATGAGAATTCTTGCAAGCGAAATCACTCGCGAACTCCCAGCCGACCCAATTGTCTTTGGTGCATTTGCCTTCGGTGTATTTGTTCTTCTTCTCTACTTAGTACTTCGTCTAGATAAGTAACTCTTTTGGCTAGACTCGGTCTCTATGGTGGGACATTTGACCCCATTCACATTGGCCACATGCATGTAATAACCCAATTACTTCGTCGAGATATTGTTGATCACATCATCATCTTTCCTGCGGGCCAACCACGACTTCGCGATAACGAACCCGTTGCAACCGGGGCACAACGACGAGCAATGTGTGAAGCTGCAGTTTCAGATCTACCCGCAGATATCTCTTCACTGGTAGAAGTAAATCCGATTGAAATTTTGCGCGAAGGTCCTAGTTACACCATCGACACCGTTGAGGCGGTTGCACAGACATATCCCGATGACTCACTTCACCTAATAATCGGCAGTGATGCCTATGCAAAGTTAGAGCAATGGCATCGGATTGAGGATCTTAAGAAACTCGTCACATTTATCATCATCGAACGACCAGGCTCGGAAAGTCAGGTTGGTCTAGATATTGCAGCCTTAGATATCGCCTCAACTGGCATTCGAGAGGGATCTTCGAGAGAGTACTCACCTTCAGTCGCCCAATTTGTTAAGGAGCACCACTTATATGGCAGCTAGCCAGAGCGCAATCACCATCACTCAGATCGCAGCACGCGCAGCAGCCGATAAGTTAGCAACCGAGATGGTCGCACTCGATCTTTCTGATCAGTTAGTCCTCAGTGAAGTCTTTCTTATCGTCACCGGTGCTAATCCTCGTCAAGTAGATTCAATTGCAGATGAAATTGAGGAAAAACTTCGTCTCGTTGGCGAAAAACCAGCACGTCGCGAAGGTAGCGAAGAGTGGATTCTTTTGGACTATTCAGATTTAGTAGTACATATTCAAAGCAGCGAATTGCGCAAGTACTACATGCTTGATCGCTTGTGGAATGACTGCCCAAAGATTGAGTTAGAGATAGTTAAAGAGATGGTCGCAGATGGCAGGTAATCGCATTCTTTTATGGCGTCATGGGCAGACAGATTGGAATGTACTCAATCGCTTCCAAGGCCATTCAGATATTGCGCTTAACGCACTCGGTATGTATCAAGCAAAGCATGCTGCTGAAATTTTGGCAGGTATGGAGCCAACCGCAATTTATTCAAGTGATCTAGACCGCGCCCGCACAACCGCTCAATCACTTGCTGACATCATAAATATTGACGTGATTGTTGATGCTCGGTTGCGCGAAACACATGGTGGAAATTGGGAAGGTAAGACAGGTGCCCAGAACCGTGAAGAGGATTTTGAAAACTTTGTAAAGTGGATTGATGGAGAAGATAATCCAGCAGGTGCTGTTGGCGAGCGTCGCAGCGAGGTAGCAGCACGCGCCCGCGCTGCAATTACAGACGCGCTTAAAGACAAATCAGATCAGTTAATCGTCTTTACAACTCACGGCGGGACTGCGCGTTGCGTACTTGGCGATTTCCTAGAACTTCCATTGACGCATTGGGCAAAGATCGGCGGGCTATCAAATGCCTCATGGTCAATTCTGGCGCAGAGTCCAAATAAGGGTTGGTACCTTGAAGAACATAACGCCGGCAGCATCCCAGAAGAACTCTTAGGCGTTGAATCGGGATCGACTGCGCATTAATTTCAATTGTTATGCATCACTGATATAGAGTGTGCATCTTCAAGGGGCTATGGCGCAGCTGGTAGCGCACCTGCATGGCATGCAGGGGGTCAGGGGTTCAAATCCCCTTAGCTCCACAATTTTTTGATCTTTAATGCAAGTATCTAAAGCAAGGTAAGATTGATCAATGACCACAGAACCTCGCGAGCATGCTGCTTATGACTTCGCGTACGTTCAAGAGAAGTGGCTTCCAATCTGGGACACGTTAGAACCATTCAAATCTGGTCGCTCTGACGATGCACGCCCAAAGAAGTATGTCTTGGATATGTTCCCGTACCCATCTGGTGATCTACATATGGGTCACGCTGAGGCATACGCACTCGGAGATGTAATCGCTCGTTACTGGATTCAACGCGGCTTTAACGTCATGCACCCAATTGGTTGGGACGCGTTCGGTCTACCGGCAGAGAACGCGGCAATTAAGCGCAATGAAGATCCACGCATTTGGACCTACGAAAATATTGCAACTCAGAAGGCTTCAATGCGACGTTATGCATGTTCTTTCGACTGGGACCGTGTTTTTAACACGTGCGATCCTGAATACTACAAGTGGAACCAATGGCTCTTCATCGAGCTACATAAGCGTGGGTTGGCATACCGCAAAGATTCCGCAGTTAACTGGTGTCCAGGATGCCAAACAGTTCTAGCAAATGAACAAGTTGTTGCAGGGCTCTGTGAGCGTTGCGATACAGCAGTTACCAAGAAAAAACTCAACCAGTGGTATTTCAAGATTACAGATTATGCAGATCGTTTACTCGATGATATGCAACAGCTCGAAGGACAGTGGCCAGATAAAGTCTTAACGATGCAGCGCAACTGGATCGGTCGCTCACAAGGTGCCAACGTTACCTTTGAAATCGAAGGCCGCAGCGAACCTGTCACTATCTATACCACTCGTCCAGATACTTTATTTGGTGCGACCTTTATGGTCGTTGCCGCTGATTCCGCACTTGCTGCCGAACTCGCATCAGGTGGACCTGTTGAAAAAGAATTTATGTCATACCTTGAAAAAATCAAGGCGGCTTCAGATATCGATCGCCTTGCAACTGATCGTCCTAAGTCAGGTGTTGATCTCAAGCGCTTTGCAATCAATCCAGTTAACGGTGAAAAGCTACCAATTTGGGCATCTGATTACGTATTAGCCGATTACGGCACCGGTGCCATCATGGCGGTGCCCGCACATGATCAGCGCGACTTAGATTTTGCACGCGCAATGAAATTACCTGTACGTGTTGTTGTTGATACAGGTCTTGAAGATCCAAGCGATACTGGTGTTGCTACAACTGGTGATGGAGTCGTGATCAACTCTGGTTCACTCAATGGACTTAAGAAGACAGAAGCAATTGCTGCAATCACCGCTGAACTTGAGGCTAAAGGGTTGGGGAGTGCAGCGCGTAACTACCGTCTCCGCGATTGGCTTGTTTCACGCCAGCGTTACTGGGGCACACCAATTCCTATCGTTCACTGCGATAAGTGTGGTGAAGTTGCAGTCCCTGCCGATCAGTTACCTCTCACACTTCCTGATGTAAAGGGCCTAGATCTCAAGCCAAAAGGCCAATCACCCTTGGCTGCAGCAACCGATTGGGTAAACACCACATGCCCAACATGTAGCGGTCCAGCACTTCGCGACACAGACACAATGGATACATTCGTTGATTCGTCATGGTATTTCTTGCGTTATCCATCATCGACAAATCACAACGAACCATTTAGTCGTAAAGATATAGATACCTGGTTGCCAGTAGATCAATACGTTGGCGGAGTAACACACGCAATCTTGCATCTTCTCTATTCACGATTTTTCACCAAGGTCTTGCACGATATTGGAATGCTTGGATTTAACGAACCGTTTACACGTCTACTCAATCAGGGAATGGTTGTAATGGATGGTTCTGCGATGTCGAAATCTCGCGGCAACTTGGTGCGTCTTTCAGATGAGTTAGAAAGCCATGGCGTAGATGCCATTCGTCTATCAATGGTCTTTGCCGGTCCACCAGAAGATGATGTTGATTGGTCTGATGTTTCACCATCAGGATCAGTTAAGTTCTTAACTCGCGCATGGAGACTTTCAGGTGATGTGGCAAGTGCCCCTGGTGTTGATTTCACAAAGGGCGATCTCGCGCTACGTAAGGCAACACATAAGGCCTTGCACGATGCATCTTTTGCGGTCGAATCATTTAGATTTAACGTAGCGATCGCGCGTGTGATGGAACTTGTCAATGCAACTCGTAAAGCCATTGATTCTGGATGTGGCGCAGCAGATCCTGCAGTACGCGAAGCAACCGAAGCAATCGCCATCATGCTCTCACTCGTTGCTCCATTCACATCGGAAGAGATGTGGGAACGCCTCGGACATAAGCCAGCAGTTGCACTCGCTGGTTGGCCAACAGTTGATCCCGCCCTCTTGGTGGCAGATGAAGTTGAGGCAGTTATTCAAATCAACGGCAAGATTAAAGAGCGGATTTTGGTTGCACCTTCAATTACAGATAGCGAACTTGAGGCAGCCGCTCTTGCCCATCCAACAATTGCCGCCGAACTCGCTGGCGCTAGCCCCAAAAAGGTGATTGCTCGCGCCCCCAAATTGGTGAATATCGTTCTTTAAAGATTTATCCCCAGCAGGCGTGATTGCGTAAGAAGGTTACTGGCGCGCCATAAAAGATTCGCGGATGAATCAGATTCGAAATACCTTAGATAACGCTCGTAATTGGTGGGATGACCTCGCCTTCACATCGATACAGCGAAAGTCATTGCTCGCACTCGCCATCCTTATCATCGCTTCATCTGGAGTTCTATTTCTGCGTGGTGCATCAGAAGAGATAGTTGCTGCAGAGGTGACCGAGATAGAGATGCCCGAGACGGTCGTGCTGTTGGTTGTTGATGTGGCGGGTGCGGTTCTCAATCCTGGGGTCTATTCCTTACCGATGAATTCACGTGTCATTGATGCAATCAATGCAGCAGGAAATGTCCTTAAGGGTGCAGATGTTTCAGATATCAATTTAGCGAGACTTCTTAAAGATGGTGAGCAGGTGTATGTCTATGCAGCATCACGGGGCTCATCGTCCTCGCGTTCAACTGCGCGTAGCGCACCTCCTCGAAATACCGGCCCCATAGCAATTAATAGGGCGAGTGCAAAAGAGTTAGAAGCCCTAGATGGAATAGGCCCTGTCTTAGCATCGCGGATAATTGCATATCGAAATGCGAACGGTCCTTTTGTGACTCTTGAAGCGCTGTTGGAAGTTTCCGGAATCGGTCCAGCAAAGTTTGCCCAGTTTAAAGAGAAGATTCGTCTCTGAGGGTTCGGCTATCTGATTACCGAGCGCTCTCTTTAGGTGGAGCGATCTGGATCGGAGCGCTCTTTCAAAGTTGGAGTAGGCCGTGGGTTATCGCCTTCGGCCTGCTCTTACTTCTACTTCTTACCTCTGCCTCTAAATCTCTGCGTGCTCTTTTATTGATAGCAGCAATCATTCTTGGTGCAACACTGATGTCATTGAGGCAATCTTCCCTTGAGGCTTCGATCTTAAGAGATCTCTATGGCAAATCTTTTGTTATCACCGCTGTACTAACTACAGATGCACACGCTCTAGCCCCACGAGTGATGGGGGATTCACTGGCCGAACAGAGTTACAGCGCGCTGATTCGGGTTATTGGACTTGTAGATGGTGAGAAGAATTACGCACTGCGATCACCTGCGCGTTTGATTTCAACTGATGCTGCAATCAAAGAGTTACTTCCGGGACAGAAACTGCGGCTTCGAGTAAGTGCGATGGCAAGTAAAGAGGGGAGAGTCGCTGCCTTATTAATAGGTAAAGGTGAAATTGTCGCTCTTACAGAGGCATCACGTTGGGCTAAGGGACTTGATGCAATTAGAGATGGATTACGCGGTGCTAGTGGAACGGGTGATTCTGGTGCGCTTATCCCTGGGATGGTTTTGGGGGATACTTCATTACAGAGTCAGAGCTTTAAAAATGAGATGCGCAGATCGGGGCTTACCCATTTAGTTGCCGTGAGCGGAGCAAACTTTGCAATTGTTTCAACCTTTATTTTGTATCTCATGCAATTTCTTATCCGGCGAATTCCTTTACGGCTTGCGGTGACCGCACTTTTTCTTATTGCATTTATCTCTCTGGTACGGCCATCTCCATCAGTGCTGCGAGCGGCGGCGATGGCATCGGTCTTACTTCTTGCTCAAGGGACACGTCGTGGTCGCGATTCATTGCCAGCACTTGGTTTTGCAATCGGTGCGGTGATCGTTGCAGATCCGTGGCAGGTGCGCGATCCCGGTTTTGCGCTCTCTGTTCTTGCAACAGCGGGGCTACTTTTGTTGGCACCCCGGTTGGTTGAGAGTTTTTCAAAGAAGATTCCAAGACCGCTTGCGATTGTGATTGCTATCCCGCTTTCAGCAACGTTGTTCTGTACCCCTGTCATTGTTGCGATCTCAGGGCAAATCTCATTAATGAGCATCTTAGCTAATGTTCTAGCTGCCCCAGCGGTTGCACCAATAACTATTGTGGGATTTATCGCAGGAGTGATCTCTCCAGTTGCGCCTGCGGTATCAGGGATATTGATCTGGTTAATCAAGCCTTTAGCAACATGGATTGCCTGGATAGCATCACTTATCTCAGATTTGCCACTGATTACCCTTGCGACCGGAAGTAAGAGTTTTCTGGTTATCGCCGGGATCATCGCCCTAGGTTTTATCTTTAATCGAAAAGTTGTAATAGGTGCACTCGTACTTTTAATTGTGCTCTCGTGGTTTCTTCGCTTTCCTGGTGGAGATTGGCAGGTTGCAAATTGCGATGTCGGGCAAGGAGATGCCATGGTGGTCAACCTGGGAAATAATCGAGGAATTGTCCTTGATGTTGGCCCTGATCCAATTGCTCTTGATCGCTGCCTGCATCAATTGGGAATTAAGAAGATCGAATTGTTGATAATGAGTCATAGCCATGCAGACCATGTCGGCGGATATGCAGGGGCAGCAGATGGACGAGAGATTGCGCTGCAATGGTATGGAAACATTCGCGCCGGAACTCGAGCAACTTTTCACAGTACGCGCGGTGAAGTAACAGTTGATGTTCTCTGGCCACAAGGGCAGTGGGCAGAAGAGCAAGAGAGTGATCCTAATAATTCGAGCATTGCAATTATTCTGCGGGCTCCAGATTTCTCACTCTTTGCCGGGGGAGATATGGAGCCAGAGAGTCAGGTCGAAATCGCATCCCTGATCAGAGAGGTTGATATCTACAAAGTCTCCCACCACGGATCTAAATTTCAGGATGAGGGTTTTACGCGTGCGCTCTCACCGAGGATCTCAATCATTAGCGTTGGTGCGCAAAATACCTATGGCCACCCAGCACCACAAACAATCAACGCTTTGACTAGACTCGGCTCACGGGTCTTACGTACCGATCTCGACGGCGCAATTGCGATTAAGGTACGTGGGAACGAGTTTATTGTTCGTACAAGTAGAAGCGGTTTCGGACTTCTTCGCTGGGGCTAGTTTGACTGGGGATTGGAAAGGGATAGCAATGAAATCTCTCTATCTCTTACTTGGTTCAGAGCCTGCGTTGGCAGAGCGAGCGTTAGCAAAGATTGTGGCAGAGCTTAAAGAAGAGAAAAGTGAAATGACCACGATCTCTGCCCCCGATGCACTCGTGGGTGATATCTCTGACGCTCTCGCTCCTTCACTATTTTCAGAACGACGCGCGCTGATCATTAAAGATTTGCAAGACCTTCCTGAAGAATCGCGTGAAGAGATCGTGCGATATCTCTCTCACCAAGACGAACTCACAACGCTGATCTTTTTACATAAAGGTGGCGTCAAAGGTAAGGCCTTACTTGATGTGATTAAAAAGGCAAAACCAGAAATCATTTCGTGTGATCCGCTCAAGAAAGAGTCAGAGAAAGAGGAGTTTGTAAAATCCCTCTTCCTTGATGCCCACCGTAAAGCAACAGCTGGTGCTATCACTGCTTTAGTCGGTGCACTCGGAAGTGATATGAGCGAACTGCAAGCGGCTGTCTCTCAAATTTGTCTTGACGCGCAAGCCGGAAAGACGATTGATGAAGCGATGATTGATTCCTTCCACCAAGGTCGCTTAGAGACCACAGGATTTGATGTTGCCGATGCAACACTTGATGGAAATCTTGCACAAGCACTTGTCGCTCTTCGTAGTGCGCTAGAAACTGGGACAGATCCAGTCATGATCACAAGTGCACTTGCATCTAATCTGCGATCGCTGGCAAAGGTCAGTGGTATAAATCGAGGCGTGCGTTCATTTGATGTGGCGGGTGAACTAGGAATGGCTCCGTGGCAGATTGATAAGGCGCGCAGACAGTTGGCTGGTTGGAGCCCTCGATCGATTGCAAAGGCGGTTCAGGCCCTGGCACTGGCAGATGCGCAGGTAAAAGGAGCTGCCTCTGATCCAATCTTCGCGCTAGAGAAGGCGCTAGCCACGATTACAGCCGCTCGCTCTGCCGGTTAGGGCGAGAATTCCCGATTTGAGGCGAGCGTAGGTGGGCTGATAACCTTCGCATCTGCATCTAGCTCATCGGCTAGATCATCAACTAAGAAAAGTCGGAGTTCACCACGTGGCAAATATCAAGTCTCAGATCAAGCGAGTAAAGACAAACGAGAAGGCTCGCCTTCGTAACAAGTCTGTCTCCTCTTCAATCAAGACCGCCGTTCGTCGCTTCCGCGATGCAATCAAGGGTGGAGACTCTGCTGTGATCACCTCCGAACTTCGCACCGCCTCACAGGCTCTCGATGTTGCAGTAGCAAAGGGTGTAATCCACAAGAACAATGCTGCAAATAAGAAGTCTTCAATGGCTAAGGCAGCTGCCAAAGCCGGCGCTCGTTAATTTAAC
>CAZNUC010000050.1:0-8867 GCA_964576165.1 uncultured Candidatus Planktophila sp. | reverse complement strand
GCCTCTGTGTAACGCATTGCAGCGGCAGGATCGTTTCCAGGAGATCCAAAGTTTCCATTGCCATCAACGAGTGGATAGCGAAGTGACCACGGTTGGGCTAAACGAACAACGGTGTCATAGATCGCGCTATCTCCATGTGGGTGGTAATTACCCATAACGTCACCAACAATGCGAGATGACTTGTAATAGCCCTTATCTGGGCGATATCCAGCGTCATACATTGCATATAGAACTCTGCGGTGTACTGGTTTTAACCCATCACGTACATCTGGCAGTGCGCGACCGACGATGACAGACATTGCATAATCGAGATAGCTTCGCGCCATCTCAACTTGTAGATCAATTTTTTCAATGCGATCGAAATCATCACCCGGGTTTTCCATCCCAGTGCGGTCTACCGGCTTATCGTCTTTATCTTTAGCCATCAGATATCCAAGAATCTAACGTCTTTAGCGTTACGCTGAATAAATTGGCGGCGTTGTTCAACATCTTCACCCATAAGCACTGAGAAGAGATCATCCGCGGCGGCTGCATCTTCAAGAGTTACTTGAACAAGAACTCGGTGTTCAGGATCCATTGTCGTATCCCATAACTCTTTTGCCGGCATTTCACCGAGGCCTTTAAAGCGTTGAATTCCATCATCTTTAGGAAGACGCTTACCGGCATCAATACCGATCTTGATCATCCCGTCGCGTTCGCGATCACTGAAGGCATACTCCACAGGATCTTTTCCGCCCCACTTTAATTTATACAGTGGTGGTTGAGCGATGTAGACGAAACCGCTTTCAATAAGTGGACGCATAAAACGGAAGAGAAGTGTGAGTAAGAGTGTGCGGATGTGTTGTCCGTCAACATCGGCATCTGCCATCAAAATAATTTTGTGATATCGAAGTTTTTGAATATCGAAATCATCGTGGATACCTGTGCCTAGCGCTGTGATGAGCGCTTGCACTTCATTGTTTTGTAAGACTCGATCAATGCGCGCTTTTTCAACATTGAGAATTTTTCCGCGGATAGGCAGTACTGCTTGGTTACGTGAATCGCGGCCTCCTTTTGTAGAGCCACCTGCGGAGTCACCCTCAACAATATAGAGCTCGCATTTTTCAGGTTCCGTCCACTGGCAATCAGCTAACTTTCCTGGCATTCCACGGCCTTCTAATAAACCTTTACGGTTTCTGCTTAAATCGCGGGCCTTTCGCGCCGCAACACGGGCCGCAGCGGCATCAATGCTCTTTCTGACAATATCTTTACCCTCATTTGGGTTGGCTTCAAACCATTGTGTAAGAAATTCATTGACAGCCTTTTGTGTAAATGATTTTGCTTCTGTATTCCCAAGTTTTGTCTTTGTTTGTCCTTCAAATTGTGGTTCTGCTAATTTGAGAGAGACAATTGCTGTGAGGCCTTCACGAACATCATCTCCAGTGAGACGATCTTCCTTCTTCTTAATAAATCCTTGTTCTTCAGCAAATTTATTTACAATCGAAGTAAGTGCTGTTCTGAAGCCTTCTTCGTGGGTGCCGCCTTCATGGGTATGAATTGTATTTGCGAAGGTGTAGACCGATTCAGAGAATCCGGTATTCCACTGCATTGCTACTTCTAGGCTTATTTTTAACTTTTTATCCTCGGCCTCGATGTAAATAATTGATTTGTGTTGCTCGCCGCGAGTGGAGTTCAGGTGTTTTACGAAATCTGCAATTCCGCCTTGATATTGATATCTGACTGTGAGCGCTTCACCTTTATCGTCAACATGCCCTGGGCGAAGATCAGTTAAGGTCAGGATTAATCCGCGGTTAAGAAATGCCATTTCGCGGAAACGTGTTGAGAGAATTTCAAAAGAGAAATCTGTTGTTTCAAATATTTCTTCTGCTGGCCAGAATTGCACGGTGGTCCCGGTACGTGTTGATGCTTCACCTTTTTCGACAGGTGCATTCGGCACACCTAATTTGTAACTTTGGCGCCAAACGAAACCGTCGCGGTGTACTTCGACTGCTAAATTAGAGCTGAGTGCGTTAACAACTGATACACCAACACCATGGAGCCCGCCTGAAACGGAGTAGCCACCATCGCCGAACTTTCCACCTGCGTGTAGAACGGTGAGCACAACTTCGAGTGCGGGTTTTTTCTCGACAGGGTGAATATCTACAGGGATTCCACGGCCGTTATCGACCACTTGCAGTGAACCGTCTTGCATAATTGTTATGTTGACTTCGGTGCAATATCCGGCAAGCGCTTCATCCACTGCGTTGTCGACGATTTCATAGACCAGGTGGTGGAGTCCTCGTTCACCGGTGGAGCCGATATACATTCCAGGGCGTTTTCGAACCGCGGCTAACCCCTCAAGGACTGTGATCGAACTGGCATCATATCCGCCGTTTTTTTCGCTCACCTAAAACTCCTAAAAACGCTGTATGGGGCTACAGGGGTGTTTTCCCTCGAAGCAAGGCGATATCCTATCGCGGAATCAAGAACAGTAAACCGCGAATAAGCCCTAGGGTGGGGATTAGAGAGACGATCTCGCGCGGGGTGAGGGTACCTAGTGGGTCAGGTTATTTACCCTACCTTTAAACCAACTTTTAACCACACTTTAACCACACTTTAACCGTAGGTATCTCGTGGGCCGCGAGCCCCACGAATCGTGCGGATCCCCTTCTTCCATGATGGGGCTGATGGGCCAGAAAAGCGCAGGGATTCCACCAGCGCCCCTGGAGCACTCGACCTGATTGTGGTGAGCAATTGGTCTTGCACTGCTTGAAGTTGTGTCGCCCATGCAGTTGAAGAACATTGGATAAGAAGTGTTCCTTCGTAGATTGAAATAGGTGTCGCGTGTGATGCGATATCGCTTCCGACAATTTTTTCCCATTGTGCAAAGAGGTTTCCTTCAGCTAACCCTGACTCCCATTGTCTTTGGGTGACAAGGTTATTTAGTACATCGCTAATCAGTGTTGGATCACCAGGTTTTGATTTCTCTTCGATTATTTCTATCTTTTTCTTCTTTATAAAACCTGTCTTATATGTTCTAAACAGTTCAAGTGCTAAATCAATTCGTTTAGCGCTCATTCTGTCGCCTTTGTTTTTCTGACAACACCTGGAGAAACATAGAAGCGCTCTGTAAGTAACTCTTCCGGTAAATCACTTTCTACCGCTGCGGTGATAAATGTTTGCTCTGCTGCACGTGTAACCGCCACTAATTGTGCGCGTCTAGCAGTATCTAGTTCAGCGAAAATGTCATCAAGAATCAATATCGGATGCGATCCTTCTTCGCGCAGTAACATGAAAGCGCCGATACGTAATGAAATTGCTATCGACCACGATTCACCGTGGCTGGCATAACCTTTGGCGGGAAACTCGCCTAAGTGAAGATATAGATCGTCGCGATGTGGACCTACAAGGCTCACACCGCGCTCTAACTCATTTCTAGCAACCTCTATTTGTTTATCGTTCAACACTTTTAAGTTGGAAGCAAAATCTTTAGAGAGGCCCTCGGTCGATGATTTATATGCTATCGATGCAGTTTTCACCTCATTTAAGTTGGCGTAATTTTTGGCAACGAAAGGATTGAGTTTTTCAACAAGATTGATTCTTTCGGCGGTGAGTTCAGCGCCTAGCGCGATGAGTTGTTCTGTCCATGGCGCTAAAGCATTCTCGGCTGCTCGAGTTTTTAACAAAGTGTTTCTCTGTCTAAGAACTCGATCGTAATCAGAGATTACGCCTGCAAGTCGAGGGGTACGAGTAATGAGTAATTTATCCATGAAATCACGGCGTCCTGAGGGTTCGCCGCGGACAAGATCTAAATCTTCAGGGGTAAAGTAAATAACTTGCAGAGCGCCAAGTATTTCGCGTTGTGATTTTGTTGGGTTTTGATTAATCCGCGCCCGATTTGCTTTATTAGCATTAATCTCAAGATCAACAGTAAGTGTTCTCTCGTCGCTAGAGATTTCGGTACGGATTATCGCTTGGTCAAGATCTTTATGAATTAAAGGTGCGTTAGTTGACACACGGTGGGATGAGAGGAAGCCAAGATAGATTAAAGCTTCAGCGATATTTGTTTTACCGCAACCGTTATCACCAATAAAAGTATTGACGCCTGGTTGAAAGGCTAACTCTAACTTTTCATATGAACGAAAATTTGTGAGAGCTAGCCGTGTCACATGCATGGTTTAAATCTTGTTTAACTATGAGGCATAACGCATAGGCATAAGAAGATAACGGTAATTTTCAACCACGCTTCCAGATGCTTCGTTCTTGCCCATTAATACCGCTGGTTTATTTGATCCAGTAAATGAAATTTGGACAAACGGTGTTCCGACCGCTTGGAGGCCATCGGCGAGAAATGTTGGGTTAAAAGCGATCGAAATCGCTTCACCTGTGAGCAAAATATCGATCGTTTCTGTGGCTTGCGCTTCTTCTCCAGCGCCCGCTTCAAGAGAGAGTGTTGTTCCGTTGAATTCCAAGCGGAGTGGAACTGTTTTGTCGGTAACAAGGGCTACTCGGCGAACCGAGTCAAGGAATGACGCCACCTCTATGACAGCGGTGGAGATAATGTTTTGCTCAAGAAGGTGTCGATATGGTGGGAATGTTCCATCTAACATTCGTGATGTCATAGTTTTTCCAGAACCTGCAAAACCTGCGAGGCGATCATTACTTACAGCCGGTGCTAAAGAGAGAGAAACTTCTTTCGATCCTGCTAGTGACTTTGCTGCTTCAGCAATTGTGCGGCCTCGTAACAACGCAGTTGTTGACACACCTGGTTGAGATGGTTGCCAATTAAATTCGCGTACTGCTAATCGGTAGCGATCTGTTGCTGCGAGAGTTATTTTCTCTTCAGCGATATCGATGTGTACACCTGTCAGTGTTGGAAGTGAGTCATCGCGTCCTGCAGCGACGGCAACTTGCGCGACGGCTTGAGCGAAGGTATCGCTAGCGACGACACCGGTAGTCTCTGGAAGTTCTGGAAGGTGTGGATACTCATCGATTGACAGTGTTGGGAGTGTGAATTTAGCAGCTCCTGATGTCACAAATACTCGTGTTCCTTCTAATGCGATTGTGATTGGTTTATTTGGAAGTGAGCGGCAAATTTCGGCAAGGAGTTTTCCTGGGACAAGTACTTTTCCTTTAACACTAATATCAGCGGCGAAGTGCGCTTTACTTGAAGTTTCTAAATCGGAACCAGAAAGAAAAACTTCATCACCGCTGGCGTCGATGACGATGCCTAGAAGTTCAGTTTTAATTGGGCGGGTGGATAAGCTGCGGGATACCCAGTTCACGCCATCAGTAAGACCTTGCTGGTCAACTGTAAATTTCATCTCTCACCGCTTTCGCTCTCTTCACATTCTTTGAAAGTCTGGCACAGAGCGCGCCATTGTAAAACTCTCTCCCTCACAGTTCGTGTGTGGGTCTTTCTTTTTATATAAAGGTAGTAGTAGTAACTAGAGCGCTTTTCTGTGGAGTAACCCGTTAAAAAGCATAAAAGCCCTGTTCAGTACCGCCTCACCTGACATTCTCCTTGTGGGGAGAAGGTGGGTAACTCTGTCTTTTTTGTGGATAAATCTTTGCTGTGGGGCTCGCTCGCGTTGAGCGGGAACCCTCCACAAAAACTTCCCTTGTGTTATCCACCGATTAAGCGGAGATAACCACAGTTATCCACAAGTTCTCCACAGTTGGGGGTAAAGCGCCCTAATTAGGACATATCTACCCAACCACCATATTTAGTTTTTTGCTGCCACCTTAATTCTGTTGGTGAGCTCTGTGACCTGGTTATAGATCGAACGTCGCTCAGCCATCAATTGGCGAATTTTCCGATCTGCGTGCATCACTGTGGTGTGATCGCGACCGCCGAAAGTTTGGCCAATTTTAGGTAGGGATAGTTCGGTCAGCTCGCGGCAGAGATACATAGCGATCTGACGAGCATTAACCAACACGCGCGAACGAGAGGTGCCACACAGGTCATCAAGAGTAAGGCTGAAATAGGAAGCGGTGGAGGCCATGATGGTCGCGGCGGTGATCTCTGGTGTTGCATCACTTGGGATGAGATCACGCAAAACAATTTCTGCAAGGCCCATATCTACCGGCTGACGGTTAAGGGAAGCGAATGCAGTCACGCGAATAAGCGCACCTTCGAGTTCGCGAATATTTGTGGAAATTTTACTCGCGATAAATTCAAGAACATCATCCGGTGCGTTTAATTTATCTTGCGCCGCCTTTTTGCGAAGGATTGCGATACGGGTTTCAAGTTCCGGCGGTTGAATATCGGTAATTAAACCCCACTCAAACCGGCTACGAAGACGATCTTCAAGAGTTGTTAATTGTTTTGGTGGACGATCTGAAGAGATAACAATCTGTTTATTGGCGTTATACAAAGTGTTAAACGTATGGAAGAACTCTTCCTGTGTCCGCTCTTTATTTTCTAAAAACTGGATGTCATCAACAAGAAGAATATCTAAGTCGCGGTAGCGGCGTTGAAAAGCAGATGCTTTATCGTCACGAATCGAGTTAATAAAGTCATTTGTGAACTCTTCAGATGAAACATAACGCACGCGAACATTGCCATAAAGCTCTTTTGCGTAAGCTCCAATAGCGTGTAAAAGGTGGGTTTTACCCAATCCAGAATCACCATAGATAAATAACGGGTTATAAGCCTTAGCAGGGGCTTCAGCGACAGCCACTGCAGCGGCGTGGGCAAAACGGTTAGAAGCTCCGATAACAAAAGTTTCAAAAATATAGCGAGGGTTAAGTTGAGATGGTTCCTCGTTCTTAATTGAACCAACAGCATCACGCCCCAAGGTTTTACTTGGTGTAGGTGCGCTCTCGACAACAATTGTTGGAGCGGGAAGATCCGCGAGTTCGATATTTTCATCAATCATTACCGCGATATTGGTCTTATCCCCGAGCTCGCGAGTGAGAACTTCGTTAACAACAACACGAAGTCGTGACTCTAAAACATCTTTTGCAAATGCGTTAGGGGCTGCGACAAGGAAACTGGTTCCATCCTCGCTTTGGATTAACCCAAGGACCTTAGTCATCATTAAAAATGCGCGATGTTGGGGCTCACCAATAGAGACATGTTCGATTACTCGCTCCCAGAGGGCGCTCAATTCCACATCTACAACAGCCATGTAAGCCCCTAATCACTCAAAAAAACCCAAAAAACCCACCATGCGGCTATCCACAAAGTTATCCACAGGCTGTGGTCTAAAGTAGGGGTTGAGCCCTGCAAAATCCCAAATTCGGCGGATAGCCTGTGGAGAAGTCGAAAAGTAGAGCTCTTTGAGGAAAAGCGCAAGTAGTTATCCACAAGCTCTCACCCCTTGGACCAACCAACCTGGAGTAGGAGGCGAGTTTGACCCCTAGGTGGTGCGCCCTCTACCGTTACCCCGTTGCTTCCCCCGCATTTATGAATCCGGGCTCACCAGAGCCTGACACGAAAGAGATTTGTTTTACTTTATTAAAGGAGTTCGACCTCATGACAAAGCGTACTTACCAACCAAATACACGCCGTCGCGCCAAGAAGCATGGATTCCGTGCTCGTATGGCTACTCGTGCAGGTCGCGCCATCCTCGGTGCCCGTCGCGCGAAGGGTCGCTCACGTCTTTCAGCGTAACCGCTAAAACACGGAGCTAAAGAGTGCTTCCAAAGAACGCACGCCTTACTGCAAGCGAAGATTTTGCTCTCGCAACAAAGAGCGGCTCTCGCCTTACTACAGAGAACCTCGTTGGATATCTTTACATTAAACCTGCCACAAATAATTCAAAACCAAGCGGTGCGCGCTCGGGGCTTATCGTCAATAAATCTGTCGGCGGGTCTGTCAAACGCCACCGCATCGCTCGACAAATTCGCCACGATATTGCGCACCTGGCTACGCAACTACCCACCAACTCACTTTTAGTTATTCGAGTATTGCGCCAAACACCATCTTTTTCAGCAGAGGTCAACACTTTGATTACCGGATTAATTGCCCGAACCGCACAAGTGAAGGCCGGATCATGAGAATACTTCTTGCCCCATTAACCCTACTTATTACCTTTTACCAAAAATTTATCTCGCCAGCATTTGCACCTCGCTGTAAGTATTACCCATCATGTTCAAGTTATGCCCTTACTGCAATAAAAATATATGGGATCAAAGGTGTTGGGATGGCAGCCTGGAGAGTATTGCGTTGTAATCCGTGGTCCCACGGTGGAGTTGATTACGTTCAAGAGAAAAGCAGAGTAACTGAAAAAAGCAGTGTAGAACAATCACTTGAGAGCATAAAGGCGGCAGCGTAACCATGGGCTTTATTCTTAATCCTCTTTACAACCTTGTATCAGGAATCATGGTTTTATTTCATAACCTTCTCTCTCCACTTCTTGGAGAAAATAGTGGTGTTACATGGTCTCTATCCATCATGGGACTCGTTGTAGTTATTCGTATTGTTCTCATCCCACTCTTTGTGAAGCAGATTAAAAGTCAGCGCGCACTCACCGCTCTACAACCACAAATGAAAGAGATTCAAAAGAAGTATAAAGATGATCGCCAAAAGCAATCTGAAGAGATGATGAAGCTCTACAAGGAACATAAGACCAACCCATTGGCTTCATGTTTTCCGATTCTTGCCCAAGCACCTATCTTCTTCGCACTCTTTACAGTACTCAACGGAATCGCAGCCAAAACTCCAGAAGGTGTTGCTGCACCGATTGCTCGCGGATATCTCAAAGGTGAATATCTAGAGAGCGCAGCACAAGCAGAATTCTTCGGCGCTAAAATTTCTGAGACATTTCTTGGTAGCGATGACATTAAAGTTAAGTTAGTAACTGTTCTACTCATCTTTGTTATGTCAGCAACAACATTTACAACCCAGCGTCAATTGATGACAAAGGGAATGCCAAAGATGG
>CAZNUC010000049.1:0-9019 GCA_964576165.1 uncultured Candidatus Planktophila sp. | reverse complement strand
TCATCGCAGAGGCGATGGATAAGGTCGGCAAAGATGGCGTTATCACTGTAGAAGAAGCATCAACTGCTTCCGTTGAACTCGAATTTACAGAAGGTATGCAGTTCGATAAGGGCTACATTTCACCGTACTTTGTGACAGACCAAGATCGCATGGAATCAGTATTAGATGATGCCTACGTATTGATCTCTGCCAATAAAATCTCAGCGCTTGCCGAACTCCTTCCAATCTTGGAAAAGGTCTCACAGGCAGGTAAGCCACTGTTGATCATCGCAGAAGATGTTGAAGGCGAAGCGCTTTCAACTCTCGTTGTGAACCGTATGCGCGGGGTCTTCACTTCGGCAGCTGTTAAGGCTCCTGGCTTTGGTGATCGTCGCAAGGCGATGTTGCAAGATATTGCAATCTTGACCGGCGGACAGGTTGTCTCAAGTGAGATCGGCATGAAGCTCGATCAGGTAAACCTCACTGATCTTGGTCGTGCTCGCCGCATCGTTATTACAAAAGATGCGACAACAATCGTTGATGGAGCAGGAGATAAGGCAGCAGTTGTTGCTCGCACCACTGAACTTCGTAACGAGATAGCAGCATCTGATTCCGACTGGGATAAAGAAAAGTTGCAAGAGCGTGTTGCAAAGCTTTCAGGTGGCGTCTGCGTCATCAAGGTTGGCGCACACACTGAAGTTGAACTTAAAGAGAAGAAGCTTCGCCTAGAAGATGCAATCTCAGCTACCCGCGCGGCGGTCGACGAAGGCATCGTTATCGGTGGCGGCGCAGCACTTGTGCATGCAGCCGATACTCTCGAAGGTGATCTCGGATTCACTGGAGATAAGGCAGTCGGTGTGCGTCTTGTTCGCAAGGCCTGCGATGAGCCACTTCGTTGGATCGCTGAAAACGCTGGCCTTGAAGGTTACGTCGTAGTTGCAAAGGTGCGCGCACTTAAGGTCAATGAAGGCTTTAACGCGGCAACTGATGTCTATGGCGATCTTGCAAAAGATGGCGTTATCGACCCAGTTAAGGTGACTCGTTCAGCACTTGCTAACGCAGCATCTATCGCTGCAATGTTCATCACCACTGAAGCACTCGTTTACGAGCGCCCAGCCGATGAAGAACCTGCAGCTGGTGGCCACGGCCACTCACACGGACCTGGCGGCCACAGCCACTAAATCCAAAACTGCATTAAGAAGAAAACCCCCGCGAATTACTCGCGGGGGTTTTCTCGTTACAAGGCGGGATGAAAAAATTAACTTGCGTGCGAAACCGTTGCCTCTGCAATCATTGCAGCTGGGATCGTTAGTGGTGTGACGCCTTGGCGTTCGAGGATTGCGGTGCGATCATCTTCTGAAAGACCTCCCCAAATTCCATACGGCTCTTGCACGGCTAGGGCATGGGCGCGGCAGGCGGCGATAACGGGACAGCTTGCGCAGACCGCCTTCGCTGCATTCTCGCGATTGCGCCGGCGTGGGCCGCGCTCTCCATCGGGATGGAAGAACATCTCAGGATCAAGATCGCGACAAGCGCCTTGATACTGCCATTCCCACTCTTCCATTACAGGAATTGGTAAGCGTGAAATTTCAGCCATCTCTTTACTCCTATTCGTTCCTCGTGTTGCCCAACCATACAACCGTTTCATAGGTTGTTCAAGTATCTACCGCGCCAAAGTTGCTTCAGGGGGTAAAAAGAAGGCCAGGTGAGCGTGATTTCAAGTGGTGAGATGTGCCACTTCACGCCACGATTACCCCATGAGCCCAGCAGAGCAGCCGCCATCGGCTACAGGAGAGCTTCTGAGCGTGGCGGCGGTGGCTCGTAGGATCGGTGTCGCCCCGGCGACTCTTCGCACCTGGGCTCGCAGATATGGCATTGGGCCCCAGGCGCATGAAGTGGGATCGCACCGTAAGTATTGTCCAGGCGATCTGGCAAAACTGATGTTGATGCGTCGCTTGATTAGCGCAGGTGTTTCACCAGCAGATGCTGCCGAGCAGGCACGTAGCCATGAAGGCGCTGTTGTAATCGAAGAGATGGTCTCTCTCTGTCGCGAATGCGATGAAACTATTGATGCAATTCTCAAGGCAGTTAATGCGCTGGACTCTCTCTTTGTCGAAACGATGTTGCGTAACGAGATTGCCGAAAATGGAATTATCAGTGCCTGGCAAGATGTTTTTGTCCCGGTACTCGTAGAGGTTGGAAGTGAATGGGCAAGGACTGGTAAGGGTGTTGAGATTGAACATATGCTCACCGAAATACTAAAACGTGTTCTGCGCGAATCAGCCGGAGAAATCATTACTCCGACAAATGCACGCCCTGTATTGCTTGCATCCGTTGGTGAAGAGATGCATTCACTCGCTCTCCATGCACTAGCTGCTGCGTTAGCCGAACGAGGAATCGAAACACAATTTCTTGGTGCGCGAACTCCGATCGAAGCACTCTCTGCAATGGTGACTCGTTTTGCACCCCCTGCCATTTTCTTGTGGGCCCAAATGCCAGTCCATGCCCAGTCTCAATTCATCACCGAATTACCACGAGTTCGCCCTGCCCCACGGATCGTTCTCGGTGGCCCGGGTTGGGATCAAAAGTCGAGCGCCGGCGCTCGCTCTGTAGCCTCATTGAGCGAGGCTGTAGATGAAATTACGCTGGCAGTAGGGGCTTAAACGCACCGATAGACTGTGCATTCACTCATCAGTGAGGAGCGCCCATGAGCGAGCACGACAAGGTCACCATGTTAGGCCTGACCTATGACGATGTACTCCTTCTGCCTGATGCATCTGATGTTGTTCCCAGCGAAGTAAATACATCTACCTGGCTTACTCGAAACATTTCGTTGGCTGTCCCGCTGGCATCTTCTGCGATGGATACCGTGACTGAATCGGCCATGGGAATTGCGATGGCAAAAGCTGGTGGCATTGGAATCATTCACCGAAATTTTTCAATTGAAGATCAAGTTACTCATGTGAAGTTAGTTAAAAACGTTGGCCTTGCAGGTGCGGCAGTAGGCGTCGGAGATGATGGGTTTGCACGCGCGCAAGCGCTGATCGAAGCCGGGGTTGATGTTGTTGTCGTTGATACAGCCCACGGACATCATCGCGCAGTGCTAGAGGCGATCGAACGTATCAAAAAGTTTTCACCCGTCACTGAAGTTATCGGCGGAAATGTTGCAACACGTGCGGGAGCACAAGCGCTCATCAACGCAGGAGCCGATGCGGTCAAAGTGGGCGTTGGTCCAGGGTCGATCTGTACAACTCGAGTTGTTGCAGGTGTCGGTGTTCCACAAGTGACAGCAATCATGGAGGCAGCTAAAGCGTGTAACAAAGCCGGTATTCCATTAATCGCTGACGGTGGATTGCAATATTCGGGTGACATCGTCAAAGCAATTGTTGCTGGCGCGCACTCTGTGATGCTCGGTTCTCTATTAGCTGGATGTGATGAATCACCAGGTGAACTCATTGAAATTGATGGCCGTAAATACAAGGCATATCGCGGAATGGGTTCTCTCGGTGCGATGCAATCTCGCGGTGAACAGAAGTCGTATTCAAAAGATCGCTACATGCAAGATGACGTTTTGAGCGAAGATAAATTAGTTCCTGAAGGAATCGAAGGAAAGGTTGCTTACCGTGGCAGCGTCGCAGAAGTTGTGCACCAACTTGTTGGCGGATTGCGAAGCGGTATGGGATATGCCGGGGCCCCAGATGTGCAAACTCTGCGCCGCGATGGACACCTGATTCAAATTACCGCAGCAGGGCTGCAAGAGAGCCATCCACATGATGTGCTTCATGTAGCAGATGCACCTAATTATTCGAAGGCTAAGTAAGGAGAGCACTCATGGAAATCGAAATCGCCCCAGGAAAACGCGCTCGCCAGGCTTACTCATTTGACGATATCGCCATCGTGCCAAGTCGTCGTACTCGTGACCCAGAAGAAGTTTCAACCACATGGCAGATAGATGCTTACAAATTTGATCTGCCGATGTTGGCAGCGCCGATGGACTCTGTTGTTTCTCCTGAAACAGCAATTGAAATCGGTCGCTTAGGCGGACTCGGAGTTCTTAACCTTGAAGGTTTGTGGACTCGTTATGAGGATCCACGAATTCCTCTAGGTGAGATTGCATCTATGCCAGATAAGCATGCAACCCGTCGCATGCAAGAAATTTATAGCGCTCCGATTCGTCCAGAATTAATTAAAGAGCGAATCAAAACTATTCGCGATGCAGGGGTCACAGTCGCAGCATCTCTTTCGCCAGCGCGTACTGCAGAATTTCACAAAGCGGTCATCGCAGCAGGTGTTGATATCTTCGTTATTCGTGGAACAACAGTGTCAGCCGAGCATGTCGCTTCAGAGCGGGAAGAACTAAATCTTAAGAAATTTATCTACGAGCTTGATGTCCCTGTCATCGTTGGCGGGGTTGCAACTACAACAGGTGCTCTTCACCTCATGCGTGCAGGGGCAGCAGGAGTCTTAGTTGGTTTCGGTGGCGGAGCAGCACACACCACTCGCAAAGTTTTAGGTATTGAAGTTCCAATGGCATCTGCTGTTGCAGATGTTGCTGCAGCGCGACGTGAATACCTTGATGAATCTGGTGGACGTTATGTTCACGTTATTGCAGATGGTGCAGTCGGCCGCTCTGGCGATATCGCAAAGGCAATTGCAATGGGAGCAGATGCGGTCATGATGGGTTCACCACTTGCAAAGGCGAGCCAAGCACCAGGACTTGGTTGGCACTGGGGATCAGAGGCCCATCACAGCCAACTTCCACGAGGTGAACGCGTCAATGTTGGCACAGTTGGTTCACTCGAAGAGATCTTGCTCGGACCATCACATAGCGCTGATGGCTCAATGAATTTATTCGGTGCACTTCGTCGCTCAATGGCAACGTGCGGATATTCAGATGTGAAATCTTTCCAGCGCGTAGAGGTGCTTATTAGCCATGGCAAGTAACGTCACATCCGGTGGCGTTCTAGTCGTCGATTTCGGTGCTCAATACGCCCAATTAATTGCGCGTCGAGTTCGTGAAGCACATGTCTATTCTGAGTTAGTTCCACACTCAATTACATCCGCTGAAGTTCTGGCGAAAAACCCTTCAGCAATCATTCTTTCGGGTGGTCCATCAAGTGTCTACGCCGAGAGCGCTCCAGCATTTGATACTTCTATTCTTTCCCTAGGAATTCCTGTCTTTGGAATTTGTTATGGATTCCAAGTGATGGCACAAGGCTTAGGTGGAGTTGTTACCCAGACTGGTAAATCTGAATACGGTCGAACTGATCTTGTTGCAGTCACTGCTTCAAAAGTTTTCTCATCTCTCCCAGAAGCACAGAAAGTCTGGATGTCACATGGTGATGCCGTCACCCAAGCCCCGGCAGGCTTTAGCGTGAGCGCATCAACAGCAGATACCGGCATCGCAGCATTTGAAAATGAATCTGGTTTGTTGGCAGGAGTGCAATTTCATCCTGAAGTTCTTCATTCTGAACATGGTCAAGCAATCCTAAAAAACTGGCTCATAAACATCGCTAAGTGCCCTGCTACATGGACAACTTCAAATATTGCATCAGTGGAAATTGAAAAAGCGCGTGCCGCAATCGGTGCAAAGCGCGTTATCTGCGGACTCTCAGGCGGAGTTGATTCAGCAGTTGCGGCAGCAATAATTCAAAAGGCAGTTGGTAATCAGTTGACCTGTGTCTTTGTCGATCATGGACTTTTGCGCAGTGGTGAGTCTGAGCAAGTTCAACGTGACTTTGTCGCATCGACTGGTGTACAGCTTGTTGTGGTAGATGCCGTTGATCAATTCTTAAAAGCACTCAAAGGTGTCACTGATCCGGAAGAGAAGAGAAAAATCATCGGTCGTGAATTTATCCGATCATTTGAAAAAGCAGCGCGAGAGATCGCAGCTGGGGGAGACGTTGAATTCTTAGTGCAAGGAACGCTCTATCCAGATGTTGTTGAATCCGGTGGGGGATCAGGCACTGCCAATATCAAATCTCATCACAATGTTGGTGGCCTTCCAGATGATTTGAAATTCTCATTGATTGAGCCACTACGCACACTCTTTAAAGATGAAGTCCGTCAGGTGGGCCTTGAACTTGGATTGCCAGAAGAAATCATCTGGCGCCAACCATTTCCTGGTCCTGGTTTAGGTATTCGCATTATTGGTGAGGTCACCTTTGAGCGCCTAGAACTCTTGCGTAAGGCCGATGCGATTGCTCGCGCAGAACTCAAGGCTGCTGGTCTTGATCGAACTATCTGGCAATGCCCAGTTGTGCTACTGGCCGATGTTCGTAGCGTTGGCGTACAAGGCGATGGTCGCACGTATGGCCACCCAATTGTTTTACGCCCTGTTTCAAGTGAAGATGCCATGACAGCAGATTGGTCACGCATTCCATATGAGGTCTTAGAAAAGATTTCCACGCGAATTACAAATGAAGTTCAAGGAGTAAACCGCGTGGTTCTAGATGTAACATCTAAACCGCCAGCAACGATCGAGTGGGAGTAAGCTATGAAAAAACTAGTACCGACACTTCTTATCGCAACCTTGCTCACTGCAACATCGCTAGTGAGCGTGCAGGCAGCAGAGCGTCCAACTTCAGTGGCCTCATGTAAGAAATCAACAGCGAAACCACGAGTACCAGCAACTCTCAAGCAACCCATGACGCCGGCAAAGAAGATTCCAAAAACTCTCACTTTGCGCACCAATTGCGGAAACATCACAGCTACCTTGCTTACTAAAGAAGCGCCACAGACAACAACAAATATCACCACTCTTGCAAATAAAAAGTATTACAACGGTGTTATCTGTCATCGCCTCACAACTGAAGGAATCTACGTTCTGCAATGTGGGGATCCAACCGCACAGGGTGCTGGAAGTCCTGGCGGCTGGAAGGGATATGCAAATGAAAACCTTCCTAAAGCTGGGGCAAATAATTACCCAGCAGGCACACTCGCTATGGCCAACAGCGGCAAAGGTCCAAATGGAGAAGGCACCAACGGCAGTCAATTCTTTTTAGTCTATGCAGATACTCAGCTCGGCCCTGACTACACAATCTTTGGTCGCATTACTTCAGGTTTGGATCTACTCAAGAAGATCGCCGAAGTAGGCGCCTATAAAGTTGAATCAGATGGACAGGCCTATTACGTAGGCGATGGTTTTCCTGTGCAACTTGTTGTAATTGAAAGTGCTTCAGCGCGGTAGCAATTAATTTGTGTGAACGATTTTAAAAGCTTCAGCGATACGTCCATCAGGTAATCCACCAAGGCCAGCATTGCGCTGACCCCATTCGCGGACCATGTTTTCTAGCTCTGGATTATGGCTAGTTTGTGACGCGTGGCTATGAAGGGCTGCCATCTTTAAATCAAATGTATCCGTGATATCAACAAAGTGATCTGGTGTGGCAAAGCCCATCATCCACACTTCCTTAACTCTCCAAGGCTCTAACCCTTCGTCATCAAGTAGATCTGTGAATGCAAAAGGATTTCTCGCATCAGGATAAACAGCCTGTATAGCTGCCTCACCTGCTGCTAAATGATCTGGATGACTTGCGCCAATCCGCTGCCAGTTACGTTCAGGTGATTGGCAGACCATACGATCTGGCTTCGAGATTCTAATTTGTCGGACTAAATCTTTGCGAAGAGCCAGCGTTGGTTCAAGGTGGCCATCAACGTAATTGAGAAATGTAATGTCGGTAACGCCAACTGCAGCTCCGGCAGCCCTTTGCTCACGCTGCCTGATTGCCGGCATCTCTTCCTTGGTAAATCCAGATTCTTCGCCACCCTGATCGCCATTAGTGCAAAAGACATAGGAAACATGAATTCCTGCCTTGACCCATTGTGCGATTGTGCCGCTTGCACCGAAGTCAGAGTCATCTGGATGTGCGTTGATTACCAATACACGCGAAATTTCGGAATCGTTAAGGGGCTCCATGTTGGCCGATCCTAATAGACTCCCGCGCATGAACGAAATGGCAACGCCTGCAGATCACTTGGTTGATGGTCTGAACCCAGCGCAACAGGCTGCCGTTATTCATACAGGTGGGCCACTTCTCGTTGTTGCTGGAGCAGGTTCTGGAAAGACGCGCGTGCTGACTCGGCGAATCGCGTATCTCATGGATGTTCGAAAAGTTCGCCCCTATGAAATTCTCGCAATCACATTTACAAATAAGGCTGCTGGCGAGATGAAAGAGCGAGTTGCTGATCTTGTTGGGCCAATCGCTAAATCAATGTGGGTCTCAACCTTTCACTCAGCATGTGTTCGTTTACTGCGCCTTGAAGCACAACGCCTAGGGTTTACCAACTCATTTAGCATCTATGACTCGGCCGACTCACTTCGCCTGATCACCATTGTTGCTAAGGGCCTTAACCTAGATCCCAAGCGTTATCCGCCGCGTCAATTTCAATCAATCATCTCTAACGCCAAAAATGAATTGATTGGTCCGCAGGATTATCTGCATGCAACCACTAACCAATTTGAATCTGTCGTTGCAGATGTGTACACCGTTTATCAGAAGCGCTTGGAATCAGCGAATGCAATGGATTTTGATGACTTGATTCTCAATACCGTGAAAGTTTTGCAGCGCTTTCCTGAGGCGAAGGCGCGGATGCGATCACGCTTTAAACACATCTTGGTTGATGAGTATCAAGATACAAATCATGCACAGTACATTTTGGTGCGAGAACTCACCGGGTCAATCGAAGATGGCCTACCGCCTGCAGAGCTCTGCGTTGTAGGCGATGCTGACCAATCAATCTACGGTTTTCGTGGGGCGACCATTAGAAACATTCTGCAATTTGAAGTTGATTATCCAAATGCCACTACAGTCTTGCTCGAACAGAATTATCGTTCTAGCCAGAATATTCTTACCGCCGCCAACGCCGTCATTACTCAGAATACTTCTCGCAAAGAGAAGAACCTCTGGTCTGATTCTGGTGCGGGCGCTCCCTTGGTTGGCTATGTTGCAGAATCTGAACACGACGAAGCCGAGTTTGTTCGCGACGAGATTAGATCTCTGCAGCGAAACGGAATCTCTGAACCAGGAGATACTGCAAT
>CAZNUC010000048.1:0-9073 GCA_964576165.1 uncultured Candidatus Planktophila sp. | reverse complement strand
TTGAGAGCGGCCATCAAGATCCCCTTGGCCCGATCGATGATCTTTCGCGTTTCAAGCCTCTCGTGAAGATCTGCTACTTCCTCTGCCAGTGATCGCATCTGCAGATGGCGACTGATTGCGATCTCGATCGCTGGAACAAGATCATTGATAGTAAATGGTTTGAGGACATATGCCATAACGCCTGCATCGCGTGCACGATCAACTAGCTCTCGCTGACTAAATGCAGTCAACATTAATACTGGGCAGATTGAGATGATTTCCTCGGCTGCACTGATGCCATCAATGATTGGCATTTTGACATCAAGAATTGCTAAATCTGGTTTATGTTCTTGAACTAATTCAATCGCTTCTGCGCCATCACTGGCTTGAGCGAGCACGTCATATCCGGCTTCAATGAGCATCTCAACCAAATCCATTCGAATAAGTGCTTCATCCTCGGCAACAACAATGCGAACGCGCTGGTGCTGCGCGGTGTTGATACCAGTGTGAGTCATGTGCCCCGAGTCGGATTCGAACCGACACTATGCAGTGTTTGAGACTGCCCTCTCTACCGTTGGAGTACCGAGGCTTACCCGGGTAATCGTAACCCGTTTTTTTGGGTGCGCCGAATCCTTTAGCGGTAAGCAGGCGCAGCGCCAGCAACAGCATCGCCCATGCGGTGTACACGCATCGCATTAGTCGATCCTGGGATTCCGGGAGGCGACCCAGCAACAATAATCACGTTATCGCCAATTGTTGTGCGCTTACTTTCAAGCAAGTGCCCATCCACCTGCTTCACCATCTCATCTGTATGAGAGACAACCGGTGTAATCATCGGTTCGACTCCCCACGTCAGAGCGAGACGATTGTAGGTACCGCGATCTGGCGTAAGAGCGAGAATTGGAATCGGTGAACGAAGGCGCGACATACGTCGTGCTGAGTCTCCGCTCTGTGTAAATGCAACCAAAAACTTTGCACCCACAATTGAGCCAACTTCAACGGCTGCCTTTGTAATTGCTCCACCTTTTGTACGTGGCTCATGCTTGAGTGGGCGAATTCGTTCTAGTCCACCTTCTTCAGTGCGTTGAATAATTCGTGCCATCGTCTGCACAGCCTCAATTGCAAACGCTCCAACGCTGGTCTCCCCTGAAAGCATCAGTGCATCAGCGCCATCTAGGACTGCGTTGGCACAATCTGTGGCCTCTGCGCGAGTTGGAGTTGAATTTGTAATCATGGAATCGAGCATCTGCGTTGCAACAATCACTGGCTTAGCGGCATCACGAGCAAGTTCGACACAACGCTTTTGTACCAATGGCACATCTTCGATCGGGAGCTCGACTCCTAGATCGCCGCGAGCAACCATAATTCCGTCAAAGGCATCAACGATGCTTACGAGATTTTCTACCGCCTGTGGTTTCTCAATTTTTGCAATGACAGGAACTCTAATTCCTTCTTCATCCATAATGCGGTGCACATCTTTAATATCTTCAGCGTTGCGAACAAATGAGAGTGCAATAAAATCTGCGCCAGCATTGAGCCCCCAGCGAAGATCGTCTATATCTTTTTCAGAGAGAGCCGGCACAGAAACAGCGACTCCTGGGAGATTGATGCCTTTGTTGTCACTGACGGTGCCTGGCTCAATTACTGTGGTTATCACATCATTGCCACTGACTTTGGTTACCTCAACAGTTACCTTGCCATCGTCAATGAGAATACGATCCCCTGGTTTGCAATCTCCAGTGAGTCCTTTGTAGGTAGTTCCCACTCGATCTTTCGTTCCTTCAACATCATCAGTTGTAATAGTAAATACATCTCCACGCGCCAGATCATGAGGGCCGTCTATAAAGCGAGCGAGTCGAATCTTGGGTCCCTGTAAATCAACCAATATCGCAATCGGGACTCCCGCTTCAGTAGCGGCTGCTCGCACTCGATCAAGGCGACTTTGATGATCTGGGTAACCACCATGAGAGAGGTTAAGTCGTGCCATATTCATTCCAGCTGCGATAAGTTCACGCACCTTTTCAGGTGATTCAACAGCTGGTCCTAAGGTGCAGACAATTTTGGCACGACGCATGGCTTAATCCTATCTATTTTTAAATTGATGTGTGATCACACCATTAAGGGACGAGCAGTTGGTTCAATAGGAGAAGGCAACTGAGTTTCTCCCTCAAGATAGCGATCTACCGATGCTGCAACACTGCGGCCTTCAGCTATTGCCCAGACGATAAGAGATTGTCCACGACCTGCATCTCCTGCAACGAAAACTCCCTCTGAAGTACCTTGATAGTTCTCATCACGTTTAACGTTGGTACGCTCATCAAGCTCAACCTCAAGTTGGTCAAATAACGGCGTGCTCTGAGTTCCGGTAAAGCCCATTGCAAGAAATGCAAAGTCACAAGGGAGTTCTTTTTCAGATCCTGGAACTGGTGTGAACTTTCCATCCACAAATTCGGTCTCAACAATCTTTAGCGCCTTCAGGTTTCCATTGCCGTCGCCGATGAATTCTTCAGTGCTGACAGCAAAGACGCGCTGATCAAGCTCTTCATGTGCACTTGAAACGCGATAAATCATCGGATACATAGGCCACGGTTGAGTATCAGGGCGTTCATCCGAAGGTCGAGGCATGATTTCAAGTTGGGTCACACTTGCCGCTCCCTGTCGAACAGAAGTTCCAAGGCAATCAGCCCCAGTGTCTCCCCCACCCAAAATCACTACATGCTTTCCTGCAACATTTATCTCAGGGTTGGCAACTTCACCAAGAGCCTGCTTATTTCCCCACGGTAAATATTCCATGGCTTGGTAGATCCCTTTATTTTCGCGACCTTTAATTGGTAGATCGCGCCACTGTGTTGCACCGAGTGCGAGCACGACCGCGTCATACTTTTGACGCAATTCAGATCCAGTGATGTCGATGCCAACATTAACTCCAGTGCGGAAACGAGTTCCTTCTTTTTCCATTTGAGCAAGGCGACGATCAATGATGTTCTTCTCCATCTTAAATTCTGGAATTCCATAGCGAAGAAGCCCGCCGATTTTGTCAGCCCGCTCATACACCACGACAGTATGGCCGGCACGAGTCAATTGTTGAGCAGCGGCAAGACCTGCTGGTCCTGAACCGATAACTGCAACGGTTTTTCCTGTAATGCGATCTGGCGGAAGAGGCTTAACATCGCCTGATGCAAACGCTTCTTCAATCGTGCGAAGCTCAACCTGTTTAATTGTGACTGCATCAGCATTGATTGCAACAACACATGCCGTCTCGCATGGAGCAGGACAGAGTCGGCCAGTAAATTCGGGGAAGTTATTTGTTGCGTGTAATCGTGCGATTGCCTCAGTCTTATCTCCACGCCAGATTAAATCATTCCATTCAGGGATCAGATTTCCGAGTGGACAGCCTGAGTGACAGAACGGAATGCCGCAATCCATACAGCGACCAGCCTGCTTTTGCAGGTGCTCAAAGCTCTGGGGTTCATAGACTTCTTGCCAATCTTTGATTCTCACATCTACAGGGCGTCGCTTCGGAAGTTCGCGCGGAGTCGTCATAAATCCCTTTGGATCAGCCATTTGCAGCAACCTCCATCACGTATTGATCAATCGGTAAACCTTCACGCGTAGCTTTCTCCATTGCTGCAAGAACACGTGCATAATCTCGTGGCATCACCAATGAGATTCGCCCAACTGAGTTCTCCCAATCTAATAAGAGATTGCCAGCAACAGCAGACTCTGTCTCATTAAAGAAACGGGAGATGATCTCTTTTAAGATTTCTCTCTGATCGGCAGGAACTGCAATTACATCGACCATATCCTTGTTTACAAGATCGGCATTGAGATCAAGAACAAATGCACGACCACCAGACATACCTGCAGCGAAATTTCGCCCAGTAGTACCGAGGACCACAACGGTTCCCCCAGTCATATATTCACATCCGTGATCGCCGATACCTTCTACAACTGCCGTGACTCCTGAATTTCGAACGCAGAATCTTTCGCCAACCATTCCGCTAATGAAGAGTTCACCCGATGTTGCTCCGTAGCCAATGACATTGCCCGCAATGACATTCTCGTGCGAATTAAAGGTCGCACTCTCATCGGGGCGAAGGATCACTCGACCACCCGAGATTCCCTTACCTACGTAATCGTTTGAATCTCCAAAAAGTCGCAGCGTCAGACCTGAAGGAATAAATGCACCAAGTGATTGACCGGCAGAACCACGAAGTGTGACTTGTACTGTGTCAGCTGGTAGACCTTTTCCTCCATACCGGCGAGTGATTTCTGCACCAAGCATTGTTCCAACTGTGCGATTCACATTTCTAACTGCAGAGGTGATGGAAACTTTCTGACCAGATGTCAGTGCAGGCTCTGCTTGTTCAATCAATAAATTATCTAGAGCGTTTTCAAGGCCATGATCTTGATTGACTACTTGATAGAGAGCGCTTTCGACGTCAGGTCTAGCAAGAAGTGGAGAGAGATCTAATCCACTCGCCTTCCAGTGATCGACCGCACTCTTGGTATCGAGAAATTCAACGTGACCGATGGCTTCTTGAAGTGTTTTAAACCCAAGGGAGGCAAGGATTTCGCGAACTTCTTCAGCGATGTACTCAAAGAAAGTCTCGACAAATTCAGGCTTTCCAGTAAAGCGCTTGCGCAGCTCTGGATTCTGGGTTGCAACCCCAACAGGACACGTGTCTAAATGACACACACGCATCATGACGCAGCCTGAGACCACAAGAGGTGCAGTTGCAAATCCGTACTCTTCAGCACCGAGCAATGCAGCGATGACAACATCGCGACCTGTCTTCATCTGTCCATCTGCTTGGACGACAATGCGATCTCGCAATCCATTAAGCAGAAGAGTCTGCTGTGTTTCAGCTAAACCAAGTTCCCATGGTGCACCAGCGTGCTTGAGAGATGTCAGCGGTGATGCTCCGGTCCCACCATCATGCCCAGAGATAAGAACTACGTCGGCATGTGCCTTTGATACACCTGCTGCAACTGTACCTACACCTACCTCGGCTACAAGCTTTACATGGATGCGAGCATTTTTATTCGCATTCTTAAGATCATGAATGAGTTGAGCTAGATCTTCAATTGAGTAGATGTCGTGATGAGGCGGAGGTGAAATCAACCCTACGCCCGGTGTGGAGTAACGAACCTTTGCAATCCATGGATAGACCTTGTTTCCAGGGAGCTGTCCACCTTCTCCGGGTTTAGCTCCTTGTGCGATCTTGATCTGAATGTCATCGGCATTAACTAGATATTCGCTGGTGACACCAAAGCGACCCGATGCAACCTGCTTGATCGCACTGCGCTTTGAATCTCCATTAGCTTCTGGGATCAGACGAGCAGAATCTTCTCCGCCTTCGCCAGTATTGGATTTACCGCCTAAGCGATTCATCGCAATTGCGAGCGTCTCGTGTGCCTCTTGCGAAATCGAACCATATGACATGGCACCTGTTGAAAAGCGCTTCACGATATCTGCAACGGATTCAACTTCATCAATTGAAATGGGAGTGCACGAGGATGTATCAAATTCGAAGAGGCCACGAAGTGTCATGAGCGCTTTGCTCTGTTCGTCCACAGCACGGGTGTAACGCTTAAAGACGTCATAACGCTTAGAGCGAGTTGCGTGCTGCAATGTAAATACCGTCTCTGGATTAAATAGATGTGGCTCGCCATCTCTGCGCCATTGGTATTCACCACCGATAGGAAGACGCTTGGTGCCAGGAACTTCCCCACCAGGAGGATAAGCAATATGGTGGCGTTTGATGGTCTCTTCTGCAATCACATCAAGATCAACCCCACCTAGCCGTGATGTTGTTCCAACAAAAAATTCATCAACAACATCTTGAGCGATACCGATCGCTTCAAATACCTGAGCGCCGGTATATGAAGCAATTGTCGAAATACCCATCTTTGACATCACCTTAAGGACGCCTTTACCAAGAGCCTTAATAATGTTATGAACGGCCTTCTCTGGTGTTATACCAGTGATTACGCCTTGAATAACAAGATCTTCAGCGCTCTCCATAGCAAGGTATGGATTAACTGCAGCAGCTCCATAGCCAATAAGAAGTGCGACATGGTGTACTTCGCGGACATCGCCAGCCTCTACAACAAGACCAACTTTGGTACGAGTTTTTTGGCGAATGAGATGGTGGTGAACCGCCGCAGTGAGTAGCAGAGATGGAATCGGTGTGTCTTCGGCATCACCGTTTCGGTCAGAGAGAACAATGATTCGAGCGCCATCGGCGATTGCTGCACTTACTTCAGCTTTGATTTCCTCAAGTCTCATGCGCAGAGTGTTTCCATCTCCGGAGACAGGAAATAGTCCTCTCACAACGTACGACTGCAGATTTGGATAATCCTCATCAGCGTTTACATTAATGATTTTTGCTAATTCATCATTATCAATTACTGGAAATGGCAGACTAATCTGTCGGCATGATTCTGGACCAGGATCGAGAAGATTGTGTTCTGGGCCAATTGATCCAGCAAGACTTGTGACCAGTTCTTCACGAATGGCATCGAGTGGTGGATTAGTTACTTGGGCGAAAAGCTGAGTGAAGTAATCAAAGAGAAGGCGTGGCTTATCTGATAGCGCTGCGATCGGAGTATCCGTTCCCATGGAACCAAGGGCTTCTCCCCCACCTTTAGCCATTGGAGTAATAATCATGCGGAGCTCTTCTTCGGTATATCCAAAGGCTCGCTGACGACGCAGAACTGAAGAGTGAGGATAAATAATGTGCTCGCGGGCAGGAAGATCCGATAGTTTTACAACTCCCTCTTCTACCCATTTGCCGTATGGCGCAGCCTCTGCCAGTGAATCTTTAATTTCATCATCTTCAATGATTCGACCTGCATTGATATCAACTAAGAACATCTTGCCAGGCTGCAAACGACCTTTGCGAACGATTGAGTCAGCAGGAAAATCAAGAACGCCAGCTTCAGATGCAAGTACTACGAGACCATCGCGAGTGACCCAGAATCTCGAAGGGCGTAGGCCATTTCGATCGAGGACTGCACCTACTTGGTTTCCATCTGTAAATGTCACGCATGCAGGGCCATCCCATGGCTCCATAAGGGAAGAGTGGAATGCATAGAAATCGCGTCGCTTCTTTGACATCGTTGCATGGTTTTCCCACGCTTCGGGGATCATCATCAAAACTGAGTGTGGAAGAGAGCGACCGCCAAGATAGAGAAGTTCTAGTACCTCATCAAATGATGCTGAATCGCTTCCAGACATTTCAACGATTGGAAATAGTCGAGACAAATCACCTGGAATCAAATCACTTGCAAGAAGTGACTCACGCGCACGCATCCAGTTTCGATTGCCTTTAACGGTGTTGATCTCACCATTGTGAGCGATGAAGCGATATGGGTGTGCAAGTGGCCATGATGGGAATGTGTTTGTAGAAAAACGGGAGTGAACAAGTGCTAAAGGTGAAACAACTCTCTCATCACTAAGGTCTGGGAAGAACTCTTCGAGTTGGCCAGTTGTAAGCATGCCCTTGTAAACAATTGTTTGGGAAGAAAATGATGGAAAGTAAATCTCTCCTTGATGTTCTGCTCTCTTTCGAAGAGCAAAGGCCATACGATCAAGAGCAATTCCGCTCTCTCCGTTCTTTGATTTCACAAAGAGTTGCTTAAAGATCGGCATGACAGATTTCGCTGTCGAACCGACTGATTCTGGGTTGATGGGCAAGTCTCGCCAACCAATCACAATAAGATTTTCTTCTAGTGCAAGGGTGGAGATCAATGATGTCGGGTCAAATCCATCTTGAATAAATGCAATTCCAGTTGCGTAACTTCCCTCAGCAGGTAGATCAAAGGTTGTTACTGCGCGATAAAACGCATCTGGTACACGAATAAGAATTCCTGCGCCATCACCACTGTCGGGTTCGGCCCCCGCAGCTCCGCGATGATCAAGATTACGAAGTGCAGTAAGTGCTTGGGAGACAATGTGATGTGTTGCAACTTTGTTAAGCGTGGCAACCATTGCAACACCGCAGGCATCATGTTCGTCGGCAGGGTTATATAAACCCTGAGCTACCGGAAATGTAGATGGAAGAGCCATGGAAGGTGTCCCCTGTTGTCTTGTGCCGTTATATCAACGGGACAACGCTGACCCGAAGAAAAGAGTATCAACTCAGGGGGCTAGATGGTAGGTCAAGCGCGCTTATCAATTAGCCAAGAGTGATGTGAAAAAGACGACCCACGCCAGCGGTGACAGCCATCCCGAGTGAACCACCGATCAACACTCTGACCGTAGGACCCAGCACAGGCTTTCCAGCAATCTTCGCGCTGGTGATTCCGGTGAAGAGAAGGCCAATCAAGGCAAAAGCAACGATGCTCAGTGCGATCGCGCCAGGGGTTGGAGCGAAGACTCCGAGAAATGGAATGAGACCGCCCAATGAAAAACTTGCCGCTGAAGAAAGGGCTGCCTGCATCGGACGCGCCTTGCTCTGGGGTGTTTGCCCTAACTCATCACGTAGATGAGCTTCGAGTGGATCACGCGCATGCATTTGGCGTGCAACTTCTTTTGCCAATTCTGGAGTAAGTCCACGTTCGATGTAGATCTGGGTGAGTTCAAGTAATTCACCATCTGGATCAATTGCTAAATGTTCAATCTCTAAATGTCTATCGGAATCTTCAACATCATTTTGTGAGCGGACAGATACGTACTCACCAACTGCCATTGACATAGCGCCAGCAACAATTCCTGCAACACCCGCGGTAATGATAAAACCGCTTTCATCTGGCGTTGCCGCAGTGACACCGATCATGAGGCTTGCAGTGGAGACGATGCCATCATTAGCACCTAATACTGCAGCGCGTAACCAGCCAGCACGGTGCGTGCGGTGTTCACGATTTCTTTGATAGACATCTTCCAGACCCATGTCGGTAAGGGTACCTGAGGAGTTATATCTTTGAACTCTTTTTCTGAATTTTCATGAATGCGGCAAGAGCCAGTAATCCAACAACCACGCTCACCCATTGATTCTGGCGTAGTCCCAGAAACTCATTTGCTGAATCAATTCGTATATCCTCGATCAGGAATCGGCCCAGGCAGTAAAGGGCGATATAGAATGCAAAA
>CAZNUC010000047.1:0-9124 GCA_964576165.1 uncultured Candidatus Planktophila sp. | reverse complement strand
GATGGTGGGACGGGTCGGACTTGAACCGACGACGACCGAATTATGAGTTCGGGGCTCTAACCAACTGAGCTACCGTCCCGTATGGGGCTTGACCGAACTTTACTGCACTTATTCCTTTGCAACTTTTCTCTTCGTGATTTTCTCTCGCTGGAATCCGCGCCTGCCCCAGAATTCCCAGAGCCCCATGGTTGAAAGGATGAGAGCGAAGCCAAAGAGCAGGTCCTCGAGCGGGGCCGCGGCGATGCGAGTACCAATAATCGTATTTGGGTCGTACATCACGATCGCTTGGCCATCTTCACGGTAGTGAGTCAGCCACCAATTTGTCATCAATTGGAAAGGGAGAATGATTGAGTAAGAAATCCAGAAAGCAACCCGAGTGAGAAGTGAATTCTTAAAGACAAATAGATCCACCATCACTGCGATGAGAACTGCTGCAATTGCAATATCGCTATAGATCATTTCTCATCCTTTCCAAACTCTTTTTCGCGCAGATGAGGCTTTACTGTTGTTACACCTTCAATTGTTAATATCGCAGCCATCGGTACGATGATAAAAAATAAATACTCTTCAAGCGGGATGTTGAACGGACCATAAATTCCAAGCGTTCTCTCTGGATTAAAAAACCAATGGCCCTGCGAAATTGCGTAGGCGTCCCAGATGATAAAGACAAGACTTACAGGCAGGACGCTGACCAGAACTCGCTTCCAGCGGCGCAAAACACCAGTCTTTAAGACTACTTCTAGCCAGAATGAACCACAGACAGTGAAGGCGAGCATCGCCATGTACCCAAATTTCTCCACGCCAAATCCTCTCATAAACCTCTTTGGTAGGGTTGGTTACAAGGGGGTTCGACATGAAATCTGGCGAGGTGAAACTCTTCGAAGGCATCAGAAGTTTTTCAAGTGTCGCTATCCTCACTGGAATAATCCTTTCATTGATCTTCTCGCAACTATTGGGAGAAAGTTCTATGCACTGGCAGGTGGCGATTGCAATCGCGGCCCTAGCTATAGGAATCCCACATGGGGCCCTTGATCATCTAGTTACATTGCCGAAATCACAACCGCTTGTGATGGTGGGCTTTATCTCTGTCTATGTTCTAGTTGCGATCGTGGCTGTGATTGCGATCTTGAACTTCAATGTTATTGGTTTCATCTTTGTATTGGTGATGAGCGCAGTCCACTTCGGAATCGGTGATGCTGCCTTTATCAGTGAACTTGATCGCAGGCGACCAATGTCAGTGCGACTTCCTCGCGCAATCTATGCTGTCAGCGCTGGTTCAATCCCGGTTCTGATCCCATTAGTAAATAGTGCAAGTACAGATGCGCTGGCGCAGGTAAATCCCGCGCTGATTGATTGGCACCAAGGGTATGACCAAGAGATTCTGACCGCGGTCATTACTATTGCATGTGTATCAATCGCGCGATTAATGGTGAGAAAACGTTATCGAGAGGCAGTTGATATTGGATTACTTCTTGCTTTAGCTCTCCTTGCCCCACCTCTGATCGCCTTTGCTCTCTACTTTGGATGCTGGCATGCAATGAGGCATACCGCTCGCCTGACTCTTTCGCTGGAGACATCACAGCGCGCTTATGCAGATGGGAATACTCGATCAGCATTTTTTAGGGCCGTAGTTCCAGGAATTCCAGCGCTACTAGGAACTTTTTTTATTGCCGGTGTTTTAGCAATTCGTGGACAAGAATTTACCGATGATTTCTTCTGGATGGCTCTGGTAATTGTGTGGGCGCTCACTGTCCCTCATATGGCAGTTACGGCAAAACTTGATCGCAGCGCATTAACCTAAGGGTATGAAAATACGCGTCATTGTTTCCTTCTTTCTTTTCTTGACCTGTCTTGCTCCGGTGAGTGCTCAAGCTGCACCTATATACGTTTTTCCAGTGAGAGGCTGTGAAGTGAACTATGCACGCGCGCATCACGATTATGCGGCAACAGATATTCTTTCGAAAGCGGGCTGTGCATTCGTTGCACCTATTGATGGTGTCATTGATGAAGTCAGTCGCGTTGATACATGGTCTGGAAAAGTAAATGCTGGACTTACTCGTGGCGGATTATCGGTTTCGTTGATCGGTGTCGATGGGGTTCGGTACTACGGATCGCATCTGCGTTCTGTGCATAAAGATATCGTGCCCGGTCTTGCAGTAAAAGCCGGACAGCGACTAGGTTCAGTAGGATCTTCCGGAAGTGCGCGCGGTACCGCGCCGCATTTGCATTTCGGAATTTCTTGGCCAACTCCACCTGAAACGTGGTGGGTTCGTCGCGGCGTTGTTCATCCGTGGAAGTATTTAGATGCGTGGAAAGCTGGAAAAGATAAGTCGCCGGCTAAGGAAGTTGAAGCAGCGAAGCTGAAAATGGGCGAAATTCCGCCGGAACCAAAAAAGTAAACCCGTAACAACCAAGAAGTAGAAAAGAAGAAAGCCCCGCTCAATGAGCGGGGCTTTCTTGTAAAGCTAGCGGTGTTATTAGTTAGCGTTCACTGCATCGGCCTGAGGACCCTTTGGACCCTGTACGACCTCGAATGAAACTGACTGACCCTCTTCAAGGCTCTTGTAACCGTTTCCTTGGATTGCTGAGTAGTGAACGAATACATCTTGTCCGCCACCATCAACTGCAATGAAACCGAATCCCTTTTCAGAGTTGAACCACTTAACTGTACCTGTTGCCATGTTTTACTATTCCTTCGATATGTGGGTGTGTGAGAAATCCTCAAACACGGTCTTCCTCTTGCGCCAGCGATACCGAGCAATGACTACTGCCATGAAACGGGTCCTGATTAAGCGTCCGACTGAGGCTAAGTCTAACCCTATTTTTACCCTGACCAATACCTGACCAAGACCTGACCTTTACCTTTTTCAGGGCTCATGCCACCATATATCTACTAGCTCGTGCTTGATTGCAGGAGTAGAGGTTGCGGATCGGGGAAGGTCGCGCAAATCTACCCACATCGCGTGCCTTGCTAGGAGTTTGTTATGGAAGCGATCGCTTCATCGCGCGGCATGTCCAAAACGCATGTGACCGGATTTCTTGTCATTCATAGCGCACCTGCTGCCCTACGCCCGCACATTGAATGGGGTCTGCAATCAATTCTTGGAGACTGGGTCGCGTTGGAGTGGAAGAGTCAACCAAAGGCGGCCGGAACATTTCGCACATCACTTGAATTTCGTGATCGCAGAGGCGTCGCAGCAAAAATCACAACCGCTCTGAAGGCATGGCACTACCTGCGCTTTGAAGTGCGCGAAGAGAGTGAGATTGGCGGAGAGTTCTTTAGGTTTGTTCCAGAACTTGGATTGCATCGCAGTCGCATTGATGAGTTAGGGTCAATTGCAATTTCAGAGGATCTATTGATTCAGGGGTTGAGAAAAAGTTTTGATGAAGAGTCTTTGCGTGAGGAAATTGAGAGACTCTTAGGGACTGCCTGGGAGCTAGAACTCGAACCTTTCCGCGGTGTCGAGTTCGAAGAGGCAATTGCACTTCGGGCGATATAAAAGTAATAGAATGCATGTATGAGCACATTTAATTCTGGTGAAAAGTCCCGTTCGATTACAGTTATTGCAGCATCACTGATTATGGCTTTAGCCGTTGGTGGTGGACTTGTGAAAGTTGGTGCAGGGTTTGCAGCGCGCACTGATAATGGGATTACTGTGACAGGCTCGGCAAAGACAACTGCAACTGCAGATAATGTCGTCTGGACTCTTAACGTTGCTCTCTCTAGCCCACTCGTAGCCGATGCGGTCAAGAAGGTTGGCTCTGATGTTGATGCAGTTACTCAATATCTTACAGAGGGTGGCATTTCCAAAGATGCTCTGACTTTAGGTTCTGTTTCGACCTACGCAAACGAAGAATGGCAGAATGGAAACAACACCGGTCGTATTCTTTCGTATCGCGCTTCACGCGATATCACAGTGCGCACAAGTGATGTTCAGCTTGTCTACACCCTTTCTCAAGGAATTGGCTCGCTCTTACAAACTGGTGTCAATGTAAATAACTATGGACCCCAGTACTACATCTCAACTCTGCCTGAACTTCGTCCACAACTTCTCGAAGAAGCGATGCTTGATGCAAAGACTCGTGCTGTTGCAATCACCAAGGCAGTCGGTGGAAGTGTTGGAGCAGTGCAGAGCGTTAAAAGTGGAGTTTTCCAGGTGACAACACCTGATTCAACAATGGTCTCTGACGGTGGCGCTTATGACACATCAACTATTGAAAAGACAGTCACATCGACTGTTTCTGTCACATTCGCTGTCTCTAAATAGAGATATTAAATACTGGCAAATGCCAGCACGACGTTGTGACCGCCAAATCCGAATGAGTCATTGAGCGCTGCAATTTGTCCTGCTGGCAATACGCGCGCCTTATCTTGAACTACATCAATTGTTACTGCTGGATCTAGATTTTCGATATTAATAGTTGGAGGAGCAAGTCTTTCTTGTAGTGCTTTAACTATAAAGACTGATTCAATCGCACCAGCACCACCAAGTAGGTGGCCAGTCATAGATTTTGTTGCAGAAACTGCAACATGGTCAGCATCAGAACTCAGAGCCAATCGAAGAGCGTGTGCTTCTGCAACATCGCCTGCGGGCGTTGATGTCGCATGTGCATTCAAGTGCACAATGTCTTTTGTTGAAAGATTCGCATCAGCCAGAGCAAACTTAATTGCACGCTGTACCCCAGCACCGTCAGGGTCAGGGGCGGCTATGTGAAAACCATCAGAACTCAAGCCCTGCCCGACGAGCTCACAGTAGATCTTTGCCCCACGCGCCTTTGCATGCTCGTACTCTTCCAAAATTAGTATTCCGCCACCTTCGCCAAGCACAAAGCCATCACGATCGCGGTCATAGGGACGAGATGCACGCTCAGGTGAATCATTACGAGTAGAGAGGGCTTTCATCGCTGCAAAACCAGCCATAGGTAATTGATGTATCGCTGCTTCAACTCCGCCACTGACAATCACATCAGCGCGATTGCTACGGATCATTTCGAGCGCGTAACCGATCGCTTCAGCACCTGATGCACATGCACTCACTGGTGTGTGAACGCCAGCTTTCGCCTGGAGTTCTAGACCAACATTTGCAGCAGGGCCATTGGGCATCAACATAGGAACGGTGTGCGGACTCACTCCTCGCGCACCTTTCTCTTTGAGATTATCGTATTGATCTAACAAGGTGATCACTCCACCAATGCCTGATGCAATCACCACACCTAAACGTTCTTTATCTACATCAGGTGAGCCCGCATCTTTCCATGCTTCACGGGAAGCGATGAGAGCAAACTGTTCAGAGCGATCAAGCCGGCGCATCTCCACGCGCTCCATTTGATCGGTTGGTTCAGTGTGAACTCGAGCGGCAAAGTGGACTGGCAATAACTCTCGCCATTCTTCGGTGAGAAGGCGAACGCCGCTCTTGCCTGCAATCAGAGCCTTCCATGTCGAGTCAACGTCAGAGCCCAGCGGAGTTGTAGCCCCAAGCCCTGTGACAACAACACGACGCTTCATAGCAAAATTTTCTATTTCGCGAGTATTTACTTAGCAGCGTTAACGATGAAATTCACAGCATCGCCAACTGTTGCTAGATCTGTGACTGCGTCATCAGGGATCTTCACACCAAAGCGCTCTTCTGCTGCTACGACAACCTCAACCATGCTGAGTGAGTCAACATCAAGGTCATCTGTGAAGCTCTTATCAAGTTCGATCTGTGATGCTGAAACTCCAGCAACTTCTTCTACGATCTCTTTAAGTCCAGCAAGTACATCAACCGGTGATAGCGCCATAGTCATTTCCCTTTTCTTCTCTATGCTTCAAGTGGATATTCTCTCTGATTCCCAGCCTTACTATCGAGTAATTGCGGGGATTATCATAAAAAATTTATGGATGAGGTGGCAGTTCGACAACCTGTCCCGCATAAACCAGCCCTGCACCGTATCCAATAATAAGGGCAGTCTTGCCATGTAACTCTGGATGGTTGGCTAGAAGAATATCCATGGCAAGCGGAATTGATGCCGCTGAAGTATTTCCATTCACGCGAATATCATCAGCGATCACAGTCGTTGCTGGCAGTTTCATCTCTTTCGCCATTGTTTCAATGATGCGCATATTTGCTTGGTGTGGAATAAATACATCAATGTCGTTTACTGTCAGACCCGCCTGATCAATCGCATCGAGTGCTGCTTTACTGACTGCATACACAGCCCATCGAAAAACCTTCTGTCCTTCTTGAGAAATATTTGGCCAATCAATATCTGCCACACTTTTCTGTTGAGCATTGCGCATCTGAGTCCAAGGTGGATTCATAGTGATTGCATCACGGTTCTCCGCGTCCGATCCCCACGCAACAGGACCAATTCCAGGAGTCTGGGATTGTCCGATCACTACTGCACCTGCGCCATCGGCGAAGATAAATGCAGTGGCGCGATCATCGGGATCGGTAAAGTCCGAGAGTTTTTCAACGCCGATAACAAGAACATTCTTTGACGTTCCGGCATAGATAAAGTCATGCGCCATAGCCACTCCGTAGCTAAAGCCTGCGCAGGCTGCACTGAGATCAAAAGCGGCAGCGGTGGGATTTCCAAGGCGTTCGATAATCGCGGTAGATGCGCTCGGTGCCTGATGCGGAAAGGTGATTGTTGCAACAATGACGGTATCAATATCAGCACTTGTCATACCTGCACGTTTTATCGCTGACTCAGCAGCCCAACACGCCATATCTACAACTGATTCATCATCGCCTGCAAAGCGGCGAGAGGTAATTCCGGTGCGCTGTTGTATCCATTCATCGCTAGATTCAATACGGTCGACAATATCTGAATTCATCACTAATTTTTTTGGACGGTAAGAGCCGACTGACAAAATACGCGAGTGCGTTCCATTTTTTATCTTAATCGCCATCAGCTACCCCTTAACTCCTGCAAATGTTCTCGCAGATTCGAGATCATCTGGTGATTTGAGTGCATGTGTTGCAATGCCGGGTGCACCGCGCTTGAGAAGCCCCACGAGTGTTCCAGCAGGTGCTATCTCGATGGCGTGGGTTACGCCAATAGACTCCAGCGAAGACATGCAGAGATCCCAGCGGACAGGGCTGGCAATCTGCTCAATGATTCGATCGAGAATCCTGACACCCGAAAGTAGAGGCGCACCATCTTTATTTGAAAGCAGACCGATCTGTGAATCCTTTACTTCAATCTCGGCGGCAAATGCTTTGAATGCAACAAGTGCTGGCCTCATGAATTCTGTATGAAAAGCGCCAGAGACTTGTAACGCTCGCACTCGTGCACCTTCTGGCGCTAATGTAGAGAGCGCTTGCAGACTTCCCGCGGCAACAATCTGTCCACCACCATTGTCATTTGCTGCAACAAGACCAGCATCTGCAATCGCTTGGAGCACATCTTCACGAACTCCGCCAAGTACTGCGCTCATCCCTGATTGACTACCGTGGGCTGCCTTTGCCATCTCAACACCGCGAATTCGAACAAGTCGTAGTGCATCTACTTCAGAGAAGACGCCGGCTAGCGCAGCGGCGGTTATTTCACCGACTGAATGTCCGGCCATAAATGAAACTGCATTACCGACACCAAGTTCTCTGGCACTGAGTAATCCCGCGGCAACAATGAGTGGCTGCGCATTTGCGGTATCACGAATCTCGTCGGCATCGGCTTGAGTTCCAAGGTGAATCAAATCGAGATCAATTGCCGCAGACCATGAAGCCAGCAGGTCACGTGAATCAGGGTTTGTTATCCAAGGCGTGAGCATTCCTGGAGTTTGTGAACCCTGTCCGGGAGCTATAAGTGCGAGCACATCACTATCTTATTTGATGATCGCAATTACTACCTAGTACTACGTGTGACTAACCAGACTTGCGCGCTATGGGATTTTACTTGCGCTTGCGTTCCAGGAAGAGAAATTGTTGGTTCGTGCTCAGCGGTGATATGAGATGCATCAAAGATGCATCTAAAGGAGTCTCCCCATTTCTCATCAGGAAAAGTAAATGTTGTATCAAGGGTAGATGAGTTAAGAAATAGTAATAGTCCGCGGTCAGTACCAGCATCAATAAAAATAGTGAGAGATCGCTTCTCACCATCGGCCCAGTGCTCATCGGTCATTTCTTTCCCACCTAAGCTAAACCAAGCAATATCTTTACGTTGCGTACCTTGATCGAGAGCTCCGGTAAAAAACTCAGAGGCGATATCTGCTAAGTAGGTGTTCCTAATATTTGAAAGCATTTCAACTGCGTCACGAATATCTTTCGCCTCAGGATCAAGATCCCAATCAACAGCCCAGCCACCACCAAAAGTTTCAGGTGAGTCAGCAATAGACGGTGTCATCTCAGATGGCATTGAGTACGCGTTGTTAGAACCTAACTGCGTTCGATTGCTCTCATCACCCATTGTCATCATAGGAACGCCGGAAGAGAGAAAGAGTGTTGCGAGCATTGATTTCTTTAAACTCTGACGCCGCTCAAGAATCGTGTAGTCATCAGTTGGTCCTTCGACTCCAGAGTTCCACGAACGGTTCTCATTCGAACCATCCCGATTTTCTTCGCCATTGGCAAGATTATTTTTTTGCGAGTAAGAGACAAGGTCATGAAGTGTGAATCCATCATGTGCGGTGATGAAGTTAATCGATGAGGTAGGTCCGCGATAGTAGAAGATGTCACTGGATCCGCTGATGCGCGATGCAATGTCGGCAACGCCCTCGCCGTAGCCACGGGTGATATCTCCCAGCCAGAACTGGCGCACAGCATCTCGATAGGCGTCATTCCACTCACGGAATGGATGGGGGAAATCACCGAGTGAGTATCGCGAGATATCCCAAGGTTCAACGATCATCTTAAAATTACGCAAGACAGAGTCAGATTCAATAGCGGACATAAGAGAAGAGTTAAAGGCAGATTTACTGGTGTAAAGGGCTGTTGCTAGATCAAAGCGAAAACCATCGACTCCGATCACTTCAATCCACCATCGAAGTGAATCAACGATAAATCGCACGTTATGTGGATTACTTGCCGCAAAGGTATTGCCACAGCCTGTGACATCAACATAATTTCCAGCGCCATCGTTACGGTACTAGCTCTGGTTATCAATTCCCTTAAATGAGAGAGTCGGACCTCCCACGCCACCT
>CAZNUC010000046.1:0-9476 GCA_964576165.1 uncultured Candidatus Planktophila sp. | reverse complement strand
GCGCGCGATACAAGACTTATAAGCTTGCCTCTATCGCTATGAGTTCGCTTCACACTAAGATTTCAGCATGAAACGGAAGATAGCCCTCTTACTTGCTTCACTCTTGTGGCTGCCCGTCCAAGGAGTCACACCGACGTTGGCAGCCCTGAATGCGCCGATTGATTTAACCAACCCTCGAGTTGTGCCTATTTATGGAGCACAGAGTGGGTCAACAATTTATATCGGTCGAGACGCTTTTTTCTCTGGCTTCCTCTATTCACCCCGGATCGTATTTTCGGCTGCTCACTCTGAATATCGATTTGATGAATCTGGAAATAAAACAGGTAAACCTTTTCCAGAATTATATGTGGGATTACCAAATTCGAAAGCTGCCGATGAAACTGGTTTAGTCCGTGTTGAGAAGAGAATCATCGCTACCAACTATCGAAGCAACAATGGTCTGCTCGATGACTTTGTGATTTATATACTTGAGAAAGATCTTGTCTCGATTGAACCAGCTGCGTTACTAACTCCCGAGATTGAGCTGGAGTTGATTGCCAACAAAGTTCCAGTTCGAGTGCACGGTTATGGTGAATACCTTGATCGTTGTCTGGCTGGCGATACGCCACCATGCCGGAAAACTGAAAGGTCATCTGAGCTACCAAGAAGCCTGAGTTCATTTCTGGTCACTCGCGCAGAAGCAGAGGCGGTGATGGGATATTCCTTGCCAAATCTTGCAAATCATCTAACAATTCTCAATGGACGTACCGGTTTTGGTTGCCCCAGTGATTCAGGTGGCTCTATTACTGCAACGTATCGATCACAGGAGATCTACTTAGGGCCAACGCCAAACGGTAATGGAGTCTATGCATGCGGTGCTGCAGGTCAGATGCATCCAAGTGGCGGCGTGAACTATTCATCTCCGGTGTATAAGCATTTAGATATTCTGAAGGAAGCAGAAGAGTATGTCGTCGGCCAACGAGCACGTGAAAGCGCTGCTGCCGCCGCCGCTGCCACTGCTCCCAGTAAAGTGGCTGAAGAAAAAGTTGTTACTAACAAAAAGAAAACTATTTCATGCTCCAAAGGCAAAGTGACCAAAAAAGTTACTGCCGTGAATCCGAAGTGCCCTACTGGCTACAAGAAAAAGTAAGCTGGCCACCTTTCGATCAGCAACCCCAACTTCTTTCCTCTATCCTTGTGCACCTAACAAGGAGAATCGATGAAGCCAGAAACAACGCTCGGTCGCAAGCTACAAAACTTTAACCGAATTGCGGGTATCACCCACCTCATCCAAGGTATCGCTCTCGCCTTTATCCTCAACGCCGAGACTACGATCCCAGTTATCACACGCTTCTTCGATGAAACCCCCGAAGGTGTTCGTCCGGTAAGCGAAACACTCTTTGAGTTCCCGATCGCTCTGATTGCGCCGATCTTCTTGCTTCTCTCAGCCTTTGCCCATCTTTTTATCTCGTCGCCAATGTACGTTCGCCGCTACGAAGCGAATATCGGTAAAGGTATCAACCCTGCACGTTGGTGGGAGTACGCAATCAGCTCCTCCCTCATGCTCGTTGTTCTCTTAATGCTCGGTGGCCTCATCGAACTTTCAAGCATCGTCTTTATCTTCACACTTAACTTCATCATGAACCTCATGGGGCTAATGATGGAAAAATATAATCAACTCACCAGTAAGACATCATGGCTTCCATTTAACATTGGCGTGCTCGCCGGCATCGTCCCGTGGATCATGGGCGCTCTCTATTTCGTGGTCTCCACCAACAACATTGCCGATTCCATTCCCGTATACGCACAATTCGGCTTCCTTCTCACCTTCTTATTCTTTAATAGCTTCGCCATCAATATGTGGCTGCAGTACAAGAAGGTCGGAAAGTGGAAGGTCTACGCATACGGTGAGAAGTCATACATCGTCTTAAGCCTTGTATCCAAGTCAGCACTCGGTTGGATCATCGTGCTGGGTACGTTAGGGATTTAACTATTTGAATGCGACTTTTCCACATGCACTGCGAACAAGTTAACTATCTGATACAGAAGTGATGAGATTAGCAAGGCAGCAAATCCTGTTGCGATCATTGTTGGGCTTGTGACGTACTCTGCATATGAATAACCGCAATAATCGATACATTCCCCACGAATTCCGAGAATAATGAAAATTACGCTTCCTAGCACTGAAAGCAAGTAAATAACCAGATTTGTCGTTTTTAGTTGAGCAACTTCACGCATTGTGCATCCTTTCAATAGGTTTATGCAGATTAATCCGCAACAGCGAGCAGTTCTGGTGCAATCACTGATGACATAAATTTATGGTTCCACACTTCGGGTTTGTTGGGATGCCCTTAGTCATGACTGATCAAATCCGGCATGGCAACTTATGCCACCGAGAATTTCCAAGCCTAAGAAACCCACCACTTAATAGCGATGAGTTAGAGTTTAAGCAGTGTCCGTTACATAATGGTCAATAGGAGTAGCCGGTGAAAATTGCGACAGCTTCAAAGAAGTTCGCACGAGTCCTAGCTATAGGTCTCTCGCTCACTCTCCTTGCAAGTTGTGGCTCGTCTTTCTCTGAGAAAGATCTGGCGGCGTGTGACACGGCTTGGGACAGCACCTCAGCGGCGATTGGATCTGCACCTCGCGCGACATATAACGAGAGTGCGCCGTATCCGACTGAATTTGAGATTTCCAATTACTTCGAAAGTCTTTCAGATCTGGCAGATGAACTTGTGGATCTCGGATCGAATGTCGATAGCATTGAATTGGGATTGAGTCTCATTAGCTTTGGTTCAGGTACTCGACTTATGGCCAGTGAGTTTTTGGTTAATCCGCTGAGTAGAGGCACTCCAGGAATCACCCGATTCAATGACTCATTTAAGGAAGTAAGAGCCTTGTGTGAAGCAGCAGGCTGGAAAATCTAAGGTAGGGGAGAGAAAATGAAAATAAGTGCAGGGGCGACAGATTCTCAATTCATACTTCATGGCGCGCAGGCGGAAGCTCAGCAGGTCGTTGCAAACGCCCTCACAAAGTTAGGCGGCATCAAAAGCTCTTCTCCTGGAAAGATTAAGGGCTGGGGAAAATACGGCCTCAATAAAGTCTCTGTTGAAATTTCGTTTCTCGACCAAGGCGATGAAACTTTAATGACCATCAATGCCAGGAATGGAAGTGTTTCTTCTGGGCCAAATAAGTCACTCATCACGCGCTTAGTCGACGCAGTTGCTAACTCCGACAACGCCTCATTTGTTCCCGACAAACAGGGAATTGGCACCGGGCCACTTTTAGCCAGTCTTGGTGCATTGATAATCGTTCTGCTCATCGTTGTGCCGTTTGTAGTCAACATTCTGCTCTAGTCAGCAGCGTGTCAATTCTGACCTAGCTTGCAACGCGTCTTTTCATGAGCACCCAATGTGTCGCTCCGTAACTAGATTGCGAGACCGCTTCCCAGCCTTCGCTGCCAAGAAAGTTGAGTGCTTCCATTGGTCCCGTCAGCAAGTGGTACAAGATTTCTTTACCCGGATTAAGTGAGTCAGCAAGTTTGCGTACTTGTTGTCCACCACCAGTAAATGACTTTGGGCCGGTGCCCAGTTCTACCCAGAGATACTCAAACTTTTCATTCATGTAATTCACCTAACTTTTTGTGGGTGTTCTTGATGTTGTCATGAAATCACAGTGTCCAACACTTGGGAAGCATCAAGGGATGCAAACCTCGAGTGTGACTAGTCAATAGATCACAAGGTTCTAATCCTGGTCCAGTATGTTCTTGAACATTGATACACGGAGTGGAACGATCTCCTCATGAATAATCAAAGGTTTAGTAAAAAAGCTGGTTTCCTAGTAGTCGCATTGCTATCAGTCTCTGTCATGACTTCGTGTTCGAGTGAAAGTGCCGATGATGTCCAAGAGTCAGCAGTTTCGGTAAACCCACTTGCGGAAATGACCTTTGCTACAAGTTCAAGCGATGCGTACAAGCGATCCTGTTACTGGGGCAGCCAAGGTGACAACATCTTTATGCTTCAACGAATGACAGAGGGAAATGAGCTGGCGGTGCAGGAAGGCAAACTTCCTTTAGCCGGACTACAACAAGCGATGGAAATAGTTCTGCAAGAAGGAGAGCCGCAGGCTCCAGAGGAGTACGCGATGATTAAAGATTTTTGCAGTAATTTAGGTTTCAGTTTTAGCAACTAGTCAGGGATATGGGTGAAGACAATGAAGATGCGAAAGACACCTTCAATCCTGTTGACTGCATTTTTAGCTTGCTCATTACTGTCACCTACGGCCGCTAACGCTACATATACGGTAAAGCCAAGGGCGGGCCAGTGCTTCATGTATTCAGTTGCCGATGTTGACGCACCCTACGCCCGAAAGAACCCAGTCAGTTGTTCTGGCACTCACAACGCTGAGACTTACCTTGTAACAAAGTGGCCACTCAAGACAAAGCCTGCTGAGATGTCCGAAGAAGACGCACTCAATCTCGCTGAGTCTTTATGTCGAGCTTGGGGCGATGACGGTCTCATTAAAAATCCATTCTTCAATTTTTGGGCTTGGTACACGCCGAATCCTGCCGCATGGGCAAAAGGCGAACGTTGGCTTCGCTGCGATGCTATGGCGGTGAATAAAGCAGGCAAATATATTTCATGGAAAGGCTTGCGTATTTACACCGGAGTTAGTGTGTAAGGCAATCAATAACCTCGCTCATTCCATCAATCCCCGCGGCACAAGTTCCTGCCACAACTCGATGCGAGCGTTATGGCTTTAAAACGATTCGAATCGGGTCGCCGATCTTCTTAGCCAATTTTTCTAGCGCCTGCGCTGCATTTTCTAACGGCATTATTTCGGTAACCGATTGCGATAAATCTAATTTTCCTTGAGCCGCAAACTCGAGGAGTTCTCGCACGTGGCGTGCTTCAGATCCATAGTGGCCCGTGATCTGAGTACGCATGTATGTAAATGCCATGTCATTAGGGATCACAATCGGTTCATTAGCAATCCCAATGATCACCAATCGCCCTTGCTCGCCAAGAAGTGAGAGCGCTTGCTTTCGCACTGACGTTACACCGGCAAAGTCAAAGGCAGCGTTAAGCCCACGATGCTGTTTAATCTCAGGATCATCGGGTGCAAATGCAAAATCTGCACCGCGCGCTAGAGCACGTGCTCGTGCTTCACTGCGAGGATCAATTGCGATGATCTTGCTACAACCCACAATCTTTAATAACTGCACCGCGTGGATTCCTAGCCCGCCTACTCCAAAGACAACCGCACTTTCACCAGCCTGAATTTTGCCCGTTGATGAAATTGCAGCCCATGGTGTTGAGACAGCATCCGGAATAATTGCTGCCTGTTCAAAGGGGAGTGAATCTGGAATCTTGGCAATGTAATCTGCCTTTGTAACTAGGTATTCCGCCCAACCGCCATCGTAATCAAAGCCCAAAGTTGTTATCTGTTGAGCTTCATTGCGCTGTTCTACGGTTACAACGACCCGATCACCAAGAGTAACTCCGCTGACACCAGCACCGATCTGATCAACTACACCGGCAACTTCATGACCTAAAGTCACGCAATCACCCACTAAGTAACCCGGAGATAAAATTCCTTCTAAGAAATGCACATCGGATAGACAGACACCGGCTGCTGCAACTTTAATTCGCACCTGTCCTGCACCAGCATCAGGAGTTGGCACATCCACAACCGCAAATGCTCGCGTTGACACGGTAATACGTCCAGCTCTCATGCGATCTTTCCTTCCGCTCGATGAATCAAAGTATTGACCGCATCCCCAAAGCCGGCAAATGCGGGATTAGTTGTTTGTCCTGCCCTATAACGCGCCCAGATTTGTTGAATGATCACTGCTAATCTAAAAAGTCCAAAGACTTCATAAAAGGTGAAATCATCACAACGGCGACCGCTTAATTGAAGATAACGCGAAACAAATTCTTCTCGCGTAGGCATTCCAGGTAAGTCACTCGGCTGTCTGCGCAAGGATGCAAAGGCTGGATCATCGCCACGATCTACCCAGTAGGCGAGGGCTGATCCCAAATCCATGAGTGGATCACCAACAGTTGCTAACTCCCAATCTAAAACACCAGCAATACGCCCATGCTCTAAATCAAAGACCACATTATCGATCCGCCAGTCGCCATGAATGACGCAGGAATCAACATCATCTGGTCTATTGGCATCTAACCAAGCCATCACTTTTTCACCATCGGCGACATCATCGGTAAGAGCGTTGCGATAACGCTTTGACCAACCTTCTACTTGTCGTTGCACATATCCCGGACCTTTATTGAGCTCGGCCAAAATTGCGGCATCCACCGCATGCAACTGCACCAAACCATTAATCAATGAATCGGCCATAACCGAAATATCTTGCGCGGTAATATTATTTGGAATATCGCGCCTAAATATTGGACCCATCACTCGATCCATGACGTAAAAATCCGAACCCATAATCGACTGATCTTCACATAATGCAATCATCGCCGGAACTAACGAAAAGACAGGTTTCAATCTAGATTGAATGAGAAATTCACGCTTCATATCATGGGCAGATACGGCCTTCGTTCCAACTGGTGGCTTGCGCAACACTAATTCGCGATCTGGATACTTCAATAGATATGTCAGATTAGATGCACCACTTCTAAACTGCATTACCTCAGGCAGTACATCCTCATTAATAAGTGGCCCAAGCCAGGCATGCATCGCAGCAACATCAAAGCGATCTTCTTGGCGAACCTCGGTGAGATCACTCATGACAAATAAGGTTTGATTTCTAAACGTGCGATGTCGCGGATGTGAACCTCATCAGGTCCATCAACAATGCGCAGCGCACGAACTCCTGCATACATTGAAGCAAGGGGAGTATCTTGACTCACACCCGCACCACCATAACTTTGAATCGCATGATCAATGATGCGCTCTGCCATCTGTGGCACCGCAACCTTAATTGCGGCAATCTCTTTACGGGCACCCTTAGCACCCACAGTGTCGATCATCCAGGCAGTTTTGAGCACCAACAATCGCGCCTGTTCAATATCGATACGGGCCTCTGCAATCCATTGCTGGATAACGCCTTGGTGCACCAGATCTTTACCAAATGCCTCACGAGATGCTGTTCTTTTAATCATTAATGACAAAGCACGCTCTGCCATACCAATAGCGCGCATGCAGTGGTGAATTCGACCAGGTCCTAATCGAGCTTGAGCGAGCGCAAATCCTTCACCCTCTGGTCCCAAAAGGTTTGCAACAGGGACGCGCACATTAGAAAATCTCACCTCGGCGTGACCATGTTGATCAACATATCCAAGGACGGTTAAGTTACGAACAACAGTTACTCCCGGAGTTTTAACTGGCACCAGCACCATCGATTGCTGGTGATGTGCATCTGCATCTGGGTTTGTCTTTCCCATAACAATTAAAATCTCACAGCGCTCATCCATCGCACCTGTGGTCCACCACTTAGTCCCATTTATTACATAGTCATCACCATCACGCACAATCGAGGTTCTAATATTTCGCGCATCACTGGATGCCACATCAGGTTCGGTCATTGCAAATCCAGATCGAATGCGCCCATCTAACAACGGTTCTAACCAGCGCTTCTTCTGTTCATCAGTTGCAAACATATCCAGCAACTCCATGTTGCCGGTATCGGGAGCGGCGCAGTTAATTGCCTCAGGTGCGATCTCAGGTGACCACCCAGTGATTTCAGCCAAGGTGGCATATTCAGTAACAGTTAATCCATGGTGAGGATCGTGGCTATGAGGTAGAAAGAGGTTCCATAAACCTTGAGCCCGTGCCTTTACTTTCAGCTCTTCGATTACTGCAGGCAATCCATGCGGTTTACCCGCTGCCGCTAACTCTGCGCGCTGATGCTCATAGATAGCCTCTGCGGGAAAGACCTCCTTCTCCATAAAGCTCTGAAGTTTGGCTGCGTATTCGCTTGTCTTAGCGCTCAAGGTGAAATCCATGCCATAACCTTACGCATAGTTGTCGACTTTGAGGAGAGATCATGAGCGTGATGGATCGTTTTCGTTTAGATGGGAAGGTCGCTGTAGTCACAGGGGCTTCCTCAGGTCTCGGAGTCGCATTTGCTAAAGCCCTAGCCGAGGCTGGTGCCGATGTTGTACTCGGAGCACGTCGCTTCGATCGCCTTGCAGAGACCGGTGCATTGGTTACTGCAGCTGGCAGAAAGTTTGCATCCCTGCAAACCGATGTGACTCAGCCAGAACAGTGTGATGCACTCATCGCACATGCAATCGAAAAATTTGGCCACGTTGATATCTTGGTCAACAACGCAGGTGTTGGAACTGCTGTTCCTGCAACACGCGAAACCCCCGATCAGTTTAAATCAGTTATTGATGTCAATCTCTTTGGTGCATATTGGATGGCGCAAGCTTTTGCAAAGGCAAATACCAACGGCGGTGCAATCGTAAATATCTCCAGCATCCTTGGTATCAAGCCACAAGTCTTGCCTCAAGCCGCATATGCATCTAGTAAGGCTGGTCTCATTGGTTTAACTCGCGATCTTGCTACGCAATGGACCGGTCGTAAAAATATTCGTGTAAACGCACTTGCACCAGGATTTTTCCCATCAGAGATGACTGATGAACTTCCTCAAGAGATGATCGAATTAGTTTTGAAAGCAACACCCGCCGGCCGTTACGGAGATCCAGAAGAGTTAGCAGCCACATTAATTTGGTTAGTCAGCGATGCATCGAGTTATGTCACGGGCATAACTGTCCCCGTCGATGGCGGATTGGTGATGCCATAGTTATCCCCGCCGCATCAGCACCTGCCACAACTCATCAACACCGTAATACGCCGCAAAAGCGGCACGCGAGTGTTTCTTAGAAGCTTTGAACTTCTTCTCCCACTCGATCACCGTAATCACCTTCCGATCTGCCCACGCTGGCACAGATTCAAAGAGTGCTCGCGTCTGCAAATGACCCCAATCAGAGAGCGCCATGCTCTTCTGTGAAAAGGCAATCAACGCAGTTGCCCCTGCCTCAAACTCAGGCCGCGTTGCCGATAACGGAATCCCAATTCCATTCATGATCGAATGTCGCCCAAGTGGAAGACTCACACCCAACCACTGCGACATCCCTGAGTTCACTATCCGACATGACTTACACGCATTCCATGAATACCGCCCAAACCCACCTGCAACAGCACGTGCACAGATGTAACAAAGATGCAGCCCACTCGGACAATCAAGCATCCCGAGATTGACCGGAATCTGTTCTTCACATCTACAGCGCTGACTTGATTGCTTTGATAGATCACTTAATGCAAAACAGTTCGTACATAATGAAAAAGACATGACACATACCCTGACTGGGCCCATGAAAAAGACCCGCTACTTCCGACGGTGTCTTTCATCGCCGGCAGGTATTCCTTGAGGGCCACCGAACGCGGGTCGTACATTGCGCGGAGGGCACTAAGCATGCTCAAGGGCTTATCGCTTAGTTCTTTACCTAGGGAAAAGATAGCAG
>CAZNUC010000045.1:0-9826 GCA_964576165.1 uncultured Candidatus Planktophila sp. | reverse complement strand
GCGACCTGAACCTTGGCAAGGTTCCGCGCTACCAGCTGCGCTACGTCCGCATTTTCCTGCGGAGGCAAATCTAGCGCAGGCAGGGCCGTTGCGCCAAAGTGATGGCTTTCCTGCGTAGCCTTACCCCATGTTCGGCCGCGATTATCAATTCTGGATGGGTAATCGCCATGCCACGAAGATGAAGAAGTTCACCGACGATCCGAGTGAACTAGATGATGGCAACTTTTGGGCCGTGCTTACTACCTTCGAGGGTAAGTATCACTTTGCGCAGTTTAAGAAGGTTGAGGAATCTCCCTTTCCAAAGTCAGCGTGGAACATATTGCAGAGGCCGTGGAGAAGTTCGCTGGAAGAGCTTGATTACTTATCGTACGTTCATGCCATCCGTGAAGAAATTGGGCGGGGCGAGGTTTACCAAGTCAATGCTTGTCGTGAACTTTCGCACCTGATAGATAAGAAGCAACATTCACTTGCGGGGCTCTTTTCGCGAATACAGGGCGCTAACCCAGCACCGTTTGCAAGCTATCTCAAAATTCCTGGTTTTGAAATTGCAAGTGCTTCACCTGAACGTTTTCTTTCTCGCAACGGTAGCCAACTTGTGACATCACCGATCAAGGGCACCATCCGCTGGGATCAGGACGATTTCGGAGAGAAAGATAAGGCCGAGAATTTGATGATCGTAGATCTGATGCGTAATGACCTCAGCAAGATTGCAGTTGATGGAAGCGTCAATGTGAGCGAATTATTCCGACGTGAAAAACATCCAGGACTTACTCATTTGGTTTCTGACGTTCAAGCCGAGATCAGAGCCGGAGTCACGTGGCGTGAGATTCTTGCAGCGACGATTCCGCCCGGATCAGTCAGTGGCGCGCCGAAGAGTTCAGCTCTTTCGATTATTGCAGAGCATGAACCAACACCACGCGGTCCTTACTGTGGAGCGATTGGATGGATTCACGGCGATAGGTCCGAGTTAGCAGTTGCGATCAGAACATTCTGGACAACAGGCGATGAGTGGTTGCGTTATGGAACTGGCGCAGGAATTACCTGGGGGAGTGAACCAGCACTTGAATGGGAAGAGACCCAACTCAAGGCTCGAACCTTAATCGCTATTGCAGGCGGAACCCTGTGAAGATTTGGGTCGATCACGCACTTACTGATGAGACAGAGCAGTATCTCGGTGCTGATGGCTGGCCGTTAGGTTCGGGGGTTTTTGAAACAGTGCGAACAGAGGGCTCGCGCCCACAATTGCTTTCACGTCATATGCGACGCGTGCTGTTAAGTGCGCGTCATCTTGGAATTTCTTTACCAGATGAAGATCACATTCTCGATGCGATAGAACATGTAATCGGCGCTGAACCACATTCTGTTGGACGGCTGCGTTTATCGTTTTCATCAGATCACTTTGTGGCAACGCATGACGCCTATCTTGCAAATGCCACTCAATTAGTTGCGGGGATATATCGGACAGCAGGGTCTACTTCAGAACGCCAACATAAAGTATTTCCATACATGCACCACCTTGATCTCTTGGCCAAGGCGACAGTGCATGGATTTGATGAATTCATTTGCATCGATGAACTAGGACGAGTTACTGAAGGAGCGGTGTCTAATGTTGCCTTGCGAATCGCTGGCCAATGGATTACCCCACCAATCACATCTGGCATTCTGCCTGGTGTAATCAGAGCGCTTGCGATCGAAAGGTGCGACCTCCTAGTACGCGAAATCTCAGAGAACGATCTGATGTCATGTGATGGCGCAATAGCCATGAGTTCTCTTAAAATTGCATTGCCGATAGCCTCAATAGATGCACGCCCATTAGAAATCGATGGCGATTCCGAGCGGTTGTGCCTCAAATTGCGTGAGTTAGCAAGAACTCTTTAGGTACTCTTACCCCATGGCATCCATCAATATCACTGTCGACGGTCTTGCCCGCAGCGTTGAATCAGATCAACGTCCAACGCATATTTTCGCCGACGATAAATCAATTGTGGTTGCACGCGTCAATGGTGAACTTCGTGATCTCTGGATTGATTTACATGAGGGCGATATCGTAGAAGGCGTATCTATCTCTTCTCCTGACGGGCTAGCAGTTCTGCGTCACTCGACTGCTCACGTCATGGCGCAAGCGGTTCAGCAGATTTTCCCTCAGACTCGTCTTGGTATCGGTCCACCGATACGGGATGGTTTTTACTATGACTTTGAGCCAGAGCGACCATTTACTCCTGAAGATCTGGAAAAGATCGAATCTACAATGCGCAAGATTGTTAAGGATGGGCAGAGATTTAAGCGTCGTGTCACAACTGAATCTGATGCTTTAAAAGAACTCGCACACGAACCTTATAAATGTGAATTGATCGGAATTAAATCTGGTGGAAATGAAGAGACAAGTGTCGAGGTCGGTGGAGCAGAATTAACAATTTATGACAACCTCGGTCGAGATGGTGAACCAGTCTGGTCAGATCTCTGTCGCGGTCCACACCTTCCTTCAACCAAACTCATTCCTGCATTTAAATTGATGCGTAGCGCTGGTGCTTATTGGCGTGGATCCGAAAAGAACCCAATGCTTCAGCGCATCTACGGCACGGCATGGCCGTCACAAGATGATCTCAACGCCTATCTAGAGTTATTGGCGGAGGCTGAAAAGAGAGATCATAGAAAACTTGGGCAAGAGTTAGATCTATTTTCATTCCCCGAAGAAATCGGTTCAGGCCTTGCAGTCTTTCACCCAAAGGGTGGAATCGTTCGGCGCGCGATGGAAGATTATTCTCGCAAACGCCATGAAGATGAAGGGTATGAGTTTGTCTATTCACCTCATATAACAAAGGCGGCGCTCTTTGAAACTTCGGGTCACCTCGAATGGTATTCGGAAGGAATGTATCCGCCGATGATTCTCGATGAAGAGCACCATGCCGATGGAACGATTAAGCGAGCCGGCCAGCAGTACTACATGAAGCCGATGAACTGTCCTTTCCATAACCTGATTTATCGCTCACGAGGTCGCTCTTATCGCGAACTTCCGTTGCGACTCTTTGAATTTGGAACTGTCTATCGTTATGAAAAATCCGGAGTTCTTCACGGAATCACTCGTGCGCGCGGTTTTACACAAGATGATGCGCACATTTACTGCACCAAAGATCAGATGCCAGGAGAGCTTGATTCACTTCTGACATTCGTTCTAAATCTCTTGCGTGACTATGGTCTCGAAGATTTCTACTTAGAAATTTCAACGCGCAATCCTGAGAAGTCTGTTGGTTCTGATGAAGATTGGGAAGCGGCGACGGAAGCCCTTCGCAAGGCAGCTCTTGCTCAAAACCTTGAACTTGTAAACGATGAAGGTGGCGCAGCGTTTTATGGACCGAAGATTTCCGTTCAGGCAAAGGATGCAATTGGTCGCACCTGGCAGATGTCAACAATCCAAGTGGATTTCCAATTGCCGCAGCGATTTGAACTTGAATATGCGGCATCGGATGGAACACGCGCACGCCCTGTGATGATTCACCGTGCACTCTTTGGCTCGATCGAGCGTTTCTTTGGCGTTCTCACCGAGCATTATTCTGGCGCATTCCCACCATGGTTGGCACCAGTTCAGGTAATGGCAATTCCTGTTGCAGATGCATTTACTGATTACTTAGGCGATGTGGTCAAGGCACTTAAAGCTGCTGGAATTCGCGCTGAGTTAGATGCCTCTGATGATCGTATGCAAAAGAAGGTGCGTAATGCACAGATGCAGAAGATTCCTTACATGCTTATCGCTGGCGAAGAAGATCAGAACGCTGGCGCAGTCTCATTTAGATATCGCAATGGTGAGCAGAAAAATGGCGTGCCTCTAGCTGATGCAATCGCAGAGATCACTGCGGCAGTGCTATCACGCACTCAGGTCTAAAAGTGGATTACATAGATTCAACTGGCATGCCAGATGCCTGGTCGCGTTTGTGGGCTCCTCATCGCCTTGATTATCTGCGCGGTGAGAATCGGCCACTAGAGGCCAACGATCAAGGATGTCCTTTCTGTGAGATACCTACACGAAGCGATGAAGATGCCCTAATTGTCCATCGTGGAACCCACGCTTATGTAGTCATGAATCTTTATCCGTATAACCCTGGCCATCTTCTTATTTGCGCATTTCGCCATGTTGCCGATCTGACAGATTTAACCGGCGAAGAGCGAGAAGAAATTTTTGAACTCACTGCACATGCGATGAAGACGATTCGAACTGTTTCAAAACCTGAAGGTTTCAATCTTGGAATGAACCAAGGCGCGATCTCTGGTGCTGGGGTTGCTGCCCACATCCACCAGCACGTTGTTCCACGGTGGTCTGGGGATGCAAACTTCATGCCCATTATTGGAAAGACAAAGGTGTTGCCGCAGCTGCTGACGATTACTAGAAGTGAGATCGCTGCGGCGTGGTAATTCTGCGAAAGCTATTGATATTTACTTATCGCAATTGATCGAGATATGTGAGCAGCACATCGATACCCATCTGATTCTCGATATTAATTGGAATCGCTGGAAATAAGAGCCCGGCTTGAAAAGCGTCTTCGCCAGCATCCTCGATCGTTTCTTTATATTCTTGTTGAAAATCTGCGACTAACTCGCGGTGTTCTGGTTCGCTCTCAGAGAGAACCGCGATCCCATTAATATAGTTGCGCACAGTGAGGTCTTCTAGAGAGATCAACGCAGCGGGCGCTCCGTCATCACCGTGGAGAACTAGAAACGGTGTCACCATCTGGTCAAAAACACGATTTGCCAAAAGAACAGCATCATCGAAATCTAACTCTGCACCAGGAAGTGCCAGTGCCACCATGATGCGCGGTGTGAGATATTCGTTGAACTCTTCCCATTTCTTTATTGTCGGCTCATCAATACCTGCCGAAGGATTCACAGCAAAGATCGCACAATCAATATCTGCTAGATCGCCCTCATTGGGGGCCACGACCAACCCTCGGCTCTCTAGTTCTAGCCTCAGGGCGGCGGGAGTAGCGCTCACATGTCCAAAGAGGGCAAGTCTCACAGGCCCAGATGTGGAAGTTGTCATGGGTTAAAGCCTACGATGGTGTCGATGATTAGCGTGCATGTGAAACCTCTGATCACCCGATTAATTAATCCAGTGGTCAAATCTGCTGTGCGCATCGGAATTACTGCAAATGCCGTCACAATTACAGGCGGTTTCGGAACTGTTGCTTCGGCGCTCTATTTCTATCCACGCGGTGACCTCTTTCTCGGAACCCTCGTTATCGCATTTTTCGCACTGAGCGATCTTTTCGATGGAGCAATTGCTCGTTTACGTGGCGGTGGTGGGACTGCGTGGGGTGGCTTCCTTGATTCAACAATCGATCGCGTCACCGATTCAGCGATTTTGATTGGGGTTCTTCTCTACTTTATTGATGTTGACGGTCTCGTAGCGCTCTTGATTCTCATTTCATTGGTCACAGGTGGATTGATTCCTTACATCCGCGCAAAAGCTGAAAGCATGAAGATCGATTGCAGCGGCGGTATTGCTGAGCGCACCGAAAGAATTGTCATCGCCTTAACCGCGATTGGTTTCTATGGATTAGGCGTTGAGATCGCCGCACTGGTCGGCTTCTCACTCTTGGCCTTCCTAGGGTTGATAACCGTTCTCCAAAGAATCGTTATTGTCTATCGCGCACTACGCAAGGTTTAATCAATGAAAGATTTTTTCATAGCCCGCGCGTACTTCCTCGGATGGTCAATCATCCGACATCTACCTGAAAAGACTGCCAACAATCTCTTCGCCTGGCTGGGAGAGCGCATGTTTGGCAAAAATGGCAAGAGCGTACGAAGGCTGAGATCAAATTTGTCTCGAGTCCATCCGCTTATGTCTTCTGCTGATCTTGACGAGCTAACGCGCAACGGGGTGCTTTCTTATATGCGCTATTGGGTTGAAACTTTCCGTTCACCCGATTGGAGCAGTGAGCGAATTCTTTCAACGGTGACTGTAGGTAATGAACATCTATTGATGGATCCAATTCAATCTGGAACATCTGTTGTTGTGGCGCTTCCGCATGCGGGGAATTGGGATCATGCAGGGTCATATTTCTGCCTGAAAGGTGCCCGCCTGGTTACTGTCGCTGAGATCCTGAAACCTCGTGCGCTCTTTGAAAAATTTTTGGAGTACCGTCAAAATATAGGGATGGAAGTGCTTCCACTTGATAGCAGCGCTTTTCCAGCACTCATTGAGAGAGCGCGCGGTGGAAAGCTTATTGCTCTAGTGGCTGATAGAGACTTGTCCCGCAGTGGAATCAATGTTTCATTCTTCGGCGGTACCGCCCGGATGCCAGCGGGGCCAGCGCTCGTGGCACTTCGCACTGACTCACCCTTAGTCACAGCATTTGTTTCATACACTGCAACAGGTATTCATATTCAGCTAGAAAAGGTTGAGATCCCCGACGATGGGGATGAAGAGAGCAAGGTAAAGATAATAGTTCAGCGATGCGCTGATCACTTCGCAAATGGGATCACTCACCATTCTGTTGATTGGCACATGATGCAACGAATCTGGGTCGACGATGATTTCGTGGAGAAGAGATGAAGAAGCTCAGGATTGGATTGGTCTGTCCCTACGGTTGGGATACTCCTGGTGGCGTGCAAAATCATGTCCGAGATCTTGCCGAATTCTTTATCGCAGAAGGTCACTTTGTTTCGGTTCTTGCTCCCGTCACCGATGATTCTGATCTGCCGCATTTCCTCATTAACGCAGGTAAGCCCACAGCTATTCCTTTTAATGGCGCAGTTGCTCGTCTTCTCTTTAATCCAGCAGCCTTTGCTCGCGTAAGAAATTGGCTCTTGGAGAACGAATTCGACATTCTCCATCTGCACGAACCAGCAGTTCCATCAATTTCCTTGCTTGCCCTGTGGGCTAGTGACGGCCCGATCGTAGGCACCTTCCATGCCCAGACAAAGAAAGGGGCTACTACTCGCGTAATTGCTTCGATTGTCGAACCAGCTATCGAGCGACTCAGCGAGAAGATTGCGGTAAGCCAAGCCGCTTATGACACCTTGCAAGAGCATATGGATACAACAGCGCATGTAATTCCAAACGGAATCTTCGCTGATAGATATCGTGATGGCGTCGTGGAAGAGAAATGGACCGGTGCAACGCTTGGATTCATTGGTCGCTTTGAGGAACCTCGCAAAGGGCTCGAGGTACTCATTGACGCCCTCCCAATTATCTCGCGCTTCGTTCCGGATGTGCGTGTACTCATTGCAGGTCCGGGTGATCCTGAGGAAATTTCAGAGGATATTAACTCTGAATTGCGCACACGTTTTCAATTTCTTGGAAAAATCTCCGAGAGCGAGAAGGCGAATTTTCTCAAATCAATCTCGCTCTATATTGCGCCAAACACTGGGGGAGAGTCCTTTGGAATTATCATCGCAGAAGCGTTGGCCGGTGGCGCTGCCGTTGTTGCCAGCGATATTCCAGCGTTTACTGATCTCTTGGGCTCTGGCAAATATGGCGCACTCTTTGAATCTGAAGATCCACAGTCTCTGGCAAAGGTTGTCATCGATCTTCTGCGTGATGATGCGAAACGGCGCGAACTTGCAGAATCGGGAAGGATTTATGCCCAAAGGTTTGACTGGAGCCAGGTGGCTCATCAGATCTATGAGATTTATGAACAAGTGTTGAGTAAGGGTCAGAAACTCAATGTCACATCCGAATCTCGGGCATGGGACTGGCTTTTGATTCGTGAGAATGATTAATGAAGAAAGTCTTCTCAGTTGTAATCGGTCTTTGCGCCATTGCCGTTATTGCTCTTGCATTCATTCCTACTTCAGGACGCTCTTTCATTGATGAAATCTTCGTTGAGCCAACCTACAACTCACTCTCTGGTCGGGAAGGTCTTGATGGCCAGATTTTGGCGGTAAAGATTGACGATACAGTCGCCGCCCGACCACAGATTGGTCTGGATAAAGCCGACATTGTCTACATTGAACAGGTTGAGGGTGGACTCACTCGTCTTGCTGCGATCTATTCTTCGCAAATTCCACAATTGATTGGCCCTGTTCGAAGTGCGCGCATTACAGATATTGAAGTTCTTGCCCAGTATGGAACGGTCGTCTTTGCATATAGCGGTGCCCAATCTAAATTACTGCCAGTGATCAGAGCTGCCAACCTTCATGACTACGGCGCACAACGTCAGTCACCAACTATTTACACTCGAGATCCGTTGCGGAATTCTCCGACGAATATGGTCTTACGTGCAGATCTGCTCATGGAAAAAGTTGCAGAAGATGAAAAGGTTGTTTCACGTTCAGCGCCCAATACATGGACTTTTGGTGACAAGCCTCTTGGCGGTTCGCCCATCAGCGAAGTGAAAGTTTCGTGGCCAGCGGCTACCTATGAATTTCGTTGGAGTGTAGAAGAAAATCGTTGGACCGTCTTTAACAATGGCGTTCCAAATATTTCGGCTTCGGGAGCACCACATAGTCCAACCACGATTGTCATTCAGAAGGTGCAGATTGTTCCCTCCATTTATGGTGACAAATTCGGTGGAGTAACTCCTCATTCACTGACTGTCGGATCCGGCACGGGTCATATTCTTCGCGATGGTGAGTATTTCCCAGCAACCTGGTCGCGTACCGATGCTCAATCTGGCACGACATGGAGAGCCATGGATGGATCAAAGTTGAGTTTTGCGCGTGGTCAGGTGTGGGTCGCTCTGGTTGAGAAAGATCCGATCTTCACGGCTAGACTCAACCCCCAGAACGAGTAGATCCGAGGAGTTTTTAGATGTCACAGGAAACTGGAACAGCGCGCGTCAAGCGAGGCATGGCAGAGATGCTTAAAGGTGGCGTCATCATGGATGTCGTCAATGCAGAGCAGGCCAAAATCGCAGAAGATGCTGGTGCAGTTGCTGTGATGGCCCTCGAACGCGTTCCGGCAGATATTCGCGCTCAAGGTGGAGTGGCCCGCATGTCAGATCCTGACATGATCGAGAAGATCCAGGCGACAGTCTCCATTCCGGTGATGGCAAAGGTGCGCATCGGTCATTTTGTAGAAGCACAGATTCTTGAAAGTCTGAACGTTGATTACATTGATGAGTCGGAAGTTCTCACTCCTGCTGACTACATCAATCACGTAGATAAGTGGAAGTTCAAAATTCCTTTTGTCTGCGGTGCAACAAATCTAGGTGAAGCGCTACGTCGCATAAACGAAGGTGCAGCGATGATCCGCTCAAAGGGCGAGGCCGGCACGGGAGATGTTTCAAATGCTGTCTCACATATGAGAACGATCGGCGGTGAAATCCGACGCTTAACTTCTATGCGCGAAGACGAACTTTATGTTGCGGCGAAAGAGATGCAAGCACCGTACGCACTCGTGAAGGAAGTTGCCGAAACCGGAAAACTTCCAGTTGTCCTCTTTACCGCTGGTGGAATTGCAACACCTGCTGATGCTGCCTTGATGATGCAGATGGGCGCGGATGGAGTCTTCATTGGATCCGGAATTTTCAAATCTGGAAATCCGGCCCAACGTGCTGCCGCATGCGTCAAAGCAACGACTTTTTATCAAGATGCAAAGGTCTTGGCTGAGGTCTCACGTGGTTTAGGGGATGCAATGGTTGGAATCAATGTTGCAGACATTCCAGTTCCACATCGCCTAGCCGAGCGCGGTTGGTAAACGCTCATTCTCGTTGAGTGCCTTCAATGAAGATCGGTGTGCTAGCCCTCCAAGGCGATTTTCGAGAACACCTTAAAGCGGTTCATGATTGTGGCGAAGAAGGAATTGAGATTCGACGCGCCAGTGAGCTCGATAATTGTGATGCGCTGATTATTCCTGGCGGTGAATCCACCGCAATTGCGTTGTTGGCAC